>JAIRSU010000058.1 GCA_031255285.1 Treponema sp. | reverse complement strand
GTAATCCGTTCCATTGACGGTAATAGTTCCCTTGTTGTTGGCGTAACTTACTTTACCGCCAGACTTGGTGTTTGTGATGCTAAAAGCGCTATTAGAAGGGCTCGCGTTGTCAGTTTTCGCCCCCTCAAAGTAGCACGTTATGCTGTCGCCAGTGACTGGCGGGGGATCGTCTCCACCACCAGTGCCTGGGTCGGTCGGATCTGTCCCACCGCCGCCGGGGTTCTCGCCCCCGCCGGGATTATCGTCGCCGCCCGTGCCACCACCACCAGTGTCGCCGCCAGTGCTTCCCTGTTCGGAGACAAGTTTTGTCTTGTACGAGGTAAGCGCCGACTGCAAGGCAGTATTTACAGCGTAACTGGTCTCGTCCTGCGATGTGAATGTCCACTTGAAGTCTCCGCCTTGCATACGTCCTGCGTATTGTACAACCTTATCTTTGGCTGTTTCGGCTGTATCAGCTGTATAGGTGTAAAAACCGCTGTCCGTGTCAAAGTTGCTGTACGTATGGCCGCCTTGCTTTGTCTTTACCGAAGAAGGTACCGTATCGCCGCGGTTTGTTACGACGTAAGCGTCGAAGTCAGTGTTATTGGAAGAATAGGGCGTGAAGGTGTTCGAGCCAGTAGAATCCATGGAGTTGCCGTACGCCTTGATGATACCGCCGTCTTCGCCGCCGAAGGTGTTGTTATCGTGCCCCTGCTTGGATATGAGCATGGGATTCTTGGTCTTATAGAAATAGTTGCCTTCCGCGAAGACCGAAGCACCGTAGGTCACGCCAATGCCGTACTTGGCGACGCAGTCGTAGTAGTTGTTGTACACGTGGACGGTGTGAATCCGTACGCGGGGGTGCCGGCTGTCGGAGTGGTCGTACCAGTTGTGGTGGATCGTTAAGAGCCCGGGGTTGCCGTCCGGACCAGACTCCTTGTTTCCTATAAGGTGGGTCTTGCCGTTGTCCCAGAAGTGGTTGTACGAGAAGGTAACGTAGGTTGAACCCTTGGAGTCCATCGCCCCGTCGCCCTTGGCTTGGTCAGCGTCACCACCGGCGGCGCCGTAGAAGAGGTCGCAGTTATGAACCCATACATAGTAATTCTTACTTTGAAGTCCGACATTATCTCCTTCATCTGCAGCAGTGTTCATAAAGCCGAGATTACTGACCTCGATGTTGGTCGCGTTCTTTATCCGTATACCCCAGCCGTCTGCAGTTGCGTCGTTTCCTACACCTTCTATGGTGATATACGACGTGCCTGTCGCGCCTGCCTCGCCCGTATCGACAACGATGTCGCCCTTGTCAGTGGTTGTAGGGATTCCTATTTGCCCGATAAGCCTGATGATGAGGGGGCGGGTCTCAAACTTTTTCTTGAACCCGGAAAGGATATTCTGCAGTCCGGACAGATTCTCCTCTTTGTTGCTACCCGTCTTTACCGACAGTGTTACCGTGTCTTTGTTCTCGTTGGTAATGTAAATGACGCGGGCGTTAGGTTTGGGCGTGCCGTCCATTTGATACGCGCCAGGAACCCGTCCGTTGGAGAATGCATATCCGCTTCGGTCGTGAGTTTCAACGTTATTCACAGACCTGACAGAATCAAGCACTTCGTAGTCTTCTGCAATGTCTTCGTTCAAAACGGGGAGTACTTTCAGGTCGTAAGAGCCCGCGGCTATTCCCATCACGTCCGCGCGGTAATAGGTACGATTGCCATCCTTGTATTTGCGTATGAGCGGAGCATCCGCCTTCACATAAGTGGAGCCCGTTGCTTTTTTGTAATAAACTTCATAACTATCAGCCTGAGCCAGCGGATTCCATTCAACGTACGCGGCGTTTAACCAGCCATCGGCGGCAGTGATATCTACATAGATAGTTTCTGGACCCTGGTCCTCAGAAGGCTCTGGTTTCGGCTCCGCGAAGTCTTCGGCTGTATAGCTATAGCTAGCCTTTGTTGTCAGGTCTTTTATAATATGGACGATGTCTCTCTGCCTGACTGTTTTGTCCTCACTAGCGCCCAGAGCTATGGCTATTCGATAGTAGCCGGCGTTAAGCTCTACTTCCCCAGACGTCTTGCTTTCTTCGAGTAGATTAATCGAAGAGGCTTCTGCTCCCCCCCCCCCGCCGCTGTAGGGAGTAATGGTTAGTACAGCTGTTGTTGTCCCAGCCGGGAAAGAGACCTCATACTTGAAAGTACCAGAGCCCCCTAACGCCTGCGCGACGGGCTCTAACACCACTTTCACCTCGCTCACCTTGCCGTCTGCTACGGTGATGCTTGGTTCCTCGCCCTTTACCACCGGCAAAACCTGCGAGTTCTCCGCATCAGCCTCGGAAAGATAGCCCTCAATCTCTAACTTCCATGCACCAGGCGTAAGCTCAAATTCCTTTTCCGTCTCTTGTTCGGTAATAACGCCGGTTACCGCCTCCTTGCCCTGGGCGGTCAAATTCAATGTGTAATACAAGCCGCTTGCGTCAGGTATAACCGTCCGCTCGCCGCTTCCTACGACTATACGCACTCCTGTCCCAGCGGGAGTCGGCGCATCCGTCTCCACGTCTCGGCACGCCATCACGGCCGAAACGACTAATAAGATAAGAAAGAATCTTTTCATATCTATAACCTCCTGTTTTCGCTATAAATATAGTGCTCCCCCAAAGAATTCTTGTCAAAGGAAACACTTTTTCTAGTTTGTAAAAATAGTACACAGGTACTATGGCAATTTTCAGTATTTATTTTGTGAAATTCTGGTAATATTCACGGGACGTGAAACTTCTGCATATCAGCAAAAAGAGAACCGCAGATATGATATTTTGTAAATTGGTAAAAGGGATAACCTGTTCGTCTGGTCTCGGAGAGTGTTCGATAAAATAAGGCGCTTAAAAAAGGCATGAAATAACCACGAGTTCCGGCGGATTGTATATGCGCGGCAGACGGGGGCGCATCACGGTGAGTCCGCGGCTTACGATATGGACCTGCTTTCCGTGCTGATATCGCCCGCCTGCGTACCTTGGGAAGAAGCCTTGGTGCGGCGCATAGAGTCCGTTCAGAAGCTTGGGAATGATGACCTGCCCGCCGTGCGCGTGTCCAGAAACTACTAAATCAAAATAGGGATAGAGGCGTATCGTTTCTGGTCTGTGGCTTATGAGGATTGTGTAATCCGCCTCTTCATCCAATTCCAAGAACTTCAGCGCGGCCTTCTTATAATCATAAGTCTTATCCTCATATTTCTTTTTGAACGGGTCTTCAACGCCTGCAATGAGTAGCTCTTTTCCCTTGATGTTTATCTTGGTGTACGAGTCAGACAGTATCGTAACGCCGTACGCCTGAATCTCCTGCCGTATGGTTTTAATACTATAGCGGCGGCTCATATATTCGTGGTTGCCGGTAACGTAAAAAGTCGGTGCAAAGCCTTCAATCCCTTCCAGCAGAAGCCTTGTTCCTTCTATAGGCTGTTTGTCGTCAACAATATCTCCAGCAAGAAATATCAAATCAGGTTCAACAGACTTTATTTTCTGAATCAGGACGGCTTGGTCTGTCCCGTAAATATCGTTATGCAAATCCGCAATGAGGACGATTTTAATGCAGATGCTTTCAACTTTATCGGCTTCGCCTGACTCAATGGTATATAAAGGCATGACGAGCGAGTTATGGGTGGCGCAGCTCAACAATAGAAGGGCGAGGCAGACCGCGAGGAACAAAGGGCGCCAGACGCTAGCATTGGTGCCAGACACTTTCGGTGCCAGACACTTTCTCGGCGAAGGGTGTTCCGCGGTCCCCGTCTTGACAGTCCAAGGGTGCCAGACGCCTGGTGTCAGACACTTTCTCGGCGCGTTTACTCTTTCGGAATTTGAAGAACGAATCACCATCCCCATTCTACAAAAAATAAAAATATTAGCAAGCCTGCACGGTGCCAGACACAGGCACGGTGCCTGATGGGGACAGTGAAACCCCTTTTCGTACAACAACCATTGGGAAGTCCAGAACAGACGAAGTCTGCGGTGCCAGACACTTTCTCGGATTATTTATTTTTTACCGAAACAGTTTTCTCCTGCAGCAACATCTCTATCTTTTCTTGCAATGATACGCCGTCAATACCAAAACCAGCCGCATCCCAGCCTGGAGTTTTTTGTCTGCTGAAAAGTTCTATACGTGTTATATTGCCAAAAAGCTGTACTATCCTGTCACGGACAACAGGCGGCTTTACCGAGTGTCCAAGCCGCGGGTGCATTACTATTTGAGGCACTGTTTTATCAACCGATTTTATATGACCGCGCATCCCCAAGAGACAAATTTCAATATTTGATTTTGTATAACTGCCCATGCCCCGGAGTGGTTCGCCGTTGATTTTCGTCTTTACCCATGAAAAAGCGCACGTTTTATACTTAAAGCCCCACGCTTTCATAACTTCAAATGCATCAGGCAGTGACGGCATGGTCGCCCACAAAAAAAGAGCGCAGTTTTTGTCGCGCAATGCCTTCACATTAAGCCTGCAAATCTCGTCTGTCGTCATTGTTTGGTAATGTTTTTCCGGCGCAAAACGTCCTCCGTCTTTGCCTGTTCCCCACAGATACTTCCATGGCGGGTCTGCATAAATGACTTGGTACTTCATAACAGGAGTATAGAATATGTCGAATTCATTCGTCAAGATTTGAGGCTTCGGCGATTTCCCGCGCCCAAGGGAGGGTCGTGGAACTACAGCAGAAGCGTACTCAAGATATACCGCTAGACTGTATGCGGCATACCTTGAGGCGGTGAAGTTCTACCAGGGCAGGCGCGTTATTCACGAATGGCGCGCGTCTGTTCATAATTTGTCAATAAGCATGGAACATTTGCCTGAAGGAATGGGGAGGCTCTTTCTTTTTTTACCGAGAATATTGATAGTAAAATAATAGAGCTTTTCGCTTTCCATGTGGATCTCCCATCCGCGCCCGCTCTTGTTGGAGAGTATGGTTATCAAATTTCGCTTGAGAGAAAGGTTTTCAATGCCCATAATATCCATGCTTGGAATGACCCAATCCACGGTTTTACGGGGCAGGGATATAAGAAGTCCTACAACATTCTCTATCATGAGGCAAATGGTAGAAAGCGCGGTAAAGGAGAGGTACTGTGAGCGCGGGAAGTTCGGCATTTCCGCCCAAACGGCTGGACCTTCTTTCAAAGGCTGATATGCCTCCCACAACCCGGAGGAGCCGCGGTGGTCTGGCGGCATCGAGTCTAACACGAAGTAGAGATGCCGTATCGCACACTCGCGAGCAATATCCCACCGCTGATAGCGTTCCAAGGCTTTGATTACCATGAAGTTAAGATGAGGGAATACAGAGCCGCGGTAACCCCCGCCGTTTTCGTCAAAGGCCGGCTCGCTTTTTGCTAATGACGGGAAGGGGTGAGCTGTGCCGAAACATTCCGGGTCCACGAGCTTGTCGACGAGGCGCTCCGCTTTGTCCTCGTTAGGTATCTCCGCCAGCATAGTCCAATAGGAAGCAAGAGTTTTTACCTTTACTTTATTCTCGTTCTCGTCAATGTCATAGTAAAAACCATCTTCACCATCCCACATGAGGGCGTTTATCTGTGTTTTAAGAGCAAAATACTGCTTCTTGTATTGGAAGCTCGCTTCTTTATCGTTGAGGATCTCGGCTAAAGCAGCCATGAATAGAACATTGATTGCCATCATTGCGTTGAAGTCAACAGGATATACGACTCTCTCCCGCGGAGTATTGACCATACCTGTCGCGGAAACGGGTGCTGAATAGAGACCATTTGTATGTCTGAAACGAGAATCAACCCATTGATTGTAATTATGCAATCTGGGAAGAACGTCCTTTATCCGCTTCTTGTTGGCGGACTTGTGGTAGAGGTTATATTCCACCCACGAAAAAATCGGCATACCAATCCCTTCGGGATTGTCTTCTTTGAAGATAGGTAGTCCTGTATCCGTAGCGTAAGCGGAACGAATAGCTCCGCTTTCCTCTTGTCGATCGTAGAATATGTTGAGAGTCGGATGCGCTTGATAGATTCTGTTTGAATACACCAGAAAGAAAGACGAAAAAATAGCATCCGTCTGCTGAACTATCGCTTCTTTATGATAAGAAAAGAATTTCCCCTCTATAGGGCGGCCGACAGGTTTATCTCCTCCATTACCAATACTTTTTTCATCAACGGCTTTCCAACAATCTTGCATCCAAGCCCATGTTCTATCGTAAATATCAACAAAATCTTGATCGTAAAAATGGATTTTTGGAAAATCTCTCTTTGTCACTTGTTCTCCTTGCTTTTACTTTTTGTAATAGTAATCGAAAACTTATAAGATGTCAAATATTTTTTTATTTTTCGCGGCCTCCGCCGCCGTACGTTTACTTCAAGAAAAGCCCGGACAGATAGTCCTGTACATCCACCTTTATGGGCATGAGATAAAGATTGAAGCCATGCGTTTCGCAGAATTCAATGACTCGTCTGCCAAAGTTGACATTCCATTCCATAGTTGGAGAAAAGCGTTTAGGGAACACAGCGCGATTCCGCGATTCCCAATACAGACGATTCTGTTCAGAAAGCACAGGAGACACACCCCAGAATACGTTTTTCCGCTCAAGGTACTCTGCGTAAATTTCAAGGAGCCGGGTATCAAAAAACGGCTGACTCATAAAACCTTCCACACCTGCATCCTCTTTTGCCGTCAGATAGTCAATCTCATAGCGGATATTGAAACGGTAAGGGTCAAAAGCCGCGTAGACTTTCAGTTTGGGCATTTCCCGCTTTAGTTTTTTGATAAAAGGAATCGTCTGCGTAGGATAAACCTTGTGCTCGCTATTCTTTGGCATATCTCCGGCAATAACAAGAACGCAGTGGACGTCGTGTTTCTGGAAAAATTCAGCCAAAGGAAAAGGCTTATCCAACTCAAAATCTATAGCCCTGATATGCGGTATACAAGACGAGACTTTCCCGGACAATATGGCGCACGCCTCCCATGAACGTAATGGAAATTTCAACCCATCTGGTATATTGATAATGCTTATTTCCTCGAAGTCCTGCGCTGTTCTTGAGGTTTCTTCAAGCGTTTCTTTATTTCGTGGAACAACTTCAAGCGATATGAACAATTTTTCCTCCATTTGAAAATTATATAATATGATGAGCGGCGTGCCTCTCTCTGCTACTCCCATTCGATGGTTGCCGGCGGTTTGGAAGATACGTCATAGACGACACGTCCAATTTCAGACTCTGTGTTGGTGATGAGAGTGGAAATTTCGAGTAAGTCTTTCGAGGGAAATGGGAACACGTCTGCGGTCATGCCGTCGCTGCTCGTGATGGCGCGGAGCGCAAGCACATACCCGTATTTACGGCTGTCGCCTGCTACCCCCACAGAACGCACCGGCAAAAGCACGGAAAACGCCTGCCAAATCTCATCGTAAAGTCCGCGCCGTTTGAGTTCCTCAATGAAAATCGCGTCTGCCTCTCGCAGAATACCGCACTTCTCCTTAGTAACTTCGCCCAAAATCCGTATGGCAAGCCCCGGTCCGGGAAACGGGTGCCGTCTCACAACCTCCTCGTCAACGCCGAGCAGCCGTCCTAGTTTGCGAACCTCATCTTTGTAGAGGCAGTCAAGCGGCTCTATAACACGTCCTGTCTTGCGTTTGGCGTCTACCAGAGGACTGCCTACGTTGTGGTGGCTCTTGATGATATGCGCTTTCTTACCTACGCCTTTACCGCTCTCTATTAAGTCCGTATAAAGCGTACCTTGAACTAGAAAATACGTGTCAGATAAACCCAATTTCGCCACTTCTCGCTCTTGCACCGTGATAAACAGGTCGCCTATGGTCTTACGTTTGGTTTCAGGGTCTTCCTTTCCCTTTAATGCGGCGAGGAATTCGCGCTCCGCATAGACAATGTGCAGATGTTTCGCTCCAAGTCTTTCGAGAACTTTCTTGACAGACGCAGTTTCGTCTTTACGCATGAGTCCTGTATCAACATACATGAGGTGAACTTGCTCTACGGGCAAAGTCTTTAGTAATAATGCCCCGGCAACGGTGGAATCCACACCACCTGAAATGAGAAGCAAAACCGAATTAGCGCCGATTCTCTGTGAAAGGTTTGTGCGGACTTCTTCAACATAGCGTTCCATAGTCCAGTTTCGCTCTGTATTGCATACACCAAACACGAAAACGGCGAGGATTTCACTACCTCGCTGACAGTGGCTCACTTCTGGGTGAAACTGTACCCCAAACCAGGGTTTTTCTTCATGCACGATGACTGCGGGAAAGCCAATGGCGCTTGTACCGATTTGTCGAAACCCAGGAGCAAGCTGTGTAAGCGTGTCGCCATGGCTGAACCAGGCAGTGAAGGTTAAGGATTGAGGGGTAAGAGTCGAGAGATGGGGAGCATTATTTAATATATCATCCAGAGAAATTTCAGGATTAAAGCCGTTTAAAAAACAAGCGGTATTTTTCCCATTTCCTATTTCCCATTTTTCATTTCTTACCGTGACCTCTACACCGCCGTATTCGTGTCTGGGCAGAGGCTCCACGAGTCCGCCTAAATCCGCATTCATACGCTGGAGACCGTAACAGATTCCCATCAGAGGTAGACCGCAGTTGTAGATACGCCTATCAACAGCCGCACCGTCCGCATAGACAGACTCAGGCGAACCAGACAAGATGATACCTCTCACATCCCTGAGTATTACATCGGTAAGCGGTGTATCACCAGAAATTATTTCCGTATATACACCGAATTCTCTGATACGACGTCCGATGAGAGCGGTCGTTTGGCTTCCAAAATCAAGAATAAGTATTTTCTCCATCTTCTAAAACCTCCCGTATTGTACCGAATCTTGTTTGTTATAGTGAAATAATTTTATCATAATATAGTATTGTAAACTGAACTGCCCGCCTAAAAGCATGGCTTCTTGTTTCAACTGCCAGACTTAACTGTTCAAGCAGAACCATAATAGTCGGTGCTTCAATGTCCAAAGCGTACGTTTGGCGCGTTCCGCACCTATTCTTGTTAAGAACCAGATATACCATGTTTTTAATATGAACGTCTTGCTCATGGTTTCTCTACAGCTAGGATAAACAAACGTCCTAGTCTATAGTTTCAAACTACTATGAACTATCCCACATGGCGAACAAAACGTCGAGGACGGCGATCCGCTCATGCTTAATCAGTTCCGACTTCACGCGCATGGTATGTCGTCCTTTCAAGTTTTCATCTGTATATAGACTCTCCCATGCTCTAACAAAATAGGGACCGCTTTGTTTGCAGGATCATTTTTTAGAGTCAGCAGTCTATGCAGGGAGTTATCAACTATACTCTTCCCAAGCCTTAATTTCCAGTCCTTTCGTCTGCTTGTATCCCAGCGCGTCTATGAATTCACGCGCTACTTTGACGTTGGTGAAGAGCGGAATGTCAAAATCTACCGCAAGACGGCGGATTAGGTAGTTGTTTTTCAATTCTTTAGACCCGTTATTTTTCGGCACATTGATAATCATATCAATCTCGCGGGCACATATCATATTCGCTATATTCGGCTCTTTTTTCTCAAGAGGCCAATTCAGAGCGACTGTAGGGATACCGTTATTATTCAGAAATTTAGCTGTGCCATGGGACGCGAAAAGCTCGTAGCCCATCTCAAGCAGTTTTCTCGCGGAGTCTAGGAAGTCAATCTTTTCCTCCATTGTACCAGTTGAAAGTAGAATCCGCTTTTTCGGAATACGGTAGCCGACAGACAGCAAAGCTTTCAGGAATGCGTCATGTAAATCCTCACCGATGCAGCCCACTTCACCGGTGCTTGCCATCTCCACGCCTGAAACCGGGTCCGCGCCGCGTAAGCGTGAAAAACTGAACTGCGCGGCCTTCACCCCTACCCATTCAAGATCAAGCGCAGACGCGGGCGCCTTTTGTACTGGTTCGTCAAGCAACGCCCGCATTGCCATTTCAATCATATTCACCCTGCTCACCTTGGAGCAAAACGGAAAACTCCTACTCGCCCGTAGGTTGCACTCAATCACGCGCACATGGTTGCGTTGTGCAAGAAATTGCACATTAAACGGTCCTGTGATATTTAAGGCGCGGGCGATAGCCTCACTGATTTTACGGATTTTGCGGATTGTTTCAATATAGAGCCGCTGGGCCGGTAGGACCACGGTTGCGTCTCCTGAATGAATGCCTGCATTCTCAATATGTTCAGTTATTGCATGAAACAGAATCGCTCCCCGCCGCGCCACTGCATCTATTTCAATCTCTTTGGAATTCTCAATGAACTTGGAAATCACCACTGGATGTTCTGCGGAAACATCGGCGGCCATACTCAAGAACTTTTCGAGACTAGCATCATCCCATGCTACGTTCATCGCCGCGCCTGACAAGACATAACTAGGGCGAATCAGTACGGGGTAACTCACCTCCGCGGCGAACGCTTTAGCAGACGCCAAATCCGTCAGCTCGCGCCATTCAGGTTGTTCGATGCCGAGCGTGTCTAGCAATGCGGAGAATTTATGGCGGTCTTCAGCCATATCGATGGATTTAGGCGACGTTCCGTAAATCAGTACCCCCGCATCGTAGAGGTTCGTAGCCAGATTGTTAGGAATCTGCCCGCCCATAGATAACACGACTCCATCTGGATGCTCGCGCTCGTAAATATCAAGTACTCGTTCAAGGGTCAGCTCTTCAAAGTAAAGGCGATCGCATACGTCGTAGTCGGTTGACACGGTTTCTGGGTTGCAGTTGACCATTATAGAGTAGCGGCCAAGCGCACGCGCCGTATTGATTGCGTTGACGCAGCACCAATCGAACTCGACGCTTGACCCGATTCGGTAAGCGCCGGATCCCAGCGCCATGACCCCGCGGTTTGCAGGCGCGACATCGTCCTCGTTCCCGGAGTACGTCATATAAAGGTAATTCGTCTTTGCAGGATATTCAGCCGCAAGCGTATCAATCTGTTTGACCGATGGTTTAATATGGTATTTTTCCCGTAAGACGCGAACATCCGCTTCGCTCACTCCTATTAGGCGTCCGATGTAGTGGTCGGAAAAACCGAGTCGTTTGGCTTGGGTGAGCATGGCAGGCGTTAGGACGACAGGTTCGGCGTCCGCCGGCGAGACGTTTTCCTTCGCATGGTTTACTAAGCTTTCCTCGCACCGCCGCACGTTATCAATCTTATGGAGGAACCATCGGTCTATCTTCGTCAGCTTATGTATTCTTTCAATAGTCCATCCCTCTTGGAGCGCACGGTAGACCACAAATATCCTGCGGTCGGTAGGATTTTTCAGTAAATCCGCAATCTTTGTGCGCGAGAACCCGAATCCGCAGAGGTTGTCGTCGCCAGCCAGACCGGGCGCACCCACACCAGTCATTCGCAAGGCTTTTTGCAGAGCTTCTTCAAAAGAACGTCCGATGGACATCACTTCGCCGACGCTTTTCATTTCGCTTCCGATATGGTTTTCGACATTTTTGAATTTGAGTAAGTCCCATCGCGGCGCTTTTACCACGCAGTAATCCAGACTTGGCTCGAAGCAAGATTTAGTGGCACGGGTGATACGATTTTCCACGTCTATCAAGGAATATCCAAGCGCGAGTTTTGCGGCTACAAAGGCCAACGGGTAGCCGGTGGCTTTCGACGCAAGCGCAGACGAACGGGATAGTCGGGCATTTACCTCAATGATGCGATAATCTTCCGAGTGGAGATCAAGCGCATATTGGATATTACATTCGCCTACGATACCTAAACGACGGATTACGTCTATGGCGATGCGGCGTAGCTTGTGGTATTCGGAGTCGGTGAGGGTTTGAGATGGGGCGACAACGATACTTTCACCTGTATGAACGCCTAGGGGGTCGAGGTTTTCCATGTTGCAGACGGTAATGCAGTTATCGTAGCAATCGCGCACCACCTCGTATTCTATTTCCTTCCAGCCGCCGAGCCATTCTTCTATTAGTATCTGGTGGGAATAGGCGAAAGCTTTATCGCACCTACGGCGTACATCCGCCTCGTTTCTACAGATTCCAGAGCCTGCGCCGCCGAGCGCGTATGCGACCCGCGCCATTATTGGGTAACCAATTTGGGCGGATGCTTGGACGGCGGCATCTGTATTAGTTACCGCGATGCTTCGGGGAGTTTTCACACCGATTTCATCCAAACGTTTGACGAAGAGTTCGCGGTCTTCGGTATCTTCTATCGCGCTTATGGGCGTACCGAGGGGTTTAACGCCGTATTTATAGAACACACCCTCTCGGTTGAGTTCCACGCCGCAGTTGAGTGCTGTTTGTCCTCCAAATGATAAGAGTACGCCGTCCGGCCTTTCCTTTTCTATGACTTGCCGCACATATTCAGGCGTAACGGGCAAGAAATATACCGCATCTGCCATACCTTCGCTTGTCTGTATAGTCGCTATGTTAGGGTTGACTAGTACGGTTTTGACGCCTTCTTCCCGCAACGCCTTCAATGCCTGCGAGCCTGAATAGTCAAACTCCCCCGCCTGCCCTATCTTCAACCCTCCAGAACCTAACACCAGAACTTTATGGATATTATTCATACCCTTATTATACACTACAGACGGGGGACCTGTTCTAGCAGTGGACTTTACCCTATTGGGTAGACAAAGTTAAGTGACTTACTCACAGCGAAACACATCGGTGACAATATAGTCAAGTACCAAATGCATACGAATCCGATAATAGGGGCTGATAGTCCGATCTTTTATTCAGCGACCATACTCATACCATACCCTGCGACGGTGGCTTCGTACATTTCGTCAAGTTTATCATTGTCATGGTATTTTTCGAAGTTTTCCGCCTGTTCCAGAACTTGTTCAAACACTTCTTCATTCCAGTCAGGGGGATAGCCGTTTTCATAAAG
>JAIRSU010000036.1 GCA_031255285.1 Treponema sp. | reverse complement strand
CTTCATGGGAGTTGAACTCTACTTCTTAGGAGTTGAACTCTACTTCTTAGGAGTTGAACTCTACTTCTTAGGAGTTGAACTCTACTTCCTAGGAGTTGAACTCTACTTCTTAGGAGTTGAACTCTACTTCTTAGGAGTTAGACTCCACTTCCCATGAGTTGAACCCTACTTCCTGGGAGTTAGACTCCACTTCATGGGAGATGGTGTCAGACACTCTTGGTGCCAGACACAGGCTTCACCTGTTAAACGACTTCGCACGAGTTGTTGTCAGAAA
Organism: Treponema sp.; assembly: GCA_031255285.1. Taxonomy (GTDB): domain Bacteria; phylum Spirochaetota; class Spirochaetia; order Treponematales; family Breznakiellaceae; genus JAIRKH01. The sequence goes on along the minus strand of JAIRSU010000036.1, from coordinate 26,425 downwards.
GGGTGTACCGCTGCCCCCGTCAAGCAGTGCGCGGGTGCCAGACACAGGCTTCACCTGCTCTAGGTGCCAGACACTTTTGCGGGGGGGGGGGTGTTGTCCGAGAGGGTGTACCGCTGTCCCCGTCAGACACAGGCTTCGCCTGATCGGGTCAGCGGAACTTCCTTCCAAACCCCGCCCATTAAGAAGTCGTCTAAACAAACGAAGTGAATCAAATCCCATGGCAAGCCCTTATAATTTGCAATACGGGCTTGAACAGGGGGATAGAAGATGTTTGTAATGTCTTACACACCGTTTGGGGTTGACGGCGTTGTCATACGGGTTGAAGCGGACATACGTAGAGGGCTGCCGGGCGTGGACATAACCGGTCTGGCTCAAGGCGCGGTGAAGGAAGCGAAAGAACGAGTGAGAGCCGCGTTCCGCAATTCTGGTTTTACGTTTCCTTCAAACCGGGTTCTTATCAACCTTGCGCCGGCCGGCGTACGGAAAGAAGGTGCGGCTCTGGACTTGCCAATCGCTATTTCAGTAATGGCGGCCGCCGGAATCGCACCACAGACGGATAGTGTTATGGTTCTGGGTGAATTGGAATTGTCCGGCAGGCTCCGCCCGGTACGCGGCGCCCTTGCGGCCACAGCCGCAGGGCTTGCAGAGGGCGTGGAGCACTTTATCGTGCCTGTAGAAAACGCAGACGAAGCCCGCATATTGACGCAGAATGTCGCGCCCGCGGAGTCTCTCAAAGACGCGCTCAACGCCCTGGTCGTCAGGTATGAAACAGGCTCTCTCCCCCCGTGTTCTGTTCCGCCGCAGGGTACGTGTAAACAAAGCGAACCGTTTGTCGGAGACTTTTCCGAAGTGCGGGCGCAAGCGATTTACAAGCGAGCATTGGAAATAGCCGCGGCAGGCGGGCATAACCTGCTTGTGTTCGGGACCCCAGGCGCGGGTAAGACTATGCTGGCGCGGCGGACGCCGTCAATTATGCCTGCACTCACGACGGACGAATCCGTCGAGGTAACGCTCCTTCATAGCCTTGCGGGGCGGGCGCAGGGCGGGTTAATAACGCATCCACCCTTCAGAAGCCCTCATCATTCGGCGAGCGCGGAGGGCGTCTTGGGTGGCGGCAGAACCGTGCGCCCAGGGGAAATCAGCCTGGCTCATTTTGGAACGCTTTTTATGGATGAAGCGCCGCAGTTCCGCATAAACGTCTTGCAAGCCTTGAGAGAACCGCTCGAAGACCGCGTCATAAGCATCAGCAGAGCGGAACGACAGGCGCGTTTGCCTGCGGACTTTCAACTCATTATGGCGGCGAATCCCTGTCCTTGCGGCAGGCTTGGGTCCGCGAACAGTACCTGTCTCTGCTCTCCAGAAGAGGTGCATCGTTACTGGCGCAAATTCGGCGGCGCTCTTATGGACCGTGTGGAGTTACGTGTGGCTGTGAATTCGCCTATTGAAATGGGAAAAAGCGTTTCGCTTATGAACGGGCAGAGTGAAGAGACGAGCGAGCGGGTAGCGGAACGAGTAGCACAGGCAGTCGGCATTCAACGGAAGCGGTTCAAGAAGGAGAGCGTCAGTCGCGGCGTTCGGCGCAATGCCCGTATGACTCCGTCCCTTATACAGGAACACTGTACTCTTTCACGCGATGCAGAAAACGCCCTCCAAAAGGCGCTCGATAAACTCGGCGTGTCAGGACGCGCGTTTCATAGTACGCTCCGCGTGGCCCGTACCATAGCAGATCTGGAAGGCTGCGGCGCTATTCAGGCGTACCATATCGACGAAGCTATCCAATACCGCCGACTCGGAGACGACCCCTACGATGTACTTTGCTGATGGTATTCGATAAAAACAATGGCAAGCCTACGCACTCAAGATACGCGCATTAATTAAGCGGGAAGAGGCGCCGCAGCGGTGCGCTAACCTTTAATGCTTTTAACAAAAGCTCTCTTGTCCGCAGCTTGAAAGAAAGCGGAGCCGGTTACCATGACGTCGACGCCGGCGTTCCGAAATTGGGCGGAATTCGATTCTTTTATTCCGCCGTCCGTTGAAATGAGGAAGGAAAACCCATATTTCTCTCTCATTTGGACGAGCCTCCGTACCTTGTCAAGACATTCCGGTATGAACTCCTGTCCGCCAAAGCCCGGCTCCACGGTCATCACAAGCACCAAATCAGCAAAAGGCAAAGCGCTTTCTATGGCGCTTATCGACGTGCCCGGCGCTATGCTGACGCCGGCTTTCTTTCCATGATCCCGGATATCGGTCAACAGACGGTAAATTTGAGTAGTGGCCTCTGCATGAAAGGTGATGACATCCGCGCCGGCGTCTATAAAGGAGGGGACGATGTGTTCAGGTTGCAACGTCATGAGGTGAACGTCGAAAATCAAACGGCTTTTATCGCGTAAATCAGAAACAAGTTTGGGACCGTAGGTCAGATTGGGGACGAATCGTCCGTCCATCACATCAAAGTGAATCCATTCCGCGCCCGATTTATTGATTTCATCAGTGGCAATAGCAAAATTGGAAAAGTCCGCAGCTAAAAGCGAAGGCGCAATTATCGGTTTCATGCAGCAATATTAGCTGGAATCCAATCTTTTGTAAAGAGGACGACAGGTGCTTTGCTTTTCAGAATATCAGCAAAGACTTCCTATAAGGAACGATTTGAGGACGTTAATTCCTGACCCAACGGTGGTTGAAATGGATAGAGCGTCAGGATAGCGTCTTTGAAGGTCTGCGAGAACTTCGAGGGACAGACAGTCAGTTTTGTTCAGAACCGTAATAATAGGAATCGCTTCCGCGCTTAGTTCCCGCAAAACCGAGAGTGTCGTTTCATAATAGCGGTCGATGTTCGCGTCAGAGGCGTCCAAGACATGGATAAGAAGGTCGGCAAGCGCTGCTTCTTCCAGAGTCGAGTGGAAGGCGTTCACCAAGGCGTGGGGCAGATTTCTGATAAAACCGACCGTGTCAGTGATCAGGATGGTTTTTTCATCAATGGACAGCTTGCGGGTTGTTGCATCAAGGGTAGCGAAGAGCTTGTCTTCGACAAATACATCGGCGTTTGTCAAGGCGTTGAGCAGAGAAGACTTACCCGCGTTAGTGTAGCCAACCAAGGCGCACACTGGCACAGACTGCCGTCTCCGCATCTTTCGTTGTGTTTCCCGCATCTTGCGGACCTGATCTAAATCTTCTTTGAGTTTCCGAATTCGCTGTTCCACGATGCGGCGGTCTGTTTCTGACTTTGTTTCGCCGCTCCCTTTTGTACCGTAGCGACCACCTCTCTGGCGCGAGAGGTCTATATATTTATGCTGAAGACGGGGCAGGGAGTATTCGAGCCGCGCAAGCTCTACTTGCAATTTCGCCTCTCTTGACTGTGCGCGTTCCGCGAAAATACGCACGATAAGTTCCTGCCTATCCATGACGGAAACGCCTGTCAGTTCCTCCCAGTTCCGCTGCCTTGGAGGGTTCAAGATATTGCCGAAAATAACACAGTCCGCATGGATAGCCTTAACTTTTTCCGCGATCTCCGCGGCTTTACCGATTCCCATGCCGAATCTTGCCGTGTATTCTCGAATATGAACCGCCTCTTCACCCGTTATTTCAAGTTCTAAAGTATGACAGAGACTTGCCAACTCGTTTTGAAGAGAAACATCAGACTTCTCATTTTTTTCGTAAATCGTAACCAAAAAGGCTCGTTTTGCAGGTTCTCGCGTATCGTACATTTTACCCATTTATTAAAGTTTCTCACAAGGACGCAAGCCTCAAGCCTTCCAGAAAGCAGCCTTTAGGAATTGTTACCGCAAGAGAAGACGCGGATTAATTGTTACACCGTTCTTGTAGACCGTGAAGTGACAATGAGGTCCAGTGCTTCGTCCAGTAGAGCCCACATCGCCGATACGATCGCCCGCGCCTACATAAGCGCCCCATGTTGTACGGATGACGCTCATATGAGCGTAAAGAGTCCTGTAGCCGTTTGAGTGTGTGATAATTACATGATTACCATAAGATGCGTCTGATCCCACGAATGCAACCCTACCCGCCATAGCCGCCCGTATAGGTGTTCCTGTAGGCGCGGCGATATCCATACCGTTGTGAAATTCACGTCCACCTGATCCAAAAGGATTGCCGCGCCAGCCATAGCTGTCCGAAGCCCTTCCGTAGACAGGCCACAGGAAGAGATCCCCGCTGATTTCTCTCAAGTCTGTAGAATCCATCTTTGCACGCGGGATAAAGAGATTCGTGTTTTCCATTACTTTATTTGCGTTCGGAAAAATTTCGTTCACCGATTGAATTTCAGCAACAGATATTCTCTCTGTTTTATATTTCTCGGCGATTGCCGTCAGCATTTCTCCACGTTTACCTTGATATATGATGCCATCCTGATTAGGAATAGACAGAGTCTGTCCTATCTGCAAACCTTTGGCTTCTTTAATATTATTCACCGAAATTAGCGTACCAGTATCCAGGGCGAATCTTTGGGCTATTCCACTTACGGTTTCATCTTTTTTCACCGTGTAAGACGTATAAAGCAACATTTTTGGTTTTGAAAGCGCTTCAGGCTCGGCTTCCGAAGCCATATCTTGCCCGATGGATTGAGAGTCATCTGTCTGAATAAGTGCGGATACGGAGGCGCCGCCCGCGCCGTTCATTGATTGTTCCTCTTGCTTGACCGCGGATGCTTTCTCTGGAAGAAATAAGATGCTGATACACAAAACGAGCAAAGATAACAATCCGATTCTTAAAAAGATATTAAATTTAGGTATCAAGAAAAGGCTCTCCTCTTTTTTTATATTATGCGCTTTTATTATAAATAATGCAAGGGAATTTTTGAGAATTCGGGTGGGAAAAAGGAAATATTTTGATATTTTGACAAAGGGCGACAAAGGGAGAGAAGTAGACAAAAATTCAGCACGGATATATATTTAGTACCAAGGGGTAAATTATGCGTAAGTCATTTCTAGTTCCGCATCCTCCGCTGATAGTCCCAGGCGTGGGGAAGGGCGGTGAGATACCGGACACACGAAACGCCTATAGGCATATTGCGGAAGAAATCAAGCGGGAGAAACCCGAAACCGTTATCATTATCTCGCCGCATAGCGTCTGTTACACGGATTATTTCCACATCTCGCCGGGTATATCAGCGTCAGGTGATTTTGGTATGTTCCGTGCGCCGCACATAAAGTTTTCTGTGGAATATGATGAAGAACTAGCTGAGCTGATTGGTAGAACCGCTGAGAAAGACGGTATAAGTGCAGGCTCATTGGGAGAACGGAACCCCGAATTGGATCACGGTGTAATGGTACCGCTCTATTTTCTGGAGGCAAGAAAAATAGTCCGCATCGGACTTTCCGGGTTTTCCCTTTCCGACCATTATCGATTTGGCATGAGCATACGCTCGGCAGTGGATAAACTCCGTCCGTCTGCGATTCTCGTGGCGAGCGGGGATATGTCTCACAAACTGAAAGCCGAAGGTCCCTACGGCTTGGTCAAGGAAGGTCCCGAACACGACGCCTTTGTACGGAACTGCATGGAAACAGCTGATTTCCGAAAGCTCTTATCCATAGACAACGCAGTCCGTGAGAGAGCCGCCGAATGTGGGTTTCGCAGCCTTGTGATTCTCGCTGGTTACATGGATGGCGTGCAGACGCAAAGCCGCGTATTGAGCTACGAAGCCCCCTTCGGCGTAGGCTACCTTACCGTAGAGTTCTTCGGCGCAGAGCAGGTACCGAGCCTGTTGCCTGCTGTTCTCGGGGATAGAGACACTCGGCTTGCGTCGAGTCGTTCCTCAAAAAACCCCTATGTACGGCTTGCAATAGACAACATTGAACACTTCGTCAAGACCGGCAAGACCATAAGTTCGCCATCGGAACTACCCGAAGAAATGCTCAGGAACCGCGCAGGTGTGTTTGTGTCCATCAAAAAAGAAGGCGTCTTACGCGGATGTATAGGAACTATATCGCCCGTTCAGAAGAATATCGCGCAAGAAATCATCAAGAACAGTATATCCGCGGCATCGAGAGACCCGCGTTTTTCACCTATTAAAAAAGAAGAACTACCCCTACTCTCCTATAGCGTCGACATCCTCTTCCCGTCGGAGCCTATTTCCCATTCCGACGAACTTGACGTCAAGCGTTACGGACTAATTGTAAGTTGCGGGAACCGCCGGGGCTTGCTCCTGCCAAACCTTGACGGAGTCGACTCAGTGGAAGAACAGATAACCATTGCCTTACAAAAGGGCGGCATACACCCGTCAGAGCCATACACAATGGAACGCTTTGAGGTTATTCGGCATACCTGAAAGCTTGTGCGGTGCCAGACACCATCCGCCTGACGGGGACAGCGGCGCCTTTCAGACAACACCCCGTGTGAAGTCTCCGTCAGACGAAACCTGCGTGGTGCCAGACACCGAAAGTGTCTGTCACCGATAACGAGCCGCATTACTGCGCCGCGTCTGTAATCAAGACTGCTTCGTGGCGGACGCCGTATACGTCGGTATTGCCGCCCGCCGGGGTGCTTGCGTCCACGCCCCAGTCCGAGGTGTACGCGGGGACCGTGCCGGACGGAATGGAAACCGTGATGGTACCGGAAGAGCCGGTATAATCGAAAATGTTGCTCCCTATAGACGGCGGCGTTGCGGGCAGGCTCACGGACTCAAGGCTCCCGCAATAGACGAATGTCCGGTCACCGATGGTCTGCGCCGCGGGCAGGCTCACGTCCGTAAGGCTACCGCAACCATAGAACGCATAGTCGCCGATGGTCTCCGCCACTGGTAGGCTCACGCTCGTAAGGCTATCGCAATAGGAGAACGCCCCACCGTAGATGGTTGTAATAGTCGGGAGCGTTATAGCGCCGACTGCGGATGGATAGGCAATAAGGGTTGTTTCCGCTTTATCCATCAGCATCCCGTCGCGGGCGGTGAATGCGGGATTGGCTGGGTCAACCATTATGGTTGTCAAATTATTACAGCTTCTAAAGGCGCCATTTTCGATTACCATCAACGATGCGGGCAGGCTCATATCCGTAAGGCTCTCGCAATCGGAGAATGCCCAGTCGCCGATGGTCTGTGCCGCGGGCATGTCCACGAAAACAAGGCTCCAGCAACTGGAGAACGCCCTATCGCCGATGGTCTCCACTACTGGTAGGCTCACGCTCGCAAGGCTTGTGCAACGGGCGAACGCCCCACCGTGGACGTCTATAATACCCGGGAGTGTTATAGCGCCGGTTGCGGACGGATACACAATGAGGGTTGTTTCCGTTTTATCCATCAGCATCCCATCGCGGGCGGTAAACGCGGGATTGGACGGATCAACCGTTATGATTGTCAAGTTGCTACACTCACTAAAGGCGTAGTCTCCAATTACCGTCAACGATGCGGGCAGGCTCACAGACTCAAGGCCTCTGCAATCGCGAAACGCATCACTGCCGATGGTCTGCGCCGCGGGCAGGTCCACCGATACAAGGCTATCGCAAGCAACGAACGCCCCGTCGCCGATGTCTGTTGCCGCAGGCAGGCTCACGGACTCGAGTCTCATGAGACTGTAGAACGCCCTGTCGCCGATAGTCTGCGCCGCGGACAGGTCCACGGACTCAAGGTTCTCGCAAGATTGGAACGCATAGTCGCCGACCGTCTTGACGCCCGCGCCGCTTATGGACTTTAGGCTCGTATAATCCTGGAACGGGGGATTATCATACGTTCCCGGCTTTATGCTTTGCGCCGCGTCCGGCAGTACCAGCGCCGCTACCTTGTCAGCACCCAGGTTACCAGTCCCCGGGTCAAACTCAGTCCCGCTCATCACACTCCCGGACAGGTCAAGGGACACATACTTACCCGCGCTGTTTATCACCGCGAGAATGCTTCCCCAGTTCTCGTTTGAAAACAGGACGCTCAATTCCAGCTGAACCGGATTATCCGGGCTCTCCCCGCCCGCCGCATCCGCAAGGTAGTCTTGCAGAGATCCAGTATCGATTCTCCAGACCGCGTAGACCGTGGTATCTCCGGTTATGGGCGTTTCCCCAGTAAACCCGCCGCCCGCGCTCGACCAACCAGCAAATTCATAGCCGCTATCAGGCGCTTCCGGAGGCTCAACGGTTCCGTTCTCAGGCGCGGTCATAGTAACGGTATCCCCGCCCCCTGCGAAGGTTCCGCCGCTCGCGTCAAAGACTACCGTGTACCCTTCGATTGCCAAGACAATATCCACCTTGCCCAGCGCGGACAGTCCGCTCACCGTAACAGGCTTGCTGTAGTACGCGGCGGTCCCGCCGCCTTTGCTCAGCCTCACTTTGAACCACACGGTCTCAGGAGTCCCCTCCGCCTCTACAGTCCAGGCGTCTCCATCTGCCGTTCCCTCTCCGATGTCCAGGCGGCAGTCCGCGTCTTCATACGCAACCACCCCTGAAGGTGTGTATCCCGCGAGTCCGCCAGTCAGGGTTCCCGCAAGGACCACCGCAGGCGCGAAGTCTTCTTCGGTCAGAGAGTAGGTCTTTTCCGTCTCCGTGTGTGAGTAGATATGCACCACCTCACGACGGATAAGGGTCTGGCTCCCCTTCACGGCTCTTACTTTGAGCCGATAATAGCCAGGTGCTGCGGAGAGCGTCTGTTCTGACGCTATAGGTAAGTCGGTCTCGTTTTGAGCCGCACTTCCCACGTTAATGGGCGTCAATACCGCTGAAACATCGGTTACCGCGCCGCTTGCGCCGATATTGTAGCGGAAGGTTCCATCCTCGCCGTTCAATATGGGATGCATCGTTACGCTTACGACCGCCGTGTCTCCATCTGGCAGTACCCTTACGCTCACCGGGTTTGCTTCCGCAACCGTGTCTCCTTGCTTCTTGCCAATGACGGTAAGAGTCCACGTCCCCGCGTCTAAGAACACCTGACCCGCGTCCCCTTCAAGGTCAACCGTTACCGCAGGCTTCCCATCCGCGGTAACGGTCAGGGTATAGGCGAAGCCGGGGTTCGCGGGAACCGCGGTACGGCTGTTGTTTTGCGCCTCGTCCGCGCCGATAATAACCCGCACCGCGCCTTTGCGCTCGGCAGGCTTTGAGTCATGGAGACCGGTGTCGCACCCCATGAACACGGTTACGCACCAGACCGCGCACAGGACCGCTAAAAGTTTGCTTTGTGTTTTCATCTTTACGCTCCTTATTTACTAACGGTAAACGTTATTTCTTTGGCATAAAACGCCTCGTCAGCCGTCTTCACCTCTACCGAGAGGAAATTCGCGCCCAGGGGGCAGTCCGCGGCGTTCAGGGTATAACCGGCGGTCGTCGAGACCGGCGTTACGCGGTCATTGAGGTACCACGCATAGTCCGCGTAGGTTCCGGCAATCGCAAGCGCTATGGATGCAGGCGCACTACTGCTTCCACTCTTGGACAGGACCATGTTTTCTGGTATCCCGTTTATCGGGTCTTCAAGGTTCATGGTAATACTTGCCACGGCTTCCACGATTACGGTAAAGGTCGCGGTCTTGCCGCTTATGGTTACAGTCAAAGTCTGGGTTCCCGCTGTGCCGGCGTTGTACCCGCTCACGTTGGATGCACTCACGGTCTCCGCCTTGGTCGTGTTGTCTGAGTAGGTCCCGGTTACCACGAGCCCGGTCAAGTCAAGCGCCTCGCCTTTGGCGTACTCGGTCTTTGCCGGCGGACTCGTTACCGCGATGCTTTGCAGGGTCGCGCCGGGTCCGGGAGACTCGCTCACGCTCACGGTGAAGGTCGCGGTCTTGCCGTTTATGGTCACGGTCAAGGTCTGTTGTCCTACGCGGTCAGCATTGTACCCGCTTATGTTGAACTGTCTCACGGTCTCCGTCTTGGTCGTCCCGTCAGCATAGGTACCCGTTACCACGAGCCCGGTCAAGTCGAGCGCCTCGCCCTTGGTGTACGCGGTCTTGTATGGCAGGCTTGTTATCGCAATAGAAACCAACGCCGCGTTGTTCACGGTAACGGTGAATATCGCGGTCTTACCGTTCACCATAACCGTCAAGGTCTGCTCTCCTACACGGTTAGCGTCATAACCCGTTACGTTGGACAGTTCCACGGTCTCCGCTTTGGTCGTGTTGTCAGAGTATGTCCCCGTTACCACGAGCCCGGTCAAGTCAAGCGCCTCGTCTTTGGCGTACTCGGTCTTTGCCGGCGGACTCGTTACCGCGATGCTTTGCAGGGTCGCGCCGGGTCCGGGAGACTCGCTCACGCTCACGGTGAAGGTCGCGGTCTTGCCGCTTATGGTTACGGTCAGGGTCTGGGTTCCCGTCGTGTATGCGTTGTACCCGCTCACATTGGACACACTCACGGTCTCCGTCTTGGTCGTGTTGTCTGAGTAGGTCCCCGTTACCACGAGCCCGGTCAAGTCAAGCGCCTCGCCTTTGGCGTACTCGGTCTTGTACGGCAGGCTTGTTACCACGATGCTTTGCAAGACCGGCTCCTCCTGGGTCGGCGAAGACTCTGAACAGCCAATGACCGTCCAGACGAGCATGGTTACGAAAAGCGTGGCCAACACGCCTTTCCCGAAAGAATTACGTTTCATTCTTTTCCTCCTAAAGTAAGATTTACGCCTCCATTCATACGCGGACGTACTCCTGAAGGGCGCATATGTGAAAAAAGACCGCGGGCGTTGGACTTCCTGGTCTTTGGGGAATGAGAAGGAATTATCTGCGCATACGCACCGTATTTGCTTATTGTGCTTAACATAATATCTAAATGATAACGGGGGGGGGGGTATATTGCCTTGAACCATGCGCAGAGACTATTTGGGTATTCGAGCCGTTTATATTCATGGGAGTTATTATAGCAGGCGCGGCGCGTCTTTGCAAGGGCTTTCTTGCGGGTTTTTGAATTACGGTACGGCGGTATAGTGCCAGACACCGATGAGACATCGAGACAAAACATGGTGTCTGGCACTACAGGCTTTCGTCTGTTCTATGACTTCACACGGGGTGTAGTCCGAAAAGGTGCGCCGCGGTCCCCGTCTTGACGACTACGCTTGCAAGCAAGCGTAGCCTGCTCGGTGTCTGGCACTCTGAAGACGGTGGAAAAGTGTCTGGCACCGAAGCAATTCCCGTAACAACTCCGTATTGTGGGTATGAGAAAACACCGAGTACTCCTCGAAGGAGCGACGTACCATGTCACGTCAAAAATAGACCATGACGATATGTGCCTCCTTGAACCACAATTCAAGATGTTATTCCTCTCATTCGTTAAGAAGGCGAAGCGGAAGTTCCATTTCCAATTATAGAGCGGGGGCAATATCCATGCTAAAGCCGCCATTCGGAGAATATACGTCTTGTCTTTACCGATTTGAGTCCATTCGGCGCCTCATCGTAATATCCTGCCAAACGTGCGCAGGACCACCCCACGCCTATCGAGAACCGCTTTCCTAATTTGCGTGAATACGAGGTATCTGTAAAGGTATAAAACACGTTCCCTTTTCCGCCGCCCCCACCCCATCCGTAGAGCATATACGCCGCCATATCTCTCCTTAACGTCCCCCAATGCTGACTCGAAAACGTGAGAAACAATTGGATGTTTATCCCGGTGCCGTAGTAGTTATAATACTCTTCATCCATAGATACTTGATACGGCGGGACATTTACCCAATAAGTCGAAGTACCCCACATGAGCCAGCCTATATGCGTCTTCATATCAAAGAACGCCGTCTCCCCTACCGGGGTCCGCCGCTTAACAGTTAAGTCTAAACTATCCGCAGAAAACGCAAGTCCCGCAAACCGAGCGTTGTCAGCAATGTCGTCCGTTAAATTGAAATAATCAAAATGAAGGGTCAAACCCGCGCTCGTCTGCAAGTCATCCGACTCACTGGAAAATACAAATAAATACCCGTCCGAAATAACTCTGCTGTCGTACCACATCCGCCGCCTGTTCTCAACCGATTTCATGCCGCCGTTTATAAAAGCCGATAACTCAAATTGTTGATAGGGAATCATTCCGTCTTGCTCAAATGGATTCCCATAAACAACCTGCACGTCTAATAATGTATTGGGAACACTCATAGTCTCAACAAGAGACCCCGTACTAAAATCCGCAGACGTCCAGCCTAGACCTGCTCCAAGGGAAACTTCGTAAAGATTACCCTCGACTATGGACGGTTTACGGTTGGTAATTAAGGCGGTCAGTCTGTCTGCCGGACTGGCGAACGTACTCCCTATTTTTCCACCGATTGTACCATCTCTATCTGATTCTATGAATAATCGGTGGAGCATCTCGCCTACAGCTGCACCGCCTATAGTCGTGGTAACAAAGTCGTTGAGCGAGCAAATTCCCGTCTCAAACACAGATTCCCATACTACACTTCCTACAGCCGTAAACCCGATAGATTCGTAAAAAGAAAAACCGTTGCTCCTGCCGCTATTGAAATAGGTCGAACCTTGATAGGGATGCCCGGCTTGATTGACATAAAAACGGTCGTTCTTTTCCCAGCGCCATGCGGAAAGATTCATGTGATTGTAGATGGTCGTCGGAGATATTTTGGCGAAGCCAGCGTCGCCTATATAACGCGCTGCAACATTAGTTACAAGGTTGCTTGCAAAAGCCTCCGCAGCTCCTAATCCCAATCGTGGAAGCAAAGTGTATTCTTCTTCGCTCTGCGTAACCGCGTCCTCGCCGCCGTCTTGCCCTTGTTTCATTTCTTGCCCCTGTCCCGCAAGCTTTGTAATGGATATTCCACAGATTAATAGGTATATAAATAATCTTTTCATCGCACGATTCTAAAAATACCGCAGGGGCTTGTCAAGGCGCACGGTTAAAACGTTTTCGTCAGAACAGAGCGTTTGCATTTGATTGCGGATGTTTGATGTTGAGGTGTTCATAGGCGAAAGGCGTTGCTATGCGCCCACGAGGGGTGCGCTGAATGAGACCCGCCTGAATCAGATACGGCTCGTAGTAATCTTCCAGCGTCTCCACAGTCTCCCCAACCGATATGGCGAGAGTCTCCGCCCCTACGGGTCCGCCTGCGTAACGCTCAATAATCATGCGGAGGATGTCTCGGTCAAGGCGCTCTAGGCCAAGCGAATCTATCTCAAGGCGCTCTAGTCCGTCTGCTACGACTTTCTTGGTGATAGAAGATGAACCGCTCACGAGCGCGAAATCCCGCATCCTCCGTATGAGGCGGTTCGCTACGCGGGGTGTTCCGCGACTTGCGCTTGCTAAAAGAGACGCCCCGGAGTCGTCGAGCGGGACGTTGAGAATCATCGCGGAACGGCGCAATATTGCCTCCATGTCCGTCTGCTCGTAGAGCGAAAAACGAAAGCTTATCCCGAAACGGCTCACGAGCGGGCTTGAGACGTTGCCCGCCTTAGTGGTCGCGCCGACAAGAGTAAACGTAGGGATGGGGAGGCGCATGGTGCGCGCCCCGGGTCCCTGCCCGATTATCCAGTCAAGCTCGTAGTCTTCCATGGCAATATAGAGCATTTCTTCAATGGCTGGCTTGAGTCGGTGAATCTCATCTATGAAAAACACGGTGTTCTTCTTGATAGTGGTCAAGATTCCCACTAAATCCTTGGGCTTATCTAACGCGGGCGCAGACGTTACTTTGAAATCCACACCTAGCTCATGCGCTACTACTTGCGCCAGCGTGGTCTTGCCCAAACCGGGCGGTCCAATAAGGAAGAGGTGGTCAAGGCTTTCCCGCCGCGTCCTTGCAGCCTCAATGAACACAGCGAGATTCTCTTTTATTTTAGCTTGTCCTAGGAATTCAGCGATATTCCTAGGACGCAGCGTGAGATCCCGGTCGTCCTCGTCAAAATGTGTCTCTGCATGTACGACTCCTTCTCGTTCCTTTCCATTCTTTTCCATTCTTGATTATCATACGCACAAAAGGCAAAAAATTTCAAGCGGAGCCATACAGGACAGGATACTTTGCCGTTCTGTGAAACAGCAGTCAATTCTCGCTCCAGCTTTATCGTTTTGAAGGTATCTAAAAGCCAATAGATATTACAAATGAATTATTAGCTTATGACAATTATCACTAATTTATCGGTAAAATAACCTAAATGCAGTAAAAGCTAGACTTTCTTTGCTATTGAGTTATATTAGTAAAAGTTTCAAACTTTATTTTCAGAGGTTCTTTTATGGTAAAGATTATTGTTATCGGTATGTTTGAACAGGATAGAATATACAAGATTCTATCTTCTCATTCTGAATTTGAAATTATCGGCTTAGGCAATGATAATTATGATGCGATAAGACTCATCAATTCAAGGAAACCGGACGTCATTATTTTGACTTCTTGTTTGAAAAGCAGTGAAGACGGAGAGATTATTCCATTGATAAAAAGTAAGTCTCCCAAAACAGCGGTCATCCTGCTTATCACTTGTACGGATGAAGAGTGCATCTATAGGGCTATTGCTTTCGGGGCGTCGGCGTATTTATTAAAAGACGACATAGATGCATTATGCTATGCCGTAAACGAGGTTCACCACGGTGGACGTTTCATGGGTGTAAACGTTACGACGAAAGTTTTGCCTTTATTCTCCCGTATAGTCGCGAATAGATCGCGTTTTGTGGAAAACAAGCCTCAATCCGTGCCAAAAACCATTTCCTACGTAGAGTTGCGTATAATGATCCTCATTACCAAAGGGTTTTCAACGAAAGAGATCGCTGAAAAGTTACATATGACATTAGGCACAATCCGCAATTACATTTCATCTATTATGCGAAAAATCAACGTTCAAAATAGGAATCAAGTCGGTGTTTTTGTACTTAAAAGCAAGCTTCTCGCTCTCAATGAAAGCGACAACTGAAAAGTTACGCATATTTTAGGTATGCCTAGCATGATAAAAGCGTTATCTGTGGTGGGGTAAAAAGATAAATTTGTCTTCCTCTTGCCGAAAAGAGTTTCTTCGAGTATACTAGAATCATGGCGCAAGATTTTTGTAAACGAGCAAAACTTGGACGCTGCTTTTCAAGTAATATTAGGCAAGGGATGTTTCTGATAGACGCAGTAAAGACAATGGCAGTTTGCATCATCGTTTTTATTTTCTGCTTTTGTACCAAACACAAAGAGCTGACGGAATATCCGCCTGTGAGAATTCTGCAAACTGCAGGTTTTTCTATGGTGGAATCTGTGCCAGCTGAACAACGTACGGAAGTTTCACCTGCACAAGCACAGGCGGGGAGCCGCGGTGAAGAAGTAATGAAGGCTTTTGCAGCCGCTTATCCCGACCGCATCGGGAGTGCAGAATTCCGTAACGAAGACTGGGCAGTTCCAGTCTATGGGGAATGGTTTTATTATGCGGGAGGACGGCTTTTGCCGGAAGAATTGCGGTCCACAGCCGTGAATTACGACCCACAGCCTTTCTATGCTTATCATACAGAACTGCCTGAATGGGAACCGCCAGACAACGCAAGCGTGGCGCGTTTCAAAAACGCGGTAAATCGAAGACATGAACGCCCGTCGAGGCGCTCATATCGATTCTTCGATGCGCTCTTGCGCGCTGAAGATAGAGATGAGGCATATAAACGAGTCAAAAGCATCCGACTCTTCGGATGGAATGTCTTGGTCCACTATTCAATTATGGAAGAGCTCGCGCTTGTTGAAGAGCGTATCAATGCATCCGCCGAAAATGATCCGGAAGTCAGGCAATGGCTCGCTAGTATATCAAGCCTTTCCGGATGGAATTGGCGTGATATAGCAGACACCGGAAGTCGCAGTTTCCATGCCTATGGTACGGCTGTCGACATTGTGATGAAACCCCAGCCAGGTAAGGAAACGTACTGGCTTTGGAGTGATCAAAAAGGAGAGGACTGGTGGAACGTGAACTACAACAATCGCCTCCATCCACCGAACGCAGTTGTCAAAGCTTTTGAGGCTTATGGTTTTGTTTGGGGTGGGAAATGGCTCTTCTTCGATACTATGCACTTCGAATATAGACCAGAAATCTTTATTCTAAATAGATTGCCGATGGAAAAAGAGAAATGAGAAAGGGAATTTCCAGGATAAGATTGATACAGACGGGTGGTCTTTATGTAAATTACGCATCATGCGATTTCCCGCTCTAAAGGACGGAGAATTGAACCCAATATAAAAGAAAAGGATTGGCGGAGAGTAGGAAGATGGCATACAGTGTTTAAGAAGGAGCGTATGAAAAATCTTATTTTGTTGGTATCTGCAGGTATATTACTTGTTTCATGTGTCACGTCTATTCCGATGGAAGTGACTAAGCTTCCCAACATAGACACAAGTTTCATTCAGCGACTCGCTGTCATGCCCTTTGACGTAAGCGATAATTCCGCTCTACAAAAGCAAACGGCTCAAGCCCTCTATGGCAGAGTGAGTGAAATTATAGCGGGTACTGGTAGCTTCGTTCTTGTATCCCCAGACGAAGTTGCGAGACTGCGACAGACAGGACAGAATATTTCGGACAGTGTGGATGGGCTTTTCACGGGTAGCATTGTTTCCCTCACCGTGACAGACAGTTCTCATTCAGAGACCCGAATCAGGTATAATAGCGACGCCAAAAAGAATGAAAAATATTCGGTGCTTATCCACGACCGCGAGGTTCTACTCTATTTCAACTACCGGTTTGAACGCGCTCGCGACGGCAGCATCGTCGGGCAAGTGAGCAAGTCCGCCTCAGCATCCGACCACAATGAATCTGTTTCAAAGCTTCAACCCGTGTTTACCCTTATCCAAGACGCCATACACAGATCGCTCAGACTATTAGCTCGTGATATTGCGCCTTATAAGATAACAGAAAAACGGATCCTCATCAGGGAAACTTCAAAGGACCGTGTCATAAAAGCTCATGTAAAAGAGACTAAAGCCCTCTTAAGAGAGGGAAGCTATCGAGCCGCTTTGAGAATTTTTTCCGAAATCTACAAAGACACCGGTAGCTTCGCATCTGGCTACAACATGGCTATTATGACCGAAATCATCGGCGACCTCAACGGAGCTATCACTCTTATGTCAGCTCTTGAAAGTGAAACCGGCAACCCCAAAGCCGCATCCGAATTAGCTCGTATGCGAAACACCCTCGCGGAAACGAGGGAGTTGGAGGAAAAGTATTCGGACACAAATGGAGTCGCAAAGGTTATCAAGAATGTATCGGACGACATTTTCGCAAAACTGCCCTTGAATGCAAAATTCTCCTTCATAAATATTTCAGCGAGAGAATCTCAACTCATGGAATATGTGTTTGATGGGGTTGCAACATCTCTTGTCGACAGATTGACCCTCGTCGATCGCCAAAACAACGCTCTCATAGCCGCCGAAAAACAGTTCCAGCTCTCCGGTGCGGTAGACGACGATTCGGTAGTCTCCATTGGTCGTGAACTCGGTGTGGATATCATTGTTCTTTTCTCCATAAGCGGCTACGGTAATCTACGCCGTCTCATCGTGAAGGCGCTCAATGTGGAAACAGCTCGAGTCATGTACCAGAATCAGTTCGATATTTGACTTCTTTGTTATAACGTCTTCTCTGTATCACACCTTATAGCGTGCTATTTTTATCACAATCAGCTTCCTGCCCGCCGCCTATTTTAAAGCAATAGACAGCACAAATTTCGGCTTCCCGTTGAATTGGTAAGGGATGCAGATATAGCGCATATTGTTATCCGACAAAGGTCTCGAAAACTCTCCGTTACGTATGGAAATAGGCAACGATATATCTATTGCCGCAATTTTCTCGAAGTGTTTCTTGGTTTGTCCCACGAAAATGTTCACGACTTCCGCGATGACATCCTCTACCTCACTGTTCACGCCATTGTGGGTTGTTTTTGTAACTATATCCGCGAACTCGATAGCCGGTCCCTCATTCATGGAAACGGCGATCGTCCCTTGAATGTCGCCTGATAGCTCTATGATTGAGGCGGTGTCTCCTTGATTCAATTCTCCTATCCCTGTAACGTAAGGACGCTCAGCTGTAAGCTTCCAACCACTGATATTTAGTATCGTGGATTCAAATTCCTCAATAAACGGATAAACATTTTCTTTAATCATTGCCGACTCCTTTTTAAACCTCGCCTTTGGGAATATCTATGATGAAAACTGTGCCTTTACTCTCCTGGCTCTGTATGGTAATGAGTCCACCCAAGGCATGTATTTTGTTGTAAACACGATTTAAGCCGTTACCATCGCGATTAAAATCTTCGTCTCCTGAGCTGAAACCTCTGTGAAACATGGCTTGAATAATCGTCTGTTTATCATGAGTACGCACGTTTATGATTTGTTTTTTAATCGCAGTTCTTCTGACCTTATCAAAATCAATACCATTTCCATCGTCACTCAAACAGACGCGGATATGTTCCGGAGTCTGCTTAATTGAAAGTTTTATGACGCCTGATTCAGGTTTTCCTTTCGCGAGTCTTTCGCGGGGTGATTCGATACCATGTGCAACCGCATTGATTACAAGCTGGACGAGCGATTCTTTCAAAATACGGCGGGGGGCGTATTGTAGAGCGTCGACGTCTATGAAGACATCTTCGAATTGCGCCTTTTTGCTGTACTCCGTGACAGCGTTGCTGCACGTTCTCCGTAAAAACTCAACGAGCACATACTCGTCATGGTTGATTTTATCATTGGACTTGTGGACAAACACGGTTTCAACATTATTCACCAGCTTGTCCCGCGTCTTGAGAATATTTTCAAATTCGAGCGCGATATCGAGCGTATCCATAAATGAAATACCTTTCGACGACTGTACCTGCTTTAACAGATCTTCCATATCGTCCAGATTAGCGCCAAATTCGTGAAGTCCCAATGCAAGCGCGTCGAGTTTTAGCGAATGAATCATCTCATATATGGATTGGACGGCTTCTTCGGACGAGATACTCTCATCTTTGAGAATCACCATGATTTGATAGAAGTAATACTCGGCGCTTTCTATAAAATCGGCGAAGACATTCTGCGCCAAAGGTAACACTTCGAAAAAGGCCGATAATTCTTCTTGACGTTTTCTTTCCTCGGCGCGGAGCTTCTTCTTAAGATTCGTTTCCGTGGTGATGTCTTCTATAGTGGCGAGGATGAACACTTCGTCGTTAGCTCTTTGAACCGGGGCAAAATCACAGGACAAGGTTTTTTTTACAGGTTGTTCGACGCTCTGGTACTTGATTTCCTTGAGGATATTCATGTTGCTCATCATTTTCTGATTCAGGGTGTGATTTATGATATGATAGAAGTAAAGCGTGATGGCTTTAATTTCCCGTTCCGAAAGGGTATCTTCCAATAATTCGGTGAATTTTCGTCCCTGTAATTCAGTTGCGGCAAGCACATTTTCAAGAGCGCGGGAATAATGCTCCTGAATGATGTAATTCTTATCCATGAGGAAGATGCCCACTTTAAGATTATCTTTCATTGCCGCCAACTCGTCGCGTTCGATTTGCAGAGCCTTAAAGGATTGTTGAAGAGTCTCAACCTCGACGAAATATCGACAGTTTTCCGGCCTGTTAAGCCCGTTTATAATAGCGACCGCCATCTGCTCGCAACTACGGTATCCGCATGCCCCACAGTTGAGGAAATGACGCGGTTCAGTCTTGTGCATCATGACGAGAGTCTTATTTATCTGTTCTTGAGAGGGAAATACCACCCGCTTTTTGAAAACGCCGGAGCGGTCTATATACGTTCTTGTGTAGAGTCCCTTCTCCCAATACCGCGATAGAACGCTGTTGATTTCTTCTCTATTTTCTACTTCGCTGTTCTTACGGCGCTTCAGGAGTTCAATCCGCAGTTTTTCCACAGGGTATTCTATTTCGTCGAGCTGTTTTCTTCGATTCCCGGAGCCGGGTCCGCCGTTACAGCCCATCATACAATTCTGGCAGTTCACAAAGGAAGGCGCCCAGCCTTTTTCAACAGACTCTGAAAAGCGCGCAAAGTACTTATAAACGATTTCGCCTTCCAACTCTCGTGAATTAGAGACGTCTGCATTATAGCGACTGATGATCGGCAAGAACCTTTCATGTGAAGGAAAGAAAGCGGCGTCTTGAGCCGAGGGACCATCGTAAGCGGCAGTGGGGAAGTCTGTAACATCTATTCCATGCTTGCTGAAATACTGAAGAAGCGATTTGAATGTAACGTTATAATTTCCGTAGCCAGTCTCGTCTAATTCTCGTTTTATTGAATAGCAGGGACTTATTACCGCTAACTTGCAGTCAGCATATTGCGGATAGTACCGCCTAATCATCTTAATGATATGTCCCGTGGAACTATCAATCGGCGCAAGGTAAGGAATGAGTTCTGGTCTATAGATTTCAATGTAGGAAACCATTGAGGAACAAGTCTGAGCGATAATCGTGTCTGACGGCACCGTGGACATATAGTCCGCATAGGATTTAGCAGCGAGTTCCACACCGAAGCTCTCGTCGAAAACAGCTTGCACGCCAAGCGATTTCAAGAAACTGTTCAGTTTGAGGTAGTTCTCCCCAAAGATTGAGACCACGGATTGGTCTACTACTGTGATGATGGACTCTTTTTTGACGTCTTCCAAGAAGACATCAAAATCGTCGATTCCGATACGCGCACCGTGAGGACAAGCGTAAATGCACTCTCCACAGCCTATGCAGAGGTCGCCTCGTTGAGAGATAGTTTTACCTGACCCGTCGTTGCACATCTTCACAGGACAAACCATTATGCACCGATGACAATTCACACACTTATCTTCCAAGATATCTATAACCGGATGTAACACTGCTTCTTCCATATCGTCCCTCTTTTCTATAATGTACGTCTATAATATATACGATATCTGGATATCTATCAAGGGTATTATCAAGATGGATTACTTAAAAATAGTCGAGTTTATCAGGAAATTTGAGTCTGACAACCACAAATCTCCACTCTTCTGAAGAGTTTGAGCAAAATGAATATGAAAAGATAATTTTGTTGCTTCATCGGTATTCGCCAAAAAGGAATCCGACATCCATTCGTATAGGTAACCCGCCGGCCGTTCTACCAAGCTTTCTTTCTTTACGGACTTTCCCGTGAAAGTCGCTTCCTGCGGTGATAATAAGTCCCAAGCTGTCAGCGAGAGCTTCGAGGCGCTTACATTCGACAGTTCTTGCAGACGGGTGCCAGGCTTCGAGCCCGTCAAGCCCTTGTTTCTTCAGGGAACCTATAATGGCAGGCAGTTTACCCCATGCAACATAGAGAGACAGAGGGTGCGCCAGAACGGTGATTCCACCGGCGTCTCTTATGAGAGAAACCGCGGTCTGAAATGACAATCCTTCTTTAGGTACGTAAAGAGGTCTTCCTTTTCCAAGATAACGGTCGAAAGCTTGTTCCATATTTCGGACGATTTTTTTCTGAATCAGAAACTCGGCGAAATGGGGTCTCCCCACAGAACGTCCACCAGCAAGAGCCATAATTTCCTCATATTCCGTATGAATACCCATTTTACATAGACGCGTCGTGATTTCACGATTCCGTCTTTCCCGCATTTGCCCCAGATCTTCCGCCGCTTGACGAAAACCGTGATCTATGTCTTGTAAACCCAATCCCAGCAGATGAAACTCACCTGGCTCCCATGTGAGGGATATCTCTATGCCCGGTATAAAATGAATGCCTCGCCTTTGGGATGCAAGAGACGCTTCCGCGAGTCCGTCTATGGTGTCATGGTCGGTCAATGCGATAGCGGACAATTCGCGGTGCACAGCTTCGTCAATGAGTTGCGACGGACTTAAACTACCGTCAGACGCTGAGGAATGTGTATGGAGATCAACCAGCGGCGTTCCTTCCACTGGCTGCAAAATTGAGGAATGACTCGTCATTCCTGTATTATCGTGAGAAATCGCGCCTTGCCGTCCACTGCACTCTGTGCATGGGCTAGTCCTGCGTCAAAGTAAATGGAATCGCCCTCTTTCAGAACGTAAGAACGTCCGCCAACCGTTACCTGCACGGTTCCTTTCAGTACATAGTTGAATTCCTGTCCTCTATGAGTAACAGGAGCAGCCGCCTCTTTTTCGGAATTCAAATCAACGAGAAGCGGTTCAAGCACACGACCTTTGAAATTAAATGCAAGACTCGAAAACTCATATCCTGGATAACGCTCGACGCTCACCCCTTTGCCAGCTCTGCACACACTTGCCGTATCTATGCGGGGGTCTTCGCCGGTGAGCAGTACCGTGGGGTCCACACCCATACGTTCCGCTATCTTATAAAGCGCACTAACCGGTATATCAAGAGTCCCATCTTCATAGCTTGTATAGGTCTGGTACGGTAGTCCAATGTCCCGTGCCATATCAATACCGCTGATTTCTAACACCTCCCGCAGTTCTTTTATGCGTCCGGGTATCTGACTCAGATTATCACTCATCTGATCCTCCTCTTTAGTTTCTCGGTATATTCCGAAGCATTATGCTTTTCACAGATCCACCATGCTATGAAAACGTTTACGCTCAAATAGAACAGCCGGCGCCTGCAACCCAGAGCTTATAGACATATCTGTCCATAAGTAGATTTTCGAGTCCCGCGCCCATTGAACGGGCAAGCATATCATATTCCGCAGTAAGAGACACGCAGAGGTCCGCCTGCCAGACATTGTAGCGCCGCCTCGCGTTTTCATAATCCTTGCGGGTTCTAGGCGAGGTAAGCCCTATCTTTCTCAGTTCCACGTCGCTGGGACCGTCGACTTTGTGTTCTTCTATAAGGAATAGGTAATCTCGTAGCTTTTGAAAACACCACGCAAGTCCTGCCAGAATCGCAGGCGGCGCTTCTTTCGCCATGAGAAGCGTATGCATAGTTTCAAGACTCTTGGCGAGGTCCCCGGTTGCGAGTCGAGAAAATAGCGTGAACGCCGATTCCGCTCTGGTATGGGAAAGCCATTCTTCCACATCCTCTGCCTTAACAGGTTTGCCCTTATCCAGAAACCGACAAAGATGCGAACACTCGCGACGAAATGCCTGAGTATTGTTCTCTACCATCTCCAAAATAGCGTCAATCCCATCTTCAGTGATTGAAAAGCCTTTCCGTTTGAAGAAACTTAGTACCCATTCACGTTTGCGGTTTTCAAACATCTCCCAGAAAATCCGTTTTGCATTAGGCGGGACCGCGTTTTCAAGCGGTTTAGCGATGGTAGTTTCGTCAGAGATTACCACAAGGACTGTATTCTGTTGCGGAACGCTCATATAATCCACCAGTATGTCAATTTCATCTTTCTTCTTGAGATTTTCAGCGTTCTTTATGAAGAAAAGGCGTTTTTCCGCGAAAAGCGCCCCGTTCCGCATGATCGCCGTCATTGCGGCAGCAGGCGTCTCTCCAGCATAGAAGGATGTTTCCTCAGGCGGCGCACCCTTATCTTGCAAGGTCCGCCGTATTTCAGCCACCGCATCTTGCTTTTCCCCTATTTCCGGTCCAAGGAACAATAAACAGCTTTGCATGATTCTAGGGCGGTAGGCTTATTATTAGACTGCTTGACGATGAGCTTTCCAATCAATACCTACCTCTCCTACCCTACCTCCTACGCCGCGGTTTCACCAGTGGGTCAAAGTATTTGTCCATATCTATCTTGTTAGTGAAAACTTTTATGAATCGATTGTAAATGATGAACGACAAGGCGATAGTTGCAACGAAAATCAAGGCAGTCGCCCATTGGTTGACTCCTTCTCCAACAGAGGGAGCCAATAATCTACCGTAAAGAATCAGAAGCACAAAGAATACAACCCCGAAAATGATAATATTTACGATGGTCGCACCAAGTATAAATAATAAGGTATTAATTTTCTTATTCATATTTTCCCCTTTTACCAAAGAACATCGACAACAGCAGCATGATACAGCAGACAACCACTGCGGAATCTGCTATGTTGAACGTTGGCCACCTATCCAATCCAAAAACCCCAAAGAATTTCACACTTATAAAGTCAACAACACCGTCTGGTCTTATAACGCGATCTATGAGATTACCGAGTCCGCCGCCGATGATGCCAGCCACAGCCCATCGCTGCAATAGTGTGAAATCTTTTGAGCGGAAGTAGTAGGCAACAACTGCACTCAATACGATGATAGGCAGGATAATAAAAAGCGCTGGACGAATCGACATAGGCAGATTGTCACCCAAACTGAACGCGACAGCCTTGTTCCGCACATGGATTATCCACAAGAGATTATTACCGAATATATCACTGATGAAGCTTGCAATAGGATAGTTTCTCGCAATCCACGTCTTACTAATTTGGTCAGCCAAAATAATAAAAGCGGTGAGTGAGAACGGCAGGATTTTCTTTGTTCTTTCTCTCACAATTTCTCTCCTTTATTTGAATAAGAATAACAACCCTTATTCTCTATTCACCCTTACAGTCCGGTCGGCGCATCTATGAATTCGGCGTCTATGAGAAGCTCATCGACACAATATTTCATAACAGCGCGGACGCCCCAGACTTCACTAGCGTAATGCCCCGCGGCGATGACATTGATTCCCCCTTCAAGCGCATCATGATAGCAAGAATGTGAACTTTCGCCCGTAACGAAAAGGTCAATACCTTCCACAAGCGCCTCGTGAACCATATCCGCGGCGCCGCCGGACACAACAGCCGCGGTTCGGTTTTTAGCCGCACCGAAAGACAGAGCAGAAAGCGGCGGCCTGTTCATAAACCCCACCCGCTGAACCGCCTCGTCAACACTCAAAGACTCTTTAAGACTGCCCTTAAAACCGATTTTCCTTCCGTGATAAAGTCCAAACGGCTCAATGTTTTCCATCCCCAGCTTTTGGGCGAGGACTGCGTTATTACCAAGACGAGGATGTTGGTCAAGAGGAAGATGTACCGCGTAGAGGGCGATATTATTGTCCAGAAGAAACTTCAGGCGCGCACGCGCAGCGCCGTTCAAAGCGAACGGCGTTCCCCAGAAAAGCCCATGATGCGTGAAGAGCATACCCGCCCCGGCAAGAGCGGCTCTTTCAAAAGTCTCCATACACGCATCGACGGTAAAGGCGACTTTTTCTACCTCCGCACCATCGTTATCAACCTGCAAGCCATTCAGTGAGACATCTTCCCACATCTCAATATTAAAAAGCGTCTTAAAAAAGGCGTCCAGCTGTCTAGTTGTCATTAGTCCTCACCTTCACATCTTATCAGCTTTTCCCTGTGAAGTCAAGCATCCATTGTACCATCAAATCTGCTTCGTCCGCTGGCGTCTGGCGCCATGAAGCCTGCTTTACTACCGCATGCCTGCGGCGTCTGGCACCTCGCCCGTCCGCACATCGGCGTCTGGCGCCGTTGACGTTTTTAGAAATCCGAGTCATAATAAGACCATGCAATATGTTGAATTCGGCAAGACCGGAATAAAAGTTTCCCGTTTGGGAATGGGTTGTATGAGACTGCCGTCTTTTCAGAAGGATGGCACGACCATATTTGATGAGGAAAAAGGCATAGCCCTCATTCGACGCGCCTATGAGCTGGGCGTAAACTACTTCGATACCGCGCCCTATTATTGCGACAAGCAGAGCGAAGTCATTACGGGCAAGGGCGTCAAGCCGTTCCGCGACAAGGTTTATCTTTCCACGAAAAACCCCATTGAAAACGCAGACGGCGGCGACTATGAAAGACGCCTCGAATCCTCATTAAAGAAGCTGGATACGGATTATATTGATTTTTACCACTTCTGGGGTATAAGCCTCAATACATTCGTTGATTCTATTTGCGCGAAAGACGGACCGATGGACAGGGTGAAGCGACTCAAGGAACAAGGCGTTGTAAGGCACATTAGTTTCTCCTTCCATGACAAGGCGGAAAACCTACTGGAAATCATCAAGCGGGGACAAGGAGTGTTCGACTCGCTTCTTTGCCAGTACAACCTGCTTGACCGTTCCAACGAAGCAGGCATGAACTTTGCCCGTGAGAGCGGGCTGGGTGTTGTGGTGATGGGACCCATAGGCGGCGGAAGACTCGGAGCGCCCTCCCCTGCTATCCAAGCCATGCTGCCGGGCAAATCGCACAGTTCCGTAGAAATCGCCCTGCGGTTCGTGTTCTCAAACCCCAACGTAGACATTGCGCTCTCTGGCATGGGGAACATCGACATGGTAGAACAAAATGCAGCAATAGCAAGCAACGTCTCACCTTTGACTGATGAGGAAAGGCAAAACATAGACGCTCAAACCAAGGAGAACGAGCGTTTAGCCGGCCTTTATTGCACAGGCTGTCGCTACTGTATGCCCTGTCCCCAGGATGTTAACATCCCGGAAATATTTACCTTGATGAACTACCACCGCGTATACAAAATCACCGAATACGCAAAGGAAAACTATCGGCAAATCGGCAAAGTGGACTGGCGGAAATACAGAGATGCAAGTGCGTGCGTCGGTTGCGGCATTTGCGAAGGAAAATGCCCCCAGCGTCTGCCCATACGTGAACAGTTACGGGAGACCCACCAGACCCTTGCAGGATAAGCCGTTCATTCGTTCTTAAGGGGGGGGGCGCACTTTCCAAAACGCAGTCGGCAGACCGCAAGTCTACCGCCGCGCCCCCCAGCGCGGGCGCCGCATTGCGTCTCCCGCTACCCCCCCCCCCAATA
>JAIRSU010000111.1 GCA_031255285.1 Treponema sp. | reverse complement strand
ATGATAATGGCATGAAAGTCATAGCAGACTTGCACATACATTCACGATTTTCGAGAGCGACCAGCAAGAAACTGATCCCCGCGTCCCTGGACCGATGGGCGCGGATCAAGGGCATAGATATCATTGGGAGCGGAGACTGTACCCATCCCGCATGGCTTGCAGAGTTGCGCGAACAACTAGAACCGTCTGAAGACGGCCTTTTTATTCTGAGAAAAGACTTCCGCGCCGCTTTTGACAAAGAACCCGCAAACATGGAAATTCCCAATCCTTCCAGAAAACCGCCTCATTTCGTATTGACCGGTGAAATCAGTACCATTTACAAGAAAGACGATAAGACGCGCAAGGTTCACCATGTTGTAATACTGCCTGGTTTTGAAGCCGCGGCTCGATTTCAGGCGAGGATTGAAGGCGCCGGCGGTAATATCCGCTCGGATGGACGCCCCATTCTCGGCATGGACTCCCATACCTTGTTTGCGTTGCTTCTGGAAGCCGATGAACGCTCCCTGCTCATCCCCGCTCATATATGGACGCCGTGGTTTTCCGCGCTCGGCGGTAAGTCCGGGTTCGACAGCATTGAGGAGTGCTACGGCGACCTTACCCCGCTCATCCCTGCGATTGAGACCGGGCTCTCATCCAATCCGCCGATGAACTGGGCGCTTTCGTCACTCGACCGATTTTCAATCATCTCTAATTCGGATGCACACTCACCCGAAAAACTAGGACGTGAGGCGACCGTCTTTGAGATGGAGCCCTCCTTCCTCTCATTGACAGACGCTTTATTCAGAAGACATCCGATGGCTGGCTTTCAGTCAGTAGCTGGCTTATCAAATGAAGTGCGTAATCTCGCCGATGTTCTCTACACTGTTGAATTTTATCCGCAAGAAGGGAAATATCACTACGACGGACATAGGAAGTGCGGCGTAAGCCAATCATCAAGCGGGCTTTGTCCCAAATGCGGTAAGCTCCTAACCAAAGGCGTTATCGGTCGGGTGATAGAACTCGCGGACCGGCCAGTTGACGAATGGGCGCCCTGCCCGGTGGGTTACACTGAAACGAATCGCCGTCCTTATGTATCACTCATTCCTTTGAAAGAGCTTGTCGGTGAATTACTTGACGTCGGCACGGCGTCAAAGAAGGTTGACGTTGCTTACAATGCGCTAGTCAATGCGGCGGACGGCGAGCTGTCCTTGTTGATAGACGCGCCGCTTGCGGACCTTGCGAAAATGCGCGCATATGGTATCGACAGTGAGCGTCTCGCCGAAGCCGTCTCTCGTATGCGAACTGGACAGGTCTTCATCCAAGTCGGTTTCGACGGTGAATATGGCGTGATTAGGGCGTTCCCACCCAAAGCCGGGAATTGGGAAAGGAAAAGGGAACCAACTACTCCTCAAGGAACTCTCGCTCAAGCGTCTGACTTCCTAACCCCGAATGTAAACACTTCAATACAACAGCCTGAATGGATAAACTACGAAGGCGAAACCGCACTTGTAGTTGCGGGACCCGGCGCCGGCAAAACCTCTGCTCTCGCTGCCCGCATCTCTAGGCTTCTGGAAAACAGGGCTGATCCTTCGGCGATTCTGGCTATCACGTTTACTGTCAAAGCCGCGCGGGAACTACAGGAACGGACGAACAATTCCAACACAGGAAAGATAACAGCCGCTACTTTTCACTCGTTTTGCGCCGCGTTTCTCCGCGAATTCTCTTCAGACCGCGGGTTTTCCATTCTCACTGAAACTGGAAGAGAGGCGATGCTCAAGGAGATATGCACAGGACGCGGTATAAAACCTCGTGGTCTGGGAGATTATATAGAGAGACGCAAGCGTTTTCTCCTACGTCCAGACGAAGATGCGCCTGATTTGGGTGATGAAAGACTCACGATGCTTGCCGAAAATCTCGGTTTGCCCCAAATCGAGCCTGAAAAGGAAACGCTTTACCGTCATTATCAAAAAAGATTACAAACGTCGCCTTTGACGTTTGATTTCGACGACTTAATAGCTGAAACAGCATGGCTTTTGGCAAAATCAATGGAATTGCGTGCGAAATGTCAGAAGCGTTACCGTTTTATATTCGTGGATGAGTATCAAGACGTTAATTTCGCCCAATACGCACTGCTCCGTCTTCTATTTGGAAACGGTGAAATGGGACAGAAGCTCTGGGCGGTGGGGGACCCGAATCAGGCGATATATGGATTTCGCGGTTCGGATAAGCGTTTCATGGATAGATTTTTGATTGATTATCCCGCGGCCGTGCAATTCAGCCTAAAACGGAGTTTCAGGTGCGCCGCTCCTATCGTTGCAGCCGCCCGCGCTCTTGTAGATGCGGACTTACAGAGCGTTGATTCGCCTATGGAGACGTTCTTATATAGGAAAGAATTCCCCACTGATAAATCTGAAGCGGAAGGCGTCGCACGCCGCATCTCCGGGCTTTTGGGTGGAGCATCATTTTTCGCTATGGACAGCGGGGATGCAGTGGATGGTACCGAAACCACAGGTCTCGACGACGTTGCTATCCTGCTTCGTTCCGCGGGACTTGTCCCGCCTTTTATCAAAGCCTTGTCAGACCATGGCGTCCCTTACAAGCTTGTGGATGAGAAACCGTGGTGGGAAGAGGACGACCCCATATCTTTACTGTCTGTCTTGCGGGAATGGACCGCAGAGGAGAGAGGGTCGTCTCCGCAGGAGGCGGTTAAACGTGCGGCGGAGCTACGTTTTGGAAACCGGGAAAAGCCGCGGTTTGTGGAGCGGCTTATCGAGTCCGCTACTTTTTATAACAGTGTGAGTGCGTTCTTGGACGCGCTTGCTGTGAGCCGCAGTGGAGATGATTCCTCCATGATGACTCACGGGGTTCGCATTATGACGATTCACGCCTCGAAAGGACTTGAATTCGCCCATGTATTCATACCAGCGCTTGAGGACGGCTTCTTGCCTTTCACTCTATACGAAAAATACGAAAAAAAAGACGCGCCTGAACTTGTGGAACATATTGAAGAGGAGAAGCGTCTTTTCTACGTCGCCATGACGCGCGCTAAGCGCGGACTTTACCTTTCATGCGCGAAAAAACGACTGTTTCAGGGTAGACAGTTTGAAAATCCACCGAGTCGCTTTCTCAAGAAGCTCTCGGATCTTGCGCCATTAGTCAAGTCACGCCCTCAACGCCCAAAACAGGCGAGTCTACAAGCAAGCCTGTTTTAAGCGTTCACAACAATAGGCAAATCCTGTCAGCCTACTAGTTTGGGGAGGAAAGTGGACAACCATGGAACGTAGGTGATAAGCAGAACTATAGCCAGTTGAATGATTAGGAAAGGCAAGACATAGCGGCAGACGGCTGTAAACGGTTTTTCAAACCGGTAGGACGCAAGGAAAAGATTCATACCGACCGGCGGGGTGAGAAATCCAAGTTCAAGATTTGTGATAAAGATAATACCAAGATGTACAGGGTCTATACCATAAGCTGCACCGAGCGGCGTAATAAGCGGCAGGACAATCAGAATAGCGGAAAAAATGTCCATCAAACAACCAACCATGAGCAGCGCGAGGTTCAAAAGCAGGAGAAATAGATATTTTGAATGTACCGCAGCCTGCATCCACCGAGCAAAGTTCTCCGGCGCCTGAGTATCTACAATGTAATAGGACAGAGATTGAGACAAAGCAAGGATTGATAAGATACCGCCGATTATAGGCGCCGCTTTCTGAAACACTATTACCGCCTTCTTCAAGGGTATGTCGCGGTGAATCACGACCTCCACGATGAACACATAAAGAACCGCAACCGCGCCGATTTCTACTAAAGACAGTACGCCTGAAAAGTACCCAATTATAAGGATGAAAGGCAACAGAATCTCAAAAACCGCACTACGCAATGCGGCGCTCGTTTCTTTTAGGCTGAATTTCTCTACAGGTATCTTTGTTTGAATGGACGCAACCACGCCGAATACAATAACCGCTATAACCAGGACGACGCCTGGAATAAGGCCGCCTAGAAATACATGGAGAATATTCGTTTGTGTCGCGACCCCTACAAGGATAATCGGAATGCTAGGCGGAAAAAGCAAACCAATGCTCCCTACAGAGGTCAGCAAGCCGATAGAAAACTTCTCCTTATATTTGACGTCGTTGAGAATAGCCATTAGTACTCCGCCGAGGGCTAAAATAGTAATCCCAGACGCGCCGGTGAACGTGGTAAAAAACGCGCATATCACAACTGTTGCTATTATCATACCGCCCGGAAGCCAACTGAACAGAGCTTTGAATGTGGCGACTAACCGTGTTCCCGCCTTGCTCTCTGAAAGGAAGAATCCAGTCAGCGTGAAAAGTGGGATAGCGATGAAACTATCACTCGTGAGCGTTGCATATATTTGGTTTGCTACGACGTCTAATTCTCCACCGTCCGCAGCAAGCAAAATCAGCGACAATCCTCCAATCGCCGTGAATAGGGGGACGCCCGCAAACGCGGAAATAAGAAGCACCACAACTGCGGGTATTTTGATGAACGCCGCCGCCGCGGTAAACGCATCTATGATTGCATAAGCCGCATCAGGCACTTCAAAGCCCCAGATGGTTTTAGCGATAAGCGGGAAAGAAGCAATGGAACCGACCAATATAGCCGAGAAAGACAGAATTCGCGCCTTGCCGCTTATTGGTATTTGCAGAGCGAACCGAATCGCGGTTACGCCGTAGCCGAGCGGTATGGCCGTCGCAAATACCGTATCTGGAATAAAGCCCACGAGCCGCCCGTCAAGCCATATTTTTATGAAAGAAACCGCACTCCATGCGACAATGGTTGCGATAAAAGACGACAACAGTCCAGACCACACGGCTATGGGACGCCGCACTTTCTCTCCAGTGAAATTCTGGACCACGCTTATGGCGAGATGATTCTGGTTTTTGGCG
This sequence comes from Treponema sp., assembly GCA_031255285.1. Classification (GTDB taxonomy): domain Bacteria; phylum Spirochaetota; class Spirochaetia; order Treponematales; family Breznakiellaceae; genus JAIRKH01. The sequence continues at coordinate 4,149 of JAIRSU010000111.1, read as the reverse complement.
GTTAGCATACCGGCAAAGAGACCAGAGACCAATAAAAGATGGGTAAGTATATCAGCCGCGCCCATTTCTGAAAATATTTCCGCAATACCCGCAAGCAAGACAGGTCCGTCCACGACGTTGGTATAGTAGAGCCGCGCAAGCGCGCCCAATGCAGGGAATAATGCAAGACACACAAGCGAAAAATAACAGATGATTTTCTCAATACAGCACAACGTACTGATTAATCGGTTTACAGACTTTTCCGTATGAGACGTCTCTTTGATATTTTCCATGATTATCCTTTATTTATGAGAAGGTTGAGAATGAGAACAGGTTTCTTGCCGTTAAACGACTGTTTACATGGCCTAGATATGTTTAGTAACAACGATCTATCTTCCCAGCAGTCTTTTTATATTCAGGTAAAGCGGTTCATTAAAGATGCCGTCTTTGAGCAAACCCGGCGTGGCTTTCTCCACGTCTGCAAACCAGAGTTGTTCTTGCACTGACGTGGTATTGTTTATGATGAGACCATTATTTGACATGATTTTTATCGCGCCTGCTTCTATTTGGTCTATGGCGTTGGAGATTTCCCTTTCTATCTGTTTACAGATATTCAATACCTTAGGTTTGTATTGGTCAGGAATGCTGCGCCACGCCGTTCGGTTCATTACGATCCCGCCCATGAACGGCGCTATGTTGAACGAGGTCATGTTTTTAGCAACGCCGAAGAGCTGATAACCCGCAGCTGCGGCCGGGCTCTGATAAACCGCATCTATCATCCCGCTTTGCAGAGACGGAATTACGCTGTTAAAGTCAACGGGAACGAGTTGATAACCCATCGCTTTGAACGCCTGATTCATGGCGGGCGTATCGTTGCTCGTACCAAGCTTCTGTTTTTTCAAATCATCGGGGACATATATCGGAGCTTTGGAAAAGATACGTATCCATCCTGATTTCGCCCATGCAAGCGAAATGTACCCGCCTTTTTGTATCCTCGATTCAAGGTCGGGCTTCACCGCGGACAACACCATATCAAGCTCTCGGTCATTCCGAATGAGGAACGGCGTACTCAACGTCATTATTTCAGGGCTTATCAGAGCCATTCCCATTGACGTAAAAACGGCCGCTTGTATCTGGTTGCCCTTGAGCTTCCGCAAAACGTCAGCTTCGTTGGACCCCTGAGAGCCGTTATGGTAAACAATGAGTTGAACCTGCCCATTAGTAGCGTCGCTCCATTCTTTCGCCATACGGTTCAAGGCTCTACCCCAATCCGTGCCTTCTGGTACTAAAGACGCCAATTTTATGGTAATTTTTTTCCCGCTATTCTGGGCAAAAATCGGCGCTCCCACAATTACAGTTAACAATACACATAACGCTATTGCAATCTTTTTCATTTTTCTTCTCCTGAATTTTCTTCTGAAAGATATATATTCAATGGAACGAGCGAATCCGCTGCGAGTACATCATTCACGCTGACTATGTTCACCATAAACAAACTCGCCGTCCACCGCCTCTTCATCACCGTCAAACCATTCCTCGTCTTCCGCCCGCTCCCCATCGTCTATCCAGTCGGTTTCCCCGCCTGCCTCGGCGAAGAAGAGTATCGCATTATCGAGTAAATATTGCGCCTTACGCCGATTTATGGTATTCACCAGACGGTTATCCTTATCTTTATTAACGTCGATGGCAAGCGCTTTACCCAGATTCTCCTGAAAAGCCGCATAATCTTGAGCTGGTATAGTAACGGATTGAGCGTAAGACACATAAGGACCAGCTAAACGGCCGCCTGATTTCTCCACCGCGAGCCTGAAGTGTTCAGGAACTTTAGACTTGTCTCCGCCGAGCGCGTCAGGCATAGAGGCGTAGAAAAGTATGTAGAAGTCGTCTAATGCGCCCATGTTAAAATTCGGGTCAAGCGCATAGGCGCGGTCAATCATAGCTTTGAGCGTGGGAATCTTCTGTCCTAATTCAAAATCAAATGGATTTATGGCATAAGCCGAGAGCGTACCGCCCGCGTTCCAATAAAGGAACGGCGCATCGTCCGCCTTTATCTGCGCCAGAATCGCAGCTTTATTTTCGCCGTCCGCGGACCAAATCCTACCGAACCCGGGATACTTTCTTTCAAGCGCTTGGGCAAGGACCGCGGCGCCCTTGAGGTAGAGAGTCTTTGCCTCCGCAAGCTTACTTTCTTTTTCCTCGTATCGTTCCACCGGGAGCATTTCCGCAGGTCCCTGCACAAAGGCGTTAGCGTACATCACATAGAAAGAGCCCGTTTCAAGGGCGAGCGCCGTATCATGAGGCGTTTTGACTAGTTTTTTCTCGTCTTTTTCGATGACGCCGGGGAGGAATTTTCCGATAAATTCTGGATCATCCGACCGCATAGCTATTTTGCTCACGGAACATGAGCTTACCGTTAAAATAATAAGCGGTAGCAAAACAATATTTACTCTCATAAAAGCAATTATACAGTAATATTCAAAATATTCAAGATATTCAGGAAGAATTTTTCAAAATAGACTGTTGTTAAGACTTGCTCTTGAATAATCTAAGTCATTTTTTTATACTTAATGCAAAAGAGGAGCATATGGCGAAAAAAGGAAAGATTGAGATTAACCGGGAATTGTGCAAGGGCTGCTATTTGTGCATTCGCGCTTGTCCGGTGGAAGTCTTGGAAAAGGATGTTACGACTAATTCTGCGGGAACGTATCCAGTTACCGCGTCGAACATAGAAAAATGTATAGCTTGCGGGAATTGTTATATGGTTTGTCCGGACGTAGGCATCACCGTATTCGAGGAGGCGGTTTCGTAATGGAAGAGAAGAGACTAATGAAAGGCAACGAAGCTATTGCCGAAGCAGCTATTCGGGCTGGATGCGGCGCGTATTTCGGGTATCCCATAACGCCTCAGAATGAGTTGATTGCATATATGGCGAAGAATATGCTCGACAAGGGGCGAGTGTTCATACAAGCGGAGAGTGAGACTGCGGCGATAAACATGGTATACGGGGCGTCTGCGGCCGGCGCCCGCGCCATGACGTCGTCGTCAAGCCCAGGCGTCAGCCTTAAACAGGAGGGCATCTCTTATGCGGCCGGCGCGGATATCCCGCTTGTCATGGTCAACGTGGTACGCGGCGGTCCTGGGCTTGGTTCCATTGCGCCGAGTCAGGCTGACTATTTCCAGTCCACGCGGGGCGGCGGGCACGGGGACTATTACTGCATTGTACTCGCCCCGAAAAGCGTCCAGGAGTGTGCGGATTTGACGTACCTTGCCTTTGACTTAGCTGATAAGTATCGGACTCCGGTCATTGTGCTGGCGGACGGAATGTTGGGGCAGATGATGGAAGGCGTGGTTCTACCACCAGAGCGGGACATAGAATCTCTGCCCTTGCGGGACTGGACTATAGGTGGAATGGCGAAGCAGGGGCGTACAACCGCGCGGCATATCACGTCGATAGACCTTGTGCCGGAGAATTTGGAGGCAAAGACAAAGGCGCGGTACGCTCGTTATGAGACGATTAAATCTGAAGAAATCCGTTATGAATCGGTTGATATTGACGATGCGGCGCTGACCCTTGTCGCCTATGGCACGTCTGCACGTGTGGCACTCGGCGCGAAGAAACTCGCCGAAAAGAAAGGCGTCAAGCTAGGTCTGTTCCGTCCCATTACGCTTTGGCCATTCCCTTACAAGCAAATCGCCAAGATAGCCGAGTCCGGCAAACCGTTTTTGGTTGTGGAGATGAGTTTAGGGCAGTTTGTTGAGGATGTGAAGCTGTCGCTCTTGGAGCGCAGGGCTAATACGCCTCAATCCTCAGTTCATCTTTTGGGACATTCGGGCGGCGTAATTCCTACTGAAGAGGAAGTTTTCGCTGAAGCTCAACGGATTCTGGGGAATTAGAAAAAAAGAGGGGGGAGCAATGCGACACGAGGGACTCGAACCCCCTACCTACTGCTTAGAAGGCAGTTGCTCTATCCGCGTGAGCTAGTGTCGCAACGTCCGTTATATTAACCGCTTTTGTTTTTTTTGTCAATATTCCAGACACGTTTTTATCGTTATTAAATTAAGCAGTACAGACGCTTTCATGGTGCCAGACACGGGCATTATGACTTGCGCATCTCGTGGTATCGGTGTCAGACACCGACAATATCAGGTTCGTCTAGTAAATCAGATTGT
>JAIRSU010000100.1 GCA_031255285.1 Treponema sp. | reverse complement strand
ACTGCGGATTCATACGCTGACCTCTCGCGACTGTGGCTTAAAAAAGCCGTGAACTGCAAACGCAATCCACGGCTTCTCTCTACATCAACACCAAGTGGTGGTTAGTTGTAATAAATGACGGCTACTTCGCTCACCGCGGCGGCATCACCCATATTAAACACTTGGATGAAAAGTGCATTGATAGTTCTGGGGGCGTCTGTATTAGTTCCTGCCCCTATCCATGTCAGAGCAAACTCTGCGATAACTTTAAGCGAGAAAGTTACCGTTATTGCTTCCTGTCCCTGAACAGTATTCGACGGAGTAGAGAACCCGCTATTGGGATCCTGTCCCAGACCATCAACTAATAGCCACGGCCATTCATTAGTTACTCCTGCATCGGTATCATGCGCCGCAAAGTTGAGTTTTCCGAGTCCAAAGTTTCCTCCATACGCCGCCGCCCCAGTAATAGTGAACGACAACTTTGCGTCCTGATCAGCCTCTAACGCAGTCGTAACAGTGCCGACATTAGTTTCGTTCCATGCGATTCCTCCCTGACCTTGACTGGTGTCAATCTCGAGCGTCTGCTTCCGTTCGGTCGCCCAAATCGCATAGAACGTCGTTTCCGCAGTAATCGCGTTTGCCAGCGGATTCACTACCTCGCCGTCTGTAGTCAATGCCCAGCCTTTAAGAGCGAGGCTACCGTTGGTGAAACTATCCGGGATTTGGCTGTCTTTGAGTTTTTCACCTGAAGCTACCGTCGTATTTACCATTTCGCCTGTTCCGCCATTAGCATTAAAGTGAACAGGAATTGCAACAACTGTCTCAATCCTCAAGTCTTTAATTCTTATCGAAACAGCCTGTCCGTCGGTTGCGTCAATGGCATTGTCAAGATGGAATCTAATCAGCTGTACATAATCGCCCGTATCAGGGTCTTCATCCGCCGCGGCTTCTGCATTCCCTGCCGTTATCTCTTCATCGGTGATTGTTCTCTGATACACAGTGCTGACCGCGAAATCAGCAGGAATTCCATCGTTATGCCATGTCGCGCCCGGCCATGCAAACTTGTCAAAGCTCGTTTGAACAGCTGCCTGTTTAAACCCAGGCGAAGCAGACACGATACTAAAGGAAATTCGTACGTAATCGCCTACGTTGAGCGCTCCGGTAAGGGGATAGTCGGCTTCAAAAACGCCTCCTTCCTCTAAAGTACCCCGTATCGTATACTCGCCGCTGTACGTTTTACCAACTTCCAGTGTATCTGGTAAGTACGTAATCTTGGGTCCTTCGTCGTCATCTCCACCGCAGCTTACGAGCGTCACGCCGAATGTCAGCATGACCATCATCAACAACAAAAATGTTTTCTTCATAAAAACATCCTCCGTTTAAGAAGCCCAGGCTTTGCAGCGTCCAAGGCTTCTTGTTTTATTTGGATCGGCTACGCCGACCGCTTAACCGTCTGCACCGCAAACGGACAAAGCCTTGAGACAGGGGTTGGAAGCGCGCTTCCAACGTCATTTGTAACGGCAGAAATGAGTATGGGATACGTATGTAGAAAAAGGAAATCCCCGCGCTTAGTACTATTACCAGCGGGGGGGGGGGAGCACATTATAACGGCGTTGGCAGCAGTATGTCTCACATTCATGAGAATGAGTATAACGTATTTGTTCTTTTTTGTCAAACGAAAAAGTGAAAAAAAGCGTCTGAATTTTCTCAACGCCTCAATCATTCAAGGTCTGTATTCCAGACCCGCCCTCCCCTGCCCTTCCCGCGCCAGAAAACAGTCGGTATTTGTCGGTTCAGCCTTTCGCGGACGTTTACTTTTTATCATAAACCGTGTAACATGGAATCTATGGTAAGAACAATAATGATAGGCGATGTGGTCGGAGAGCCGGGACTGGCGGCGCTGGAACGGGAACTGCCGTCTCTGATACACGAGTATAAGGCGGATTTCACCGTAGTGAACGGCGAGAACGCGGCGGACGGGTTCGGCATGACAGAGCGGGCGCTGAACCGCATCTTGCAGAGCGGCGCGGACGTGGTAACCTCAGGCAATCATGTATGGGAAAAGCGCGAGTTCTGGAGCGTCTTGGAGAGTAATGACCGCGTTCTGCGCCCTGCAAATTATCCACCGGGCGCGCCGGGGAACGGCTGGCTCAAGATGAAAAAGAACGGCGTATTCTGGCTCGTTATCAACCTTCAAGGACGGGACAGACTGAGGAATATAGACTGCCCGTTCAGAGCCTTTGACGCTATATTCAGGACTTACGGAGACGTCGAACCGGAACGACACGAACTGTATGGGATGTTTCCTCAACCTGTCTCCACCCTCGTCGACTTCCATGCGGAATCAACAAAGGAAAAAGAATCCCTCGGTTTCTATCTAGACTCCCGCGCGAGCGTTGTCGCTGGAACGCATACGCACGTACAGACCGCCGATAATCGGCTTCTGCCCGGAGGCAGCGCGTATATCACGGACCTGGGCATGACCGGCGTTCAAGACAGCATCATCGGAATGGATACGCAGATATGCGTGGACCGCGCCGTGAAACAGGTTCTCTACCACTTGGAATGCGCCCAAGGAGAAAGCTCGGTTCAGGGCATTGCCGCGGAAATTGATGAAAAGACCGGGAAAGCCCTCTCCATTAGACGGATAGGACGTACCGCGTCAGAACAGGGCTGAAAGACAGCCTCGCCAGCTGACCAGAAAAGCGGCTGAACTCAGCCGGGACGTCGATGGAGACGACTCCGGTTTTATGGTTGTTCTTTAGGAAGTTTATCATGCGGGCGCAAAGCTCGGAACCAAGCCCAAGCCTTCGATATTCAGGTTTGACCCCGACTATGAGGCGATAATCACAGTCCCCCTCCCTGCCAAGTATTGCCGCATAACCAGCCGCGCCGTATGCAGCGGCTTCGGCGATAATGATTTTGCCGCTCGTCCCATAGTTGTTTTGCATATACGCCGCATTGCGCGAGCCTTCGATACAGGCGCGGTGCAGAGCCGCTATGATTTCCGCATCATCGGCGCTATAGTCGCGGAATATGAAATCTTCCAGAATAAGCTCTTGAGTCTCTTCAGGCTCTTCAAAGCCGACTTTCTCCATCTTCCACGACTCGCGCAGACCATTATACCACTGAATGATACGCCGCTTCATTTCCCGTTCCTTAAAGGCGAACCAGCGCTTTTCCGCCTCAGGATACCGGCTCAACACATCCTTAAACGCTCGGAAGACGCCCCTCCCCAGGTCAAGACTTCGCGCCAGAGCGTCTCTGATAACGGTATTACGACACCGCGATGTAAACTGCTCCATGACGAGGAACCCATCAGACGAGCGCCATTCGGGAATCTCGATGAAACGCTCTTCTTCCTCGTTAAGCCCGCGTCCAATATCGATAGATTTCGTATTGATAAGCTTCGGCTCCCGCGTATCAAGAATAAAATGATTATTCTGGTCTTCCATACAAAAGAGGATTTCGTCGATTAAAGCCTGCGTTAATTCAAAAAACATAACCTATTATACTACGAAAGATCTGCATGGTATAGAGGAAAAGACTGCGGCGCGCCTTCGCCGCAGTACGCTTGCAACGCAAATATAACGAGCCTGTTCCAAGACCCGGCCGTTGGGTTGAATAGAATCGG
>JAIRSU010000038.1 GCA_031255285.1 Treponema sp. | reverse complement strand
CCATGTCATCTTGAAAGTTCCCTGATTCACAGTTCCCGTAACCGTTATCTGGTAGATGGTATCTACATTGACCATAAAGTTGGTTACCGGCTGTCCGTCTGTATCCACAAGCTTTTCGTCCACTAAAGACGTTCTTCCCGCGGGACCCATTGAAAGCCCAGCGAAAGTGGCGGTTTCAGCGTATTTACTGCCAATTTTAGCCATATCAATACGGAATGTCCTCGTTTCACCACCGTTTATCGTTGAAATGCCGGTCTCGGTCTTCTGAACCATGTTTCCTTTATACACGCTGAAGCCTGAGCTAGACCCGTTTACAACGGCCAAATAAGCGCAACCAGTCGTGAATTCCTGCTTGGTTGTAATCTGTGAGACATCAATAGTGATTTCCTTTCCGCCTGAAAAGCCGTAGTCTTCGGACCAAGGGCTGCCTGCGAAGTCTCCCTCTTGAATCGTGGGATACACGGTAATCACACGGTCGTGAACAGCGTCGTATTTCTTGAACACCGGGAATATGGAGTAGTTCCCGGTAGACATAGAAAGCGTGGTATTTTGCGTCCTATCCATCGCATAGCCGATAGTCGGACCATGAATGCCGTCAAGCCGAAGTTCTACGTTCATACTGGTATTGTTCTGAATGACCAACCTATTGTCGCCGCCCAACTTGTCGGAAATCTCGATGACCGTGTCGTTTCCTTCGCCGTTTGCGTTGTAAAACGCCCATGCGCGGGTGAAAGGAGTGTTTTCAAGCGCCCGAAGATTGCTCTTGTTAGCCTTGTAATCCTCCAATGTCAGCAGGATAAGCGTAAAATCTCCGGTCGCAGGGAAAAGAGTCCCCTTCTTCAGATGCCAGTTCTTCTCTCCCGCGGGAATTCCTCCGATTAGCCGATCACTAGACAATCCGCCCTTAAACGCGACTAGGTTTCTGCTTGTTGTATTGGACACGACAAGAGCGTAATCGGAGGAGTGGTTTGTATAGTCAACTCCGTCCCATTCTCCCGTACCGGTTCCGCTATTATTGTCATCGCCTAAATCCAAAGAACACGAGAGCAGAATTCCCCCGAACATAACCGCGGTCATTAAAAGACCAAATAGTTTTTTCATAATTTACCTCCTATGAAAAATAAAAAATCTATAAATAATTCCCTTTACAGAGGGGAAATTATTAACCGCCAAACCTCAGACGCACACTGGCGCTCACGCCTACGTGCTGGGTTATGATGTTGTACATCGCTCCGGCCGTCAGGAAATCGCCGAAGAGAGACAAACCGCCGTAAACTTGAAAGTACAGGAAGTCGTCTCCCTGTCTCACAGGCGCCGTATATTTAGCGCCTTCTGCATAAGTCGTTCCTTCAAATCGAATGGGTTTATCCGTTTCCCAACCGTACTGGATGTTTGTACCGCTTCCCATGACCCGAATACCGCCGAAAAGCCGTATTATCTTGAAGTTCTCCGTAACTTGCGCGGCTAGAAAATAGGTGTCGGTCTTGAAATCAAACCATACGTTCTCACCGTTTGCCGTGAAATCAAATCTCATGCCCGATAGGTAGTAGCCGCCGATGAGTATCAGCCGGGGAATGTACCAGAGATCGTCCGAGCGCGACTTCTCCTTTCTGACCAGCGATAGGACTAACCCCACCGTATCTACCCGTAAGTCTGCGCCCACGGTCCAGAATAAGTACTGGCTGTCTGAACCAATCAAACCGCCCAAGTCGTATCCCATGCCCGTTAATCCGATATCTATGGGGATGCGCGGAAGGCTTATCCGCATCTCTCCTGCACCTGCAGGCAAAAATAAAATACTGTCCGGGAAGTTTTCCAAACTCGCGGCCTTGCCTGCAAACTGGTCGTACCCGTTAATGGCGTCGTCTATCTTGTTCATTGAAAAGACAGCGCCGTTTGCGGTTACGCCTAACCCGAAAGAACCGGCTTTCGTGGGCGCTCCTGCCCACACATTCTGCATCGTTATTACATCAGGAATGAGTTTCGATGCATTGTTCGCATATCCTGCCACTTTACTGTTGATGATGGAACCATCTATGGATTGCGCCGAAAGTGCAGCGCTCGCGCCCAACAGGAATAGAGAAAATGCAACTGTCTTTCTCCGTAAGAGCGACAGAGAATGCCGCTCGATGCTATGACGTTTCATATATCCTCCAAAGAAATGAGATTTGTATAGAGTCGCACGGCGCTCTGCCGGCGGCAAAAACCCGCGGAAACGGGTTATACACGAGAGGAAAAGGTGTTTGCAACGCCTTGTTATATTTGTAGTTGTGTTTATTTTGCGGGGGGGGGGGGTACCTGGCGTCGTATTATTCGCAAGAGCGCGACGCAATCCCACCTGTAGAGAAGCGTTTGGTATAAACCGCGCATTACGAGTATGTTTGATACTGCTGATACATAGTCTTGGATTCATATCGTCTTTATCCTGATACCTGATACATACTATAACACTCTATCTTAGACTTTTCAAGTCATTCGTCTCTTTTTATGAGAATTTTGTGAATCTTACCGCGGGTAATGAGTACGCACGATTCTATCAGACAACCTTTAAAAGGTAGAAACGGCACAACCGGACGCCTCTTATCTGAAAGTTCGCCGCGATTGTATAGATTCCGCTATCGGCCGGCGCGGGAAAGGATATACTGTCGCCGCTTTTCGGGTCAAGTCTCGGCGTGGATTCAAGCGTATCGCCCTTGAACACATAGACCGTCCATGAGCCGCTTGCTCCGTTTTCAGTCTTGAGCGTAACGGTTCCACTGCGCGGGACAGAGATTTCCGGCGCAGATGGATTCAAAGCGAACAGCATTACCCCTACAATAAACTGATAGGACTTCCCACCTGTTGAAACCGTTATGGTCTGAATACCTTCCCGCTTGGAGTCGAAACCTGATATAGCAGGGTTTTTTTCATCGTACGAGGTTTTGTTTCGGCGGTAAACCTTGACGTTTAACCCGGTTCGGTCAAACGTTTCCCCGTATCTGTAAAGCCTTTTCGACGGCGGGGTTACGGTTATCGAGACCACGTCTTCGGGCGACTCGAGGGACTCTTCATAGAAAGGATTGCCGCACGCGATAAGAAAAATCGGTAAAAAGTAAAAGAATCGTTTCATTTTAACGCCCTTATAACAGAGATAAAAAGATTAAAATTTGCATCCGAATCTCAATCCGCCACCGAAGAGAAACGGGTACCCTGTTTTGAGGAAAGGCTCCACATAGTAGTCGCCATCCTTGAACGGGTAACGCAAGCCCGTGGTAAGCCCACCAAGAAGCCGCGGCGTAACATTAGACGACAGCCCCATGTCAATACTCACACCCAAGTCTCCCTGAACAAAGAAGCCGCCGTCTTTTATGTTGAACAGAGCTTTTTCGCTCAACAAGGGGATCCTGTTGAGCGGCAGGTAATAACGCGCGAATATTTCTGGTTCTATAGCGGTAAATCTCTCGAAGTCGTCGCTTATGGTCAGTATGACGCCGTTGACTATGTATGGAAAGAGTTGAACGTCAACACTTATAGAACGCCCGAAAGCCCCGCCGTGGGCTGTGTTCATATTTCCTTCAAGACCAAATCCCAGTTGAACCGCCCTACTTTGGGCGTGCGCCTTATCCGTGGGGAAAAAGATACTAAAGATAAGGAACAAAATCGGTAAATTTTTTCTCATTCAATTCTCCTCTTTTATTATACCACGTTTTCAGAGATTATTCCACTATTTGTCATACTTTCTGCCACACTGCCAAAAATTACTAGACATAAGCACCGTTTTTTTATTATACTCTGAAGTAAATTACATTTGAACACGGTATATTAAGAGACTCTCGCATGAGAGAATATCTCTCAAACATTTTGGAGGAAAATGGTAAATGGCTGAAAATAAAAAAGCCCACAGTGGCACGGCGCATCTGGTTTCTCTTGAAGAGAAAGAAAAGGCTCTTGAAGTCGCGCGGCTTCAAATAGAGAAGCAATTCGGGGCAGGTGCGATAATGAAAATGGGGGACCATAACATAGCGACTGGCGTTGAAGTCGTTCCATCCGGGTCTATTCTTCTGGATGAAGCGCTTGGCATCGGTGGATACCCGCGCGGAAGAATCATAGAAATCTACGGTCCTGAATCTTCGGGTAAGACTACTCTGGCGCTCCACTGTATAGCGGAAGCCCAAAAACTCGGGGGCATTGCAGCGTTTGTCGATGCGGAACACGCACTCGACCCTGTCTACGCGAAAAACCTCGGTGTAGATGTTGAGAACCTGTGGATTTCCCAGCCCGATAACGGAGAACAAGCTCTGGAAATCGCGGAAAACCTCGTGCGATCAGGCGCGGTCGACGTTATCGTAGTGGACTCCGTGGCGGCACTCACCCCGCAGGCAGAGATTGACGGCGATATGGGAGACTCGCACATGGGGCTTCAAGCCCGCCTGATGAGTCAGGCTTTGCGGAAACTCACTGGCATCATCAGCAAATCCAGAACTATCCTTATATTCATCAACCAAATTCGCATGAAAATCGGCGTGATGTTCGGCAACCCGGAGACTACCACAGGCGGTAATGCGCTCAAATTTTACGCTTCCATCCGTCTAGAAGTCCGTAAGATTGAAACCATTGAGAAAAGCGATTCGGATGCCATCGGAAACCGCGTACGCGTAAAAGTGATGAAAAACAAGGTGGCGCCTCCGTTCCGTAAAGTGGAAATGGAAATCATATTCGGCAAGGGGATTTCCGCGGTAGGCAGCCTCTTGGACGCGGCTGTGAAATACGAAATCATCGACAAGAAGGGTGCATGGTTCTCCTACGGAGACGAGAAAATCGGACAAGGGCGTGAAAGTGCACGCAATTATCTGGAGGAACATCCTGAATTCACAAACGAAGTCCATGACAAAATCCGCAACCTTATGTTCCCGGGGCGCGAATTCCCCAAGCCCTCCGTGGTGGATGCCGCATCCAAAAAAGAAGAAGGCGCAGGTCTCCTCAAGAAGACTCACGCCAAAAAGAACGCGGCGGCAGAATCGGAACTTCCCATAAATTCCCCATTCGCCGTAGCCGATGCTGGTAATTAACCGCAGATCGTATGAGCAAGTACAATCACAGATAATCTTTAAAATCCTGTGCGATCTGTATCTTCATCTGCACCATCCGTGTTTATTTAAACTAGAATGGAACTAGTCGCTCTGGGGCTCGGTTCAAATAAAGGCAGATCATGTACGATTTTGGCAGGCGCGGTGAAATGTCTACAAGAAATTCTGATGGATTTGCGAACCACGCCGATATTCGAAACCGCGCCACAGGGTGTCACAGACCAGCAGCCTTTTCTTAATACGGCAGTCTGCGGGTTTTGTACACTTGCGCCGCCGGACTTATTGGAAGCTGTCCACCACATAGAGGCATCTTTCGGGAGGGACAGGACAAAAGAACGGCGTTGGGGAGAGCGGACTCTCGATATTGATATATTACTTTTCGGTCGGCTGGTTTTGTCCAGCCAGTCTCTGGAAATCCCCCATCCCCGCCTGCGAGAACGGGCTTTCGCGCTCGTTCCGCTCTTGATACTGTTACCGGAAGCCGTGGACCCGCGTACTAACGAGCCTTATGCCCACATACTGCGAGAATTGCCCGACCAGAACGTCAAACACTTTAAGAGCGGCTTGGGAAACTGATATTTAACAAGACAAGTCAGGGTGGCTCTCAACCAGACTGCCGCCCTTTCCCATGTTATGAAAATAGTTCGTAATATCTCCGTCGGGACTCCACCAAGTCTTCCAGTTCTTTCAGCATAGCCATATCAACTTCAGATGCGATGGGGAAAATATGCTCGACTGTTTCTTCGGTATAACGCTTGATAAACTCGGCTTTATTGACAAAACCAAGAGAAATCATATTGGAGATACGGTCCGCTACTTTCAGGACTTTGGCGTTTATGGAACCGTGTTCCCGTATGCGGGTGAGAAACTGAGGCTTTGTCTCCTCGTGTCGGCGTGTAACTTCCATTACAAGATTGTAAACATTTGCGCTTTCGTAATCAATAGATAAGAGCTGGTTATGGTTGAAATTTGGTACATCTTCGATAACATCATGGACGATAGCCGCCTTGAGTAGAACTGAATTAATGTACCCGTAGTCCACAAGAACCGCCATTGTATCAAGTTGGTGTCTGAACATATTGCCTCCACCTTCACGGGTCTTGCCAATCAATACCGTAGCGAGCTGTATATAGGGCGCTAAATGCGTCCCCTTCAGGCGGAGCATATTCTCCATCGTCATGTTCTGTTTTAAAGGCAGGCTCTTTTTATATTCTTTTTTCTCGTCCATAACATCTCCCGTTTTTTGAGAATTGGTAATGAAGGTATGGGTTTTATTTAGAAAATATAAGTTTATTGTTTCAAGCAGTATCCAATAAGAAAAAAACGTTTCCTAACCCATATCCCGTACATAAGCTGAGAGCTTTTCTACGCGGGCACGGGCGTCTTTCAGTTTCATCCGCTCGTTCTCCACCAAATCCGAAGGTGCGTTCCGTAGAAAGTTTTCATTGGCGAGTTTGTTTTCCAAGTTGTCTATGAACTTCTTATCTTTTTCGAGCTCTTTCATAAATTTTTGCTTGAGAAACAAAAGATCAACCGCATCCGCAATAAATACAAACGCCTCAAAACCGTTACCCACAAGCCCAATAGCGCCTTGTGGACAATCTTCGTCCGCGCTGAATGAAAGCTCGCTTACATTCGCCAAAAGCTTCACTATCGCGGAGTTCTCACTCAAAAACTTTCCGAATTCAGAGGAATTCACCGTAACCCGCGCTTTTTTCTCCGGAAGAACCGTACACTCACTCCGCAATGTCCGTATCTGCCGCGTCAAATCTTGCAGAGTCAAAAAATTCTTCTCAATTTCAGCATCCTCTTCGTTGAATATAGGCGAAGGATACGGTGCGGTAATCAAGAGCTCTTTGGTATTGGGCAATTTGCCATAGATTTCCTCGGTTACGAAGGGAATGAGCGGATGCAATAAACGCAGAGCTTGCGCCAGCACATCCAAAAGCACGGACACAGCCCGGTCTTTTTCCGCCTCGTCTTCTGAACGCAGGGATAATTTCGCCGCCTCCACATACCAATCACAAAAGTCATTCCAAAAGAACGTATCCGCGGCAGATGCCGCATCGTTGTAGCGGTAGGAAAGGAAGGCATCCGTTATAGCTTTTGCGGCCGCGTTTAGACGCACATAAATCCATCGATCAATCATGCGGAGAGAAGGATTTTCCACCATGTTGCGTCCTTCAAGATTCATCAAGATAAAACGACTGGCATTCCAGACCTTGTTGGCAAATTTTGAACCGAGTTTGAATGAATCTTTGTCAATCAAGATGTCTTGCCCTTGGGCACACAGGTATGCGAGCGTGAATTTCACCGCATCCGCGCCGAATTCGTCTACGAGTTCAAGTGGATCAAGCCCATTCCCCAGACTTTTACTCATCTTACGCCCTTGTTTATCGCGCACCAGCCCGTGAATATAAATATCGCGGAAAGGAACTTTTCCTGTAAACTCAAGTCCTGCCATTATCATACGCGAAACCCAGAAAAAGATAATATCGTAAGCTGTAATGAGCGCAGTTGTAGGATAGAATCTTCGCAAGTCCACGGGATTTTCACGTTCTGCCTGTTCCACGCCTTCCCATCCGAGCGTACTAAAGGGCCAGAGCCAGCTTGAGAACCACGTATCAAGCACATCCGGGTCTTGAGAGACAGAACTGCCGCAATACGGACACTTTTTCACGTCCACACGAGAAACGGTAGTCTCGCCGCACGAGACGCATATCCATGCAGGTATACGATGCCCCCACCAGAGCTGACGACTGACACACCAATCCCGTATATTGGCGAGCCAGTGCGCGTAAGTATTTTCCCATCGTTTTGGATAGAAGACGATTTCACCCCGTTCCCATGCGGACAGGGCTTTTTCTGCCAGCGGCTTCATTCGTACAAACCATTGTTCCGATAAAAACGGCTCTATTACCGTACCGCACCTGTAGCAATGCCCGACCGAATGGGTGATGTCCTCTTCTCTTATGAGCAAACCTTGCGCCTTGAGGTCCTGAACCACGGCGTCGCGTGCCAAGGCGATGGTCATACCGCGGTATTTAGCCGGAACTTCCGCGTTGAGCCTACCGTCCGCAGATAAGACATTGATGACTTGCAGATTATGACGCTTACCCACCTCCCAGTCATTGACATCGTGCGCAGGCGTTATTTTCATTAAGCCTGTACCGAAGTTTGGATCAATATACACGTCCGCTATGACAGGAATGTCGCGGTCGGCCAGGGGCAAATGCACCGTTTTACCCACGAGACGTTTATAGCGCCCATCGTCCGGGTGGACCGCGACCGCTGTGTCTCCAAATAGCGTTTCAGGACGAGTCGTGGCTAATTCTACGAAACCGCTATTATCCACGTATGGATAGCGAATATGGTACATTTTACCAGGCGTGTCTTCATGTTCAACTTCATCGTCTGCAAGCGCAGTGCCACAACCAATACACCAGTTCACGAGATAGTTACCTTTATACAAGAGGTTTCTCTCATAAAGAGAGACAAATACGTCGCGTACCGCCCGCGATAACCCTTGGTCCAGTGTGAACCGTTCCCGTGTCCAGTCAACGCTTCCACCCATAACCGCGATCTGCTTTGAGATGACCGCATGGTGTTCCGCTTTAACCTTCCACGTTTCCTCGATGAATTCTTCCCGACTCATATCGCGTCTATTCTTTCCCTGCGCCTTGAGACGCTTTTCCACGATATTCTGCGTAGCGATACCTGCGTGGTCAGTTCCAGGAACCCAGAGAGTTGATTCGCCACGCATACGGTGGAACCGAATAACAACGTCTTGTAAAGTCTGGTTCAATCCATGTCCCATATGCAGAACACCGGTAACGTTGGGCGGTGGTATGACGATGACATAAGGATGCCCGCCCTTTTCAGATACCGGAGGACTGAATGCGCCGCTTTCCAGCCATTGCGCGTATATTCTGTCTTCGAAGCTCTTCGGATTATAAGCTTTTTCCAATTCAATCTTATGCATGGAGGTATAGTTACATATCTTGGACAAAGTTTCAAGAGGAGGGAGCGACGTAGCAAAGGAGCAGAAGTGGTTTATGGATAAAGCTCGATGAGCCCGCTTTTTTTGAACTTATATTCATGATACCACCAGAGATTATCAATAATTCTTGCGCCTTGGGCATGAAGATAGATTCAAGGTGAATAGGAAAAAGAGGACAATCGTAGTTAAGCGCTGTTGCGGATGCCTGACCATAATCAGTACTATATTTGATATTTATTCTCTTGGGGTTTAATGCCCCGCCGTAAGTGGCGGGGATTTTTACTTTTTTATTAAAACCTTATTTTCCATTTTAACTTTTTTCTCTTTTAATTTACTCCATTCTTCCCATTCTGGGTTATATAATACGGGCCAAATGGAACTCTTATTCAGCCACATATCGTACATCACTATTAAGCCAAAACCCGAAAATGATCCTTTTTCATTTTCCTCCAAATACTCTCTGCACATTTCCAAAAGGGTGTCAATCTGTGAAGGTTCGTCATCTTTTAACAAATCTGACGTAAATTCTTCAATCTTTTGTTTCATTAACACATCATATTCAGTAGGTTCTTCAGGAAGATCTTCAGAAAGAAGATCGTTTATAACAAAAGTTATTTTCTGTTTTTCTTCGTCTGTCAATTTTCTCAATATTTTATTTTCCATAATACCTCCACTGTAGCCAAAAAGCTATTCTCACTTGCTTTCAGAGCAATAGTCAGTCAAAACCCCCTGCCTAAAGGCAGAGCGGTATATTTTAGTTTTCGTAATCCTTATATATAAAACGCCGAATTTTCTGCTGGGCGTTCTTTTCAAACGGTTCTTTTCGTACCGTGAAATCCACGATTTTCTTGTAACCAACAAGCGTTCTATTTACGTCCTCAATTTCTTCTTTGATAAGCGCGTGAACAAAGGTATCGTCCGTTTCCCTGCCGGGATAGTCGAGCGCTATAATCTCATAGTTTGGCACAATCACCGCGAAGACCTGTTCAGCGCGCGTATCTGTCGCCTTCCTGCCGACCACAAGCGTTTCCCGAATAGCGCGAGAATTTTCGAAATGCGCCTCAATCTCTTCAGGATAGATATTCTTCCCGCCCGAACTCACTATCAAGTTCTTTTTACGTCCGCTTATATAAAGATAGCCGTCCGCATCACGATAGCCCAAGTCTCCGGTTTTCAAGTAGCGTATCCCGTCGAAATTCTCAAACATTTTCTCAGTAGCCTGCGGATTATTATAATAGCCCAGCATCATCGACGGGGAACGAACTACGATTTCACCGACTCCTTCCTCGTTTGCACCAATGATTTTGACGTCCGTGTATTTTACAGGCAAGCCGACCGATACATTACGCCTGAATTTAGGCAGATTCACACTGATGAGAGGACCGTTTTCACTCATTCCGTACCCGTGAACAATATTGAAACCCAATGAGTCGAAAAAATCCGCAGTTTTAGGATTCAGCGCACCGCCTCCAGCTACCATTATTCGTATTGAACCGAGTCTCGCCTTTTTACGAATGACAGCCAGAGCAACACGTCCAAAGCCTATACGCCCTTTTTTCGCTTCGGCAAGGGAGACTTTTCGCAGGACATCAAAGATGCCTTTAAGGATTGGAGACAGTTTGTTATAGCCTTGGTCGATAGCGTCCATTACCTTATCGTAGAGCAAAGGAACCGCGATGAGGAAGGTGCCGCCCGCGTCGTTTATATCGTCAATTACCACTTTACCTATGAGCTTCTCCACGATAATGAAACCCGCGCCACAAGCAAGCGGTGAAATAAAAGAACAAGTTGTCGGGTAGGTATGATGCAAAGGCAAGACATTGATAAAAATATCTCTTTTTGTAGGACATAGCGCGCGTATCGCGGCGCTTGAATTAGCGATGATACCCTTGTGGGACAGTACAACACCCTTAGCGAAACCCGTAGTGCCAGATGTAAACACGATAGAGACAGGATCGTTTTCGGCAATATCTCCCACACTTGGCAGGGGCACAGACTCAGCATCCGCCCCGAATGTATTAAAAGTATTAGCTCCATTATCAGGAAGACAGATCTTCACATCAACATTCACGGTTGCGGCAAATTCCTGCTTACGTTTGGAATAGAAAAACGCCTTGGCTTCAGTTATTTCCATAATATTGGCACATTCTTCTTCCGATATGAGGAAGTCTATCGGTACAACCACCATACCGGCAATAGCCACGCCCATCCAGACCACCGTCCATTCAGGGCGGTTTTCCGCCCATAGAGCCACGCGGTCGCCTTTCTGTAAACCATTAGCGAGCAAACCACGCGCTATCTGCCTGCATTTAGCTGAAAACACCCTGAAAGACCATTCGGTAAACGTTGTCTGCTTACCGGAGCGATAAAATATCGCTGTCTTATCTTGATATTTGGATTCAATCCCATCAAGGAAGGCTATGAAGTTCGGATATGGTATATCCGGCAAATTTGATGTATATTCTTCAATTCTTAACATAATAGGTTATTATAAACAAATCACTATGTTTTGTCAAAGTAAAATTTATAGAAATATATCAAATTCTTCCCTTAAATTTCATAGAATACCAGTTCATTTGAATCATCGAGTCCGTCGTAAAACCCCTCTCTTTAGTCCTAGATATGCCAACCTGAAGACTCCAATTCGTCGTCTTTACATAAACCATTATTTTTATATATACTATCCTCATGTTATTGACCGAATTAGGCGCGCCCGTTAGAACATTAAGGGCGAAAATTTACGATATATGGAGGCGTCTTTGAAAACGCCGACTTTATAGAGCGCATTGCAAACATCGAAGAAAAGACCGCGGAACAAGGCTTCTGGGACGACCAGTCCGTAGCCGAAAAAACAATGTCCGAACTCAAGGACTTAAAGACACGATTCGAGCCATGGAAAGCACTAAAAGCTGAAATCGACGACCTTGCCACTCTTTACGAATTATCCATTGAAGAGAGAGACGAGACTCAATCCCCGGAAATAGAAGCAACGCTCAATAACCTGGCAGAACGCTATGAAAGACAGAACCTTGTCGAGCTAATGTCCGGCGAAGTTGACAAGAATGGATGTTTTCTCACTATACATGCAGGTGCGGGCGGTACCGAAGCCTGCGACTGGTCACAGATGCTCTACAGGATGTACCTGCGGTGGGCGGAACGGCGTGGTTTTTCAGTCGAGGAAGTTGACCGACTCGAAGCTGAAGGCGGTATAAAGAGCGCCACGTGTAAAATAGAGGGCGACTACGCCTATGGTTTCCTCAAAGGCGAATCCGGCGTGCATCGACTTGTCCGCATTTCGCCTTTTGATGCAAACGCACGCCGACACACATCCTTCGCGTCCGCCTATGTGTTTCCGGTTTTGGATGATTCCATAGAAGTTGACATCCGTGCCGAAGACCTCCGTGTAGACACATACCGTTCCAGCGGTGCGGGTGGACAACACGTCAACAAGACCGACAGCGCCGTGCGCTTCACCCATCTACCGACAGGCATTGTAGTTGCGTGTCAATCAGAACGAAGCCAAACTATGAACCGCGCCACCGCGATGAGTATGCTCCGCGCTCGCCTCTACGAGCATTATAAGACAGAAAGAGAAAAGGACAATGAGCGATTCGCACAGGAAAAGAAAGACATCAGTTTCGGCAGTCAGATTCGTTCTTATGTGTTTCAACCCTATACAATGGTCAAGGACACTCGAACAAAGGCAGAGATGGGCAATATTCAAGCGGTTATGGACGGGGATATTGATATCTTCATTGAAGAATACCTCCATTTTACGCAGTGTTCCTAGAACCAGTCCCTTCTTCATGTGTTCCAGTCAGAGGAGGCGCGGGGAAACTGTAAAAATACAAGAATAGTGAAAAATTTTCGAAAAACTCTTGCAAATCTTTGTAATATGTACTGGGATATTTTCAGTTATATGATGTCAAGTATTTTTCAATAAAATGTACAAAGAGAGGTATCGTACCATACAAAGCCTGCTGTAAAGCCTGTTGACAGGGATGGCTTCTGTTCAATATAATGAAAGCATGATTTCTCATTTTACCATAATTGAAACTGTTGATTTAAAGGAAATGAACGCCAAAGGTGTATGGGCGAAACATACAAGCGGTTTGGAAGTATTCCATGTCCTGAATAACGACGAAGAGAATGTCTTCGCATTCACTTTTGCTACTGCGCCTGAAGACTCTACCGGCGTAGCTCATATCATAGAACATAGCGTACTGTGCGGTTCGGAGAAATACCCTCTACGGGATGCGTTTTTGGCGCTCGCGCATGGGAGTCTCCAAACCTTCCTCAATGCATGGACTTTCCCTGACAAGACGGTTTATCCAGCTGCATCTACTAATAAACAAGATTATTTCAACTTAATGTCCGTTTATGGGGACGCAGTATTCAGACCCCTGCTTTCCGAATGGACGTTTATGCAGGAGGGCTGGCGTCTGGAATTTAAAGATGCTCAACTCGCATTCAACGGCGTTGTTTATAATGAGATGAAAGGTGCGTATTCCTCAATGGATACTTATGCTGATCACTGGGTGATCAAAGCTGTAACAAGCGGTACGCCTTATGTACACGATGCAGGGGGAGACCCTGAATATATACCAGATCTGACCTATAAAGCTTTCAAGCAATTCCACCGCAAGCGCTATACGCCCGCGAATTGTCGCGTCTTTCTTGCGGGCGGAATTCCTACGGAGACGCAACTTGATTTCCTGGACCAGATACTGTCAACCGATCTTGCCGAAGTGCCGAATGGGAAACCCACACCGCCTATACCGCTGGCTTCCCCATTTGAGAAACCTGCCGTCGTGCGGGTTTCGTGTCCATTAGGCGTGGAAGAAGGTCCCAGCGCCCTTGTATCATGGCTCTGCTCTGATGTAATGGACGCGGAAGAAACCATGGCGCTCATTTGCCTTGCCGAGATACTGATGGGACACGACGGATCGCCGCTAGCCAAACGCCTTGTGGAGTCAGGCTTGGGTGAAGATATGTCGCCTGCAAGCGGGTTTGCGGATTATCTGCGCCAAACAGTCTTCGCCGTAGGTTTACGCAGGATAAAAACATCCGCACAAGACGTAGAGACGCTCATCTTCGATGAATTGCGCCGCCTTGTACGGGACCGTATACGGCGAGAAGATATCGAGTCTGCGCTCTTATCTCTTGAATTCTCACACCGCGAACTCAAACGACCAGGGGGTCCCATTGCACTCGCATGGCTACAAAGGGCATTGAACGGCTGGCTCCACGGTGCAAAGCCTTGGGAAACTATGCTCTTTATGCCGAGGTTTGAGAAGGTCAAGGCGAATTTAGCGCAAAACCCGCGGTTCTTTGAGGAAAAGATTGAGAAATATCTGCTAAATAACCAACATCGCGCTCTGGTTTGCATTGAACCAGAGAAAGATTTCCTTGAGAAAAAGGAAGCGAAACTAGCGCTGAAACTTGGCGCTATAGAAGTCGAGCTCTCGCCTAAAGAAATACGGGCTATCAACAAGAAGAATGCGGAGCTAGCCAAGATTCAGGAGGAAAAAGAACTTGACATCATTCCGCACCTAACACGCGCAGACCTTTCGCCAGAAATCATTACGATTCCGCGCGAGTTGTTCGATGCGGAAGGCATACCAGTCGTCGCGCACGATATTTTCACCAACGGTGTTTCCTATATTTCAATGGCGTTTCCTATCGACACGCTCGCACCGGAGGATTATCTGTGGCTCTCGCTTTTTTCACGTGCAGTCGCAGGGGTTGGACTGCCCGGTATGAATTATGCAGAAGTCTCAGGGCTTTTGGCGCGTACAATGGGCGACTTCACTCCGCTCGCCAGGAGCGTGTCTTTTGTTCCGGGCGTGGAAAGGTCCATCGCTACGCCATGCGGTGTTTTTGAGCTCCGTGGACGAGACTGGCTCATATTCTTGCTTAAAACGCTGGACGAACGTGTTGCGGAAAGTCTTGACTTAGCGAAGAGAATCATCATGCAGGCGGATTTTTCAGATACGCACCGAGTGAACGACATTGTTTTGAACTTCAGAAATGATGCGGCCTCCTCGCTTGCGCCGGAAGGTCATTACTATGCGATGTGCCGTGCAAGCCGTGCCGCGACGAAAGCCGCTGCTCTGGACGAAATTTGGAACGGTTTGACTCAATTGCAATTCATCAATGATATAGCAAAGATGGACGCAACTGATATCAGCCGAAAGCTGACGGATATTCGAGACAAAATCGCCGATTCAGGCCTGATAGTCAATGTTACATGTGCGGGTGGTGCTTTGCCGTCCTGTCTGCGTCTTATCGGCGAGAAATGTGCGTCTTTCGGACCACCGAAACCTGTGGTTTCTCGCGATTTAGCGCCGTTTTTCGCGCTTACAGGGTCAGATGCCGAAAGGACGAGGAAGCCTGAAGTTTTTGCATCTCCGTCTTTACAAGTGGGTTTTGCAGGCAAGGCGCTTACGTCTCCGCTTTACGGGTCGCGCGCGGAAATCGCGGGAAGTGTCTTGGCACATCATCTTTCCACCGGCGAGCTCTGGGAAAAGATACGCATGAACGCGGGCGCTTACGTCGTCTTCGCCAATATCAACGCACTTGAACGCCTTTTTACCCTCGGTTCTTACCGGGATCCCGCGCCTGCATACTCTTTATCCGTATTCTTGGATGCGCTAAAGAGGGCGGGCAAGCGCAAGATTGATGAGACCGCTCTTGAAAAAGCGGTTATTGGTGTATATTCAAAGCTCACGCTCCCGAAAGCGCCGTCCCGGAAAGGTTTTATCGACTTTGAGCGCTTACTCTGCGGTATAACGGACGAACAGCGGATGCTTAATCGGCGCAATCTGCTTGATATATCCGCAGACGACCTGTGTTCGGCCGCAAGAGACCTCGCAACCGAGGAGGGCTGTGCCTGTATTATCGCGGGTTCTGCGGAAGCGGAGAAGATGGCGGCAAAATTCGGGGTGGGAGTGAAAACTCTGTCTGTATAGCGCTAGGCAATAAAGAGTCATCTTATTACCGCGTCCAGTACCACTCTGAGCGATTCGCTCATGGTAAACGGCGGTTTACGGCTGATTTCTGCGCCGGTATCCCACAACACCGGACATATCCCGTTATCCAGACATATCTGCGTTACAGCGGTTAACCATTGGATACGCCCGTCTTCAACTTTGTTATTCTTTACCACCCCGTATTCGCCCAGAATTACCGGTGTTCCCACGTCAAGAAATCGCGTCTTGAGTTTGCTAAATTGCGCGGTTAATTTTGCCTTATCCACCTCGGTCCCCCAGTTAGCGCTAAAGCCCCAGCTGTTGTCCGGGCGCTCGGCGATACAAAAGTCCGCAGGCGTGTAATAGTGTATCGACAGCAGGAGTTTATTTTGCTTATCAACAGGTAATTGGTACTGACTATCGCAGGTACGGTCAATGTCTGTCCAATAGCCGGACACGAGCAGAAAACGCTCCGGATTCAGTCCGCCCGATGCGCGTACCGTGTCTACAAAAACCTGATTCAGACGAGTGAGCAGTTCTTGCGCCTTATTTATTGATAAGTTGTCAAATCCTACCTCGTTCATCGCCTCGAAGACAAGATAATCGCTCTTGAAAGCGAACTTATCCGCTATTTGTTTCCACACCTTCTTAAATTTATCGGTGATTTCAGTCTCATTCGTTGTGGCTTTCTTTATCCAACTTTCCTGACTATCCCCACCGTCATGG
>JAIRSU010000123.1 GCA_031255285.1 Treponema sp. | reverse complement strand
CTATCCTCCTGCTCCCTGTACTCCGCATCATCCGTTATCTCCCGCGGATCTCGGTCAAACGGCTCCGGCAAGTCTACATACGCGGCAGGGGCGTATGCAGTGGATGTGGACGCTCTTTTGAAGTTTTCATTAGATTTTGAGAGAGTAGTCTCAAAGTCGCGGAAAGCTTCTCGGCTGCCTAAGGGCTTGAGTTCAGGGAAATCAAAGCTTGTAGATTCTACATCATGATATTCTTTATGATGACTCGGTTTTACCGTCTCTGTTTCCGCAGACTTAGTCGGCTTTACAACGGTGAGGAGGGGAAGAATTCTTGCCGGCGGTTTTCTGGGGCGGACAGCTCGTCGATACTCGGTTCCAAAATCGCTGTTGTTCTTATCCGGTTCACCATGCCTCAGCGGAGAAATACTATCGGAGAACAGTAATCCGGTGATAAATACGATGAATATCATTTCCAAGATTATGACGAAAAGTACAATACAGACAAAGCCGAATCTTCCAATGGCCGTGAGGAAGGCTGAATTCTCCGCTATAATGTTAAAATTACGGTTTATGTCGCCACTGATAGCCAGTGTTAAGAAAGGGATGATACAACAGAGCAAGACGAACATACGGCTCGGACGATAAACTGGCTCAAAGAGCAGAAAGGCGTTACAGAAGATATACAAGGGAATGGCAAAAGCTAATATCCCGTAAGCATCCGTGAAGAAGGCGCCAAGTCCGCCCAGATTGAGAGAAAATCTTTCTATATTGAAGAAAGCGTCCGCTATGGAGAAGCTTAAAACAATGGCGAAGACAGTCAATACGCCGGCACCAATTAAAGATGCGACACGAACCGTCAAATTTTGAGGAGAGGCATTCTTTCTGCTTTTCTGGGCTATCTCAAAATTCAAATCTTTTCCTTACCTTTTAAAGATATCGGTAAAAATGGCTTCCATTTTTAGTTTATAATACAAATAGCCATAAGCGGCTGCGGCTGCGCTCACTCTTTTCCCATATTCGCGGGTTTCTGTTATAGGTACGGTCTCTAAAAAGAGGTCGTCCGGGAGCGCGGCATCCGCAGTGCGCCAGCGTCTCACCCGGTTTGGACCCCCGTTGTAAGCCAAAAGGCTGAATAGGGGACTATCGTCCATGCTCTTGATCAAAAAGGCCAAATAGAACGAGCCTATATGCACATTAGTTTCAGGATCCGTCAATTGGAGTCCGTCCGCGAGGTAATCAGGACCGCCTTGTTTCTTTATACGGAACGCGGTCTCCTCCGCGGTTTTTGGCATGAGCTGGGAAAGTCCAACCGCGCCCGCATGAGAAACAACTTCGTTCCTGAATGTACTTTCGGTACGAATAAGCCCGAACAGCACTGCAGGACTAACTTTTGTCAATTCTGCGTATTTCTCTATCACTTCCCTGAAAGGACGCGGATAATAAATCTCCATGTCCGAATAATTCAACCCTTCTTTTTCCCAAACTGGAATGAGAAACTGTATCGCGTTATGCCAATCTTCTTCTTTATAAAGAAGTCTTGCTACAGCTCGTAATTCGTCAATTACGGAACGCGTCGTATCTTCTACCCAGAGTTCCGTCTTCTTTTCTCTCAAAAATGCTTCTATGTAAACGGTTGCAAAACGCGCGGATCCATATTCAAAAAACCCTCGTATAAAAGACGGCGCTTCTGTCTTGTCCTTTTCCCCTCCTTTGGGAATTTCAACACTTTCTCCTATACGCCATGCACTCATCACCCGGTAATAAAAAGAAGCATTCTTTTGAGCAAAGGCAATTCTGAAGAACGCTTTGCTTGACCCATCAATACCGGTGAATGCTTGAACCTCCGCATCCGGTACGAAACTCTCTGCGGCGATACGCCCCACAATATAGGCGTACTTAGCGAAGCTCGCGCCGTCCGCATAACGCCTGACGATAGGGAAAACCTCCAGCATCCTCGTCCATTTATGATTCGCGGTCAAATACTGACAAAGCGTCCCCAAAATGTCCGAAAAATAGAAGGCATCCCCCCACAGCGGGGCATACTTCGCAATAAATGGGACGACTCCCTCCGGGGCATCTTTTTGAATTACATCTAAAAGATACCAGATACATGCGTCTTTTTGCTCCCTATCCGGCGCAAAAGGAACCGCTTTCTCAAAGAGAATTGCGGCGGATGCATAGTTATTCCGCCGCCTCTCCATCCTACCCGCGAAAAAAAGTAGATAAAACCTGACGAGCGGGTCTGTTCCCTCGTCCGCTTGGGCTTCCCATTCTAAAAAAAGATTCACCCCTTCGCCATCGTCCGTATACTGAAAACACCGCCCCAAGTCTGTCAGCAAGTACGGGTATTTATAAAAATACGCCCTCCCCCTGTCTAAAATTGAGCGGAAGCGCCGCAATCCTTCTTGGTAATCAAATATCGCCGCCGCGTAGTGTCCGCGCAAAGCTGCCGACTCGTTCCTGAAAAACTCACTTGAGAAGAATTCCGTACTTTTTATCTCTTCATACGCCCATTTATGCACTTCTTCAATCGGACCAGCAAAGAAAAAATCCGCCAGTTCTTCAGAAATCGCACCGCCGCTTCTCATCGTACTAATCAAAAACAAGGCATCGTTCCATTTGTCAAATACGGAACCATTCTTGCCGCCAGCCATCTTTCGGGCTTCGGAAAAGCGTCCAAGCTTATAAAACGCCATAGCTTGCAACGTGGAGAATCCCAAAAAATCAGGAGACCTGAAATCATCAGTCTCCATACGCTGTAGAATATATTCAGCTGCGGTCTCGTCCTCCGAGACGAGGGACAACAATTTTCTGCCTGATTCGACGCTCGCTTGCTCCGAAGAAGAGGCGAGCCCTGCCTCAAAGAGACTCGCCGCGCGCAATTTTGGTGCAGGCTCTTGTTCCTCGACCAACAGTCCCGCATAAAAGGCAGCGTCTTGGTTTATGCGGATAATCTCCCCCATATCCTCCGCAGACGCCGACAAGATGAAGTCAACGTCGCCCTTCTTGAGATTCGCTACAGCCTGTTTAACGCTTACATTAAATACCTGTTCACTCTTGCATGAGAGAAGAGTCAGCAATATACAAATGGAAGGGAATATTTTCACCATGACCTACTTTCCATGAGTGTAGGAATACCCGTAACCCTCATCTCTGTTGGCTGTGGGAGGGGAGACTTCATCCTGTTCCCCCAGATAGGCTTTTCTCACGTTATCGTCGGTAAGAAGTGCGTGACCTTCTCCATGCATAGTAACGACGCCTGTTTCTAGCACATAGGCGTAGTCCGCGATTTTAAGAGCCGCGCGCGCATTTTGTTCGATGAGCAGGACCGTAGCGCCGTTACGGTTGATTTCGTGAATGACATCAAAGATTGTCTTTGACACAATAGGAGCGAGTCCCAGCGACGGCTCATCAAGCATAAGCAGTTTTGGATCGGACATAAGTCCACGCGCAACCGCCAACATCTGTTGTTCCCCGCCGGACAAGGTGCCGGCGCTTTGGCGCAACCGCTCCTTGAGGCGGGGGAACAGAGACAGACAACGTTCTCTATCTCTTTTTATACCCGCTTTATCTTTACGGAAGTAAGCGCCCAGACAGAGATTTTCATCAACCGAGAGGTTAGGAAAAACACGCCTGCCTTCAGGTACCAGAACCAACCCCATGGACACGATGTCCTTTGTCCCGCGTCCGATTATATTCTCGCCATTCCACTCTATAACGCCGTCAGAAGACTTCACCAACCCTACGATGCTATTGAGCATAGTACTTTTCCCCGCGCCGTTAGCGCC
The DNA here is from genome assembly GCA_031255285.1 of Treponema sp. GTDB lineage: Bacteria > Spirochaetota > Spirochaetia > Treponematales > Breznakiellaceae > JAIRKH01. The sequence goes on along the minus strand of JAIRSU010000123.1, from coordinate 15,946 downwards.
AATAAGCGTAACGATTTTCCCGTCAGACACTTCAAGCTTCACGCCTCTGAGAGCGTGAATTCCCCCGTAAAACACGGAGAGCCTCTCTATTTTCAACATCTTTGGCAATCCCTCCGAGGACGTTTTTCCTAAAACCGCCCGCTCTCTATTATTTAACTACTATTTCCAAGAAAACAGCGATAAGAAAGATTTTGAATGATTTGCTAAACGCTCCTCAATATCCGAATGACGAAGAGCGCACTCTACCTTTTTGTTCTGACATTGCTTTACAAAAACACAACCCATATAAAAGCTAAAAGATTAATCCTTTTTCATAATACCCTGTCTCACTGAATATGTCAAGCGAGATTCAAAAAGAGATTGAAGGGTAAAGCGCTCGCGGATAGACCTGACACATTCATTTTTACGCCCTGCGTACGAGGTACTAAATTAAGAAATGTTTAAAAAGAATTAAGAAAGTTTAAAACATACATTTGACAACGGGCAGTATAGAAAATAGAATAACAAGATATTTTATATGAGAGTATAGAAGGGGACCTATGTATATAAAGATGACCGTCCATAAAGAGGGCGCGGGCGTATCAAATAAATTGACCCCCCCCCCCCATTATTGTAAATTTCTTAATCTCTTTCTTTCAGAAAATTATAACACGCAACATAGCGCCGCGGACAGGTGGCTGGACTCTTGTAACAGGCATTCTTTTGAATACTGCTCGTTATCAACCTGTGGACCAAAGGTCCGCCGGACGTCGTCCGGTTCAGAGTTGAAACAGGCGGTATTTCAATTTCTAATACTTTAATGGAGGAACGTATGAAAAGATTTTTGTTGGGAATACTGGGCGCAACGCTCGTATTCAGTTTAATGCTGACGGGGTGCGAAGGCGGGACTGCGGACCCGTTGAGCAGCGATGCCACGCTTAAAAGTATCAAGGTAAACGGCGTGGAGGCGACGCTTGGAACGCCCGCGGAAAAGTGGGATGCGGCGGTTCCGGGTGTTGTGGAGTTGCCTGTGGATAAATTGGCGGACGCGAAGGTTCAGGTAGCTACAGTCGGTGAAGGAGCGGTGGTGTACTATAAAGGCGGAAAATTTGGCGAGATACCTGATTTTGTCGCGGATTCAACCTTTACTTTTGATTACGGCGATTGCCTGTACGTTGAGGTATTTTCAGCGAATCACGACAAAGTGTTGATTTATCAGGTGGAAATAGCCGGTTCTATGGCACAGTTGACCGGACTAACGGTCGGTAGCGTAACGGCAAGCATGGGAGAATCTGGTACTGATGTGAACAATCTGCCGTCGACTACAGGTGAAGCCTATTTGTCGGAACGAGCGCTTGAGAGGGTTGTCATAACGCCAACCCTCTCGGACGACGCGCTGAGAATCATCTATGGTAAAGGACTTGAAGGCGTAACACCGGCTGAATTCAGCTCAACCGCGCCGTCCAGCTTTGCGGGCGAAGATGTGCTGTACATCGGCGTGTCCTTGTCCCCGAGTTCTCAAAACTACCGCTACTACCGCATTGTGTTGCATAGCACTACCCCGACTATTACCGATGTAATGCTTGGCGGAAGGTCCGCGACTGGCGGTGCGCAACTCAGCGGTATTCCCATACCCCAATTCGGCAGGGGCGTAGGCAAGCCCGGCGCGACATGGAACGACTCGGAAATAGAGGAAGGCGAAGTATGGTACGGAACTTCACAAGAAGGAACGTCTCTTCCACTCGCCATTGTGAAGAAAGTTGACTCTACAACCTATCAGATAGCGGTAGCAGACGGCGTAACTGAACCGACTTTTGGAGATGCAACAAACATTATACCGACAAACGGGCAGTACCTCTATGTCAAGACAACCGGTATTGGAGAATATGCGGAGGATGCCTACTACAAGATTAAGCTGACCGCGAAAGACGATAACCGTTCGTTAGCAGGCGTTACGATTGGCGGTCAATCAGTGGCTGTAGGAGCGTTGGGAACTCACTCGTTCCCCGGTTCTGAAGCCTATGGCAACTACAGCAACGGCGCGGAACTAGCGCAAGAGGGGACAGGAATATTTAATTGGACAAATCTTTCCGATCTGAATTCGGTAGCTATCGTAGTAGAACCATCAGCCGCTTCACTCGATATAAAATATGGTCACACGGATACTGAACGTGATTACTTGGTAGACTTTACCACTGACTCTAGTCTTTCCCTAAAGATTGGCGAATGGATAGCCCTTGAGGTTACTTCTGAACTCGGCGAAAAAGGCTGGTATAAGTTCCGGGTGAAAGATGCGGATATTGTCAATGGTGGAAATCTCGGTGGTAACGCTGTTGTGCCGGGTAAAATGACGGTAACACCAGGGACATTTGGAACGACTATCACAGGAACGGCGTATTCACTTCTACTTGAAGAGGCGTTGACAGGTTCCATTACTCTCAGTGTTACATCTATTGAAGGTATTACAGGGCTGACACTTGAGGCGGGAATTATGACGGCTGGCTGGGGCGGTCCTGGACTTCCAAGCTCATGGAATAACGGTACCTTCTCAAGCGATATAGACTTTGATTCAACGGTGATGATTCGAGTTACCGCCGACCAGCTTGCAGGAACTCAGTATTACGCAATATCGGTTCTAAAAGACGGTCCGCCAGAAATTACTTCTCTCCAAATCGGAGCGGTATTCAATTGGAATACATATGGGTACGACCCTGTCGTTTCGGTAACGAATAGAGGCATCCCGTCTGCCGACATAGGCGCGACGGTAGCTGGTTCTGTTGTACTCACAGATAGTCAAGCGGGAGCGGCTATGCCGATTCTGGGAACTGCGGGAGTTGGAGTTAGTTTAACATTCGCCAAGACGACTGGCGCGATGCCTAACGATGCAGACTTTGCCGAAACCATAGCGCCTGATTTTGTCTCTGCGGTTGTTCATACGCCGACTTATCAATTCGCTAATAACGACGCGATTTGGGTCAAGGCGGACAGAGGAGCGTATACCAACTACTACAAAGTTATTGTTAGCGTTGTAACTTTAACGCCAAATGACGCGAAAGTAACCGCTCTTCAAGTCGGCGGTTATCCAGGTTTTGGCGGTGGCGTTACGGTAGAAGACTTTGGGACTCCGGCTAACGCTATAGACGGCGAAATTACAGAAGGCGCCGTTACTCTTACGCAGGTTCAAGCCACGTCTGAAACGATGGCGGCGGACAGCTCGCTTGGCCCAAACATCTGTGTAACGGTCGGTCAATACGCTGCGTTCCGTGTCGCAAAGACGACCGGTGCCGCCCCGCAAGAGGCGGACTGGAAAACGCAAACGCAAAGTATGTTTGGTCTCGTAAATCCGCAACTGGTATTTGAAAACAACGATATATTGTGGATTGAAGGTTCTGCGGGTGATTTCAAACAGTTCTACAAAATCGTAGTAACTGTCAGCGAATAACAAGAACGCCTTGCTGCAGGCGGCGCGTCCGTCCGTAGCAAGGCTCATTAATGGAGGAGATAATTTTATGAAGAGATTTAGCAAGACAGCAGGTTCTCTGCTCATAGCGTCTGCGTTGACGCTGACGCTTATGACCGCGTGCGATCCTGACGCGGCGGAACCAAGCGGCTCCTTGGTACCAGGTCCTGGTTTGCCCGTGGGAAGCGAAAGCGGAAGCGGAGGTGGCTACGGGATTCCAGACCCTTCGTATACCGGACGGCGCTTTGACATCAACAACTTGCCCTCGCCGGCCACATGGAACGCACTGGGACACCAACATGCATTCCCGGACCTGTTCCACTTTGCAAACGGCAACAAGGTCGTAACCGTAGCGGACTGGGAAGCAAGGCGGAAAGAGATTTCCAAGATTGTTCAGTACTATGAATACGGCGTTATGCCGCCTATTCAAGAGGAAGACGGCGTGCATATCACTTGGACCAACAGCGGGACAGCGGACTGCACAATCACGGTTACCTATGAAGGCAGGCCATGGACCTTCACCATAAACACCACCTTGCCTGAAAACCTTCAAGGGGACGATTACCTGTACCAGAGCAAACTCCCGCTGTACTTCGGCGGGGGCGGCGCTAACTGGGAAGGCGGTACTGCAAGCTGGACCTTCAGCGGGGGCGCGGCTAACGAGGGCGATGGGTCAGGTAATGTGCCGACTCTCTTCGGCATTGACCACACCCAGCCTAGTTCTCCCTCAGCCAATATGTCCTACGCATGGCAGATGAGCGTCATCTTGTCGGTCATCGAAGGCATAGACTTGAACGGAGACGGAACAATTGACCCGGAGACTGAAAAGGGCTTCCGCGGCTACTACGACCCCGCGAAAGTGGGCATCACCGGCTATTCCCGTAACGGCAAAGCCGCCATGGCCATAGGCGCGTTTGCGGAAAGCCGCAAGGGGAACAGAGTCGGGCATACCGGCATCGGTTCCGCAGGCGCGGGCGGTCCCTCTCTTGAGCGCTTCATCTCCATGGCCGGCTACCGGCCGGGTGGGCGCGCTTACGCAGACCCCCTGCCCATAGGTCAGCCCGGACTCATGGAATACGGCGATATGTACGGCAAGCCGTACTATCCCAAGCAAATCGTGGACGGAGAGCCTATCTTCACAAGTAGCTCTACCGCAACCACATGGGCGCCCACGCCCGGCGGTACCGCGGATAACGCCCGGTATCAACTGGTGCGCGGTTGGTCTCCTTACTTTGAAGACTTCATCAAGAGCCCTACCAATGCCAGTCAAGCCGGTCCCCTGCCCCTGTCTACCAACATGACCACACCGCTCATTACCTATCAAAGCCCTCATTCAACATGGTCAGGCGTACAGAACCTTTCGGAAGGTCGCAATGAAGTGCCCGGCTGGTTCAGCGTACGGTTCCGCGAGTTCGCGGACCTGCACTACGGGCTTGATCTTGACCACGTGAGAGGCCAGGAAGGACGCGGCAAATACGGGCTTCTCTGCACCATCCCGTTTGACCAGCACTTCATGGCCGCGCTTATAGCGCCCAACGGTGTCATCTTTCAAGACGGTTACACCCAAGGACGCAACAACCAAGAGTCCCAATTCGGCAACTGGATGGCTATAGACGAAGTTTACAAGCTCTACGGCGAAGCTGAAGGCGACGAATACAAGTACGTGTTCCGCAACGGTATTGTTATGACATGGGGCGACCACGGCGGCAACACCGGCAACGAAGCGGCCGACCGCAACTACCACGCCATGAAGATATTTAACGGCGACGCCGATAATGCAACCGCAAGCGCCGCGGATCCGCAGCTTGCCAAGATGCGCTCTCCATGGTTCTCTGTAGACGACCCCATCGGCAGGTTTGACTATTACCGCATGAACTGGGGACGCCCCGGACACCCGACTATCGCCGACCGTGTGAGAGCCCGTGTTGAACCTACCCTTGCCGACTATGAGGCGTGGATGGCGCTCAACCCACCGGAACCTGCAGTTAACGGTCCTACCGACATCAAAATGGGTTATACCCCCACAGGTCCCAAGTTTAAAGCTATGGATTGGCGCGGACTGATTGATGAGCCTGAACCGCTTAATTAGAGATTAAAACAAGCGCGGATGCGAAAAGCTTAACCGCTTCTGCCTCGCGCGAAGATGCACAAGGGGGCGGAAACGCCCCCTTTTTTTGAGTATTTGGCAAGGCGGTATAGAGACGCTCTAACGCATAGATTAGAGTGGTTCTAACATAGTAGAGCCAATGCAGGGACGCGGCGAAGCGACCGACCGGGGCAACGGGAGACCATGCGGAGCCTGTTTTATAGTGTCTGACACCCACCCGCGCAGTGCGCAGAGGGCGCGGTGATAGGTTCATTGTCAGCCGCCTCTGTTTTGGAAAGTGCGCCCCTCTTATTAAGGAACACAGGAGAAGATTATGACTATAAAGAAAAACATACTCGCACTCGCCCTTCTTTTTGTAATGGGCGCGGCTTCCGCTTATGCGGATATAACCTTTAGCGCATGGGGCAGAGCTGTGGTAACACCGCTTGCCTTCATGGGTAAACACTCGTCCGCGTCCGCGGCTACTTCCACATGGGGCAATACCCCTGCCGTAGCCTTCACCGCAAACGGCATCGCGCCGAGTGAAAAGATAGGCTTCAATATCAACCTGGAATTCAGCAACGCCAATGCCTATGTTGTGGATAACGCGAAAGCCTGGGTACAGCCCTTTACATGGTTCAGGCTCACAGCGGGGCAGTTCAACGAAGACGACTTCCGCGGCCGCATCGGTGCATCCGAATTCGGTTCGTGGCTCCTGCCTAACGGCGGTAAAGACGAGGATAACCTGTTCTACCGCTTCAAAGCGAACCAAGGTGCGCACTTCAAGATACTGCCTCTGGTATGGCTCGACTCTCCTTGGAACGACCTGTCTATTGAAGGTGCTTTTGGCTCCAACGCGCTCGGCACGAGCGTCAACCAGCTCCGCGCCATCCTCAACTTGCTGAATAACGAAGATAACGACTATAGCGGTCAAACCGCATACGATGAAACTGACGAGTCGTACCGTTACTACAATGGCGACCGCACGATGAGCCTCTTGGACGTGTATAAAGCTATACAGATAGGAGTTGGATACCGTATCCCTGACACAGGCTTCTTTCGCATTCAGTTTATCGGCAACAACCGCGAGGTCTTCCGTTACGGGGAACAGGGCGGCAGTCCAGGCGTGGACCTTGAACGCCGTCTGGTCAGCGGGCTGGCTAACGACCGGGACGCGGACTCCCTGGAAGCCGCGTTCCTCTTCGACGCACTCGAGAAAAGCCACGGGTTTATCGTAGACTTGGGTACAAAGATTCCTTTCGCATATCGTGATAAAACGAACTTCATCGTCTACAACCGGGTTATCGGTACAGACGGACATGACTATGCGGCGCTGGATAATGCAAATCACAAGGAATACACGGTTCAACGTCCCTATGCGGCCGCGCTCGGCGTTACCTGGACGCCCTCGTTCCTGACCGCCTTTACTATCACGACGCGTGTAGACGTTTCTTTTGGCGGCAGGCTTGAGAGCGACGAAGACGGCGTGAAGATAACAAACGGCTATAATATCAACGCATGGCTCATGCCGTCCTACGGACTGGGCGCTGGCGCGCGGCTCGGCGTAGATGTGGGAATAGATATGCACGGCGCGGATACGGTATGGAAAAAGGGCGTACCCCCGGCAAAGGCGCAGACAGACGCGAGCCAGTACTTTGACTTCGGCGTTGGTCCCTGGGCCGAGCTGGCTTTCGCTGGCGGTAGGGTGCGTACCGGCATGGTAATTATGGTTCCAGGCAGCCCGCGCTATATATTCAACCCGAATTCTACCAGCTACGGCATCGTTCCCAAATTCACCGGAGACCCGGTGATTTCCGTCCCTATTTCCTTCACCTATAGCTTCTAGTGGGGAATCACTGCTTCCAAGGAGATTTATATGAAGAGTATGAAGAAGTACGCGCTTATCCTGTGCGCCGCGGCCTCTCTTGCCGGGTGCGTGGAACAGCCGTTCCCGGACGACGGCGACACGCGGACGCTCTATGTGGTGCGGGTGTTTCCAACGCCTGAACACGGGAGTCTCACGGTTGACTATGAACGCGCGCCGGAAGGTACCTGGGTGCAGGTATACGTGAATCCGGAGCCGGGCTATGTGTTCGACGACTCGTCGCTTAGATACCAGTCCGACGTCGGCGGGAATCCGAGCGGCATAGCTAAAATAAACGGTAAGTACCAGTTTTCTACACCTTCCTCGCCGGGCGCAGGGGTATCTATCACCGGAACCTTTAAGCCGAAGCCTGAAGGGGAATACACGGTCTCTATAGCGTCAGGTATCAGGAACGGGGTTGTGTACGTGGAACCGACTCACGCCGCGCCCGGAACCCGCATCAGCTTGGTACTGGTTCCCGCCGCAGGGTACGACCTCAAGCCCGGAACCCTTAGCTGGATGCCCGCTGCGGGCGCGTCCAACGCCGTTCCTACGCTTGTGAGCGAAGACCTACCTTACGCCTTTGACTTGCCTGCCGAAGACATTGCCGTCAGTGCGGAGTTCATGGGAATGGACTACACCGGGCTTATGGAGAGTGCGCGTAAGTACCTGAACGCCGGTAAGTACGACAATGCGGCGTCTTTCTACGAGGAGGCTTACAAGAGAAACAACGTGGAACCTGAAGCCGTCTTCTACTCAACTATTGGACAGCTGGCGAATATGCTCCTGGATAAAGACGTGCGTTCATTGTTGAGTTCGCTCTACTTCTCCAGTCTGCCCGGCAATCTGGAGGACTGGGTCTGCGACCCTGACTATTGGACCGGCGAAACTTGGTATAGGACCTACCTTGGTACTGAGGAAATCCCCGAAGACGCAACACTTCCTAAAATAAATACGCGGATTTCAGGCTTCGCCACGCCTTACGGGGACTTCAAGATAGCGCAAGTGAACCCACAGACCCGCCAGACCTTCAATAATAACTTGTTCTGGGCGCTTATCAGTTCGTATCGGAGCGGGTTTAACGACTTTGTGGATAGGGTAAATCGCTATGTGTTCGGCGATAAGTTCGAAGCTATCGCTAAACGCGCCGAGAGTTTCCCTGAGACCGCCAGAGTCCTACTCAATGAACGGCTCAAGAAGCGTTTCAAACTGGAGGAACTCTACGGCGAGGGAGAAGTCTATGTCGGCAAAATGGAACTGGATTACCTCTTCGCTAACCTGCGCCTCTTGAAAGCGGCTTTTGAATATCTGGCGGTTTATGACTGGAGTATAGACTTGCGCCCGTGGATGGTAACCGAAATAGCGGAGAAAGACGGGTTTGACGAGGTTCTTATGAAGATGTTCGAGTTGTCTACCGGCTCTCACAAGGATTATTGGAACAATCCATCTACGGTTGCCAGGATACTGCCGTTCAAGAATAATTTCCTCTCTGTGCGAAATACCGCGTATATGAGCAGGGCGCGGGTTGACACATCCAAAGCGCTCGGTGCGGCTGACAAGGCACTGGCATATTGGTATAGGGATGGAGAAGGAACATCCCGCTTCATCGAGCAGGCCAAGGCGAAGTATCAGTATGCGAAGGACGGCGTCTCTGCGGCTAAAGCGGCGTTGGACGGAGATGGCGTGTTTTACTTTCCCAAGAACCTGCCTAAACCTGATCCTTCTGCCGTATGGCCCGACGCAAGCTCCGCTGATTACGCGGTCAATGTGCCCATGTTCTTTAAGCCGGGTGTGTTTTCTTTACAGAATATATTCACTACAGAACTAGGCGGCAGGGCACCGTCTCTCTACAAGATTAAGTGGTACGAGGATAGAGCCGACTCCTTCAAGGCAGTCATAACCGATGTAGGCGTACCGGTAACCGAGCCTTTCGAGGGCGCGGGCAGAGAACAGAACGTCTCCGGCAGCAACGGGGCGCCTTATGGTATATGGTCGTTTGAGATAAACACAAAGAGCCTGCGGGATATCTTTCCAAAAGGTTTTGAACAATCGAGCTACAACAGCAGAGACGCTGACGGGAACCTGAAAACGGATGCGGCGTATCTCTACGAAGTGTTTCCTCATGTCCTGATTTGGCCCTTTGCGCCATCGTATTTCAAGGGAACCAACTCGGCCGGCGGCAACCCGGTAGCAAGCCATCTCTACCGGTACTACCACCAGAGATGAGTTGCGAGAGGCTATGGCGCGCAACAAGGTGTCTGGTACCGTAAACTCTCGGCGGACTGTACGTGGTGACGGAAGGACGGGGTGCCTGGCACCGACTGGGGCGAGTTACGGAGAAAGGGAGATATATGAATAAACTTTTTTTAATAGTATTAATTATATTGACGGCCGCTTGCGCTAAACCGGAAGATGCGTTTGTTGGAACATGGAAGATGACTCAGCCTGATGGCGACGCCATCCTGTTTACCTTCTTTGCCGACCATACGCTCAATGTCAATGATGAAATATGGCTCAAATACTTTGTTACAAAAGACGACAAACTCATCCTTGGCGAGGAAGAGCCTGTCCCTTATTCAATTAAGAACCGTGTTTTGAGAATCAGACAGGAAGGTTTGATTCTGACTCTTGTCAAGCAATAGTTCCTTGCGATATTAGATCAAGGTGGACACGGCGATAATCGCCGTTCTAACGCCATCCCTGCCCATATAGCAGCAATTCAAGTGCCGGATTATTCAGCGGGTCTTGTGCCGCGTACCAGAAACGAGCGTGAACAGAAAAGCCGTGGGCTTATCGTAGACTTGGACGCAAAGAACCACGCAAGACCATACGTTCCTCTTGACGCCGCGCATCTCTTATCTCTGCTTGGACGCGCCCTTCTGCCGTCAGAACCAGACCTGCGATTCACGAGACGTATGAGATAAGGGTCCTATTCTATGAGTTAAGACTCTTATCCTATGAGTTGTGGTATAAGCATTTTTCCGATAGGGAATAAAGGCTCAATTCATAATCCAATTAACTGCTCTGCCCTCTTGCGTAAAATATTTTTTTCGTATAGAATATAAGAAATTTCTAACTAATGGGGGCGTTTATGTCAACAGAAACAATGGCAAATTGCGATGAAGAATTGCAATTTCCTTCAAAACTTATCTCTTTTATCGACGAATGGAAGACAAAACCGGGTAGTCTCATCATGATACTGCACAAGACACAGGAAACTTTCGGGTACATCTCCCGCTCTGCGGCCGAACAGCTTGCCCGTATGACCGATATTCCTCTGGCGAGGATTTACGGGGTTATCACTTTCTACCATTTCTTCAAAACTACAAAGCCTGGCAAACACAGGATTTCTGTGTGTCTAGGAACTGCCTGTTACCTCAAGGGAGGGGCAGACTTGATTGAGGAGGCGCGGAAAATCTTGAATCTCGCACCAGGCGGAGTTACGGAGGATGGTCTCTTCTCTATAGATGAGGTGCGCTGTGTAGGCTGTTGTGGTCTCGCACCTGTGATGACTATCGGCGGAGATACCTACGGCAAGCTGACCAAGGATCAATTGCCGGAAATCTTCGCAAAATATAATTAAATTAGGTGCGTTAGTGTTGGCAATCGGAGTCTATCGCCTTAAAGAGGTTAGGTAACACTTCCTCACTGCCAACTCCCTATGCGAGGAAACTGTTTTGCACTTTGCCTTGAATGACCTTATTGCTGATATTACCCAGAATGGCGCAGAATCCGGTGCGGAGCTTGTGGAACTTTCTATTGAAGAAACCTATTCTCCCCAAAAAGCCGAAATTCGCTTCATGGTGCGGGACAATGGCAAGGGTATGGATGAAGGAACTCTCCGTCGGGCCACTGACCCGTTCGTAACGGATGGTATCAAGCATCCGCATCGTAAGGTGGGACTGGGGCTTCCGTTCTTGATTCAGACTGCGGAACAGTCAGGAGGGGGATGGAATATCGAATCAGCGCTTGGTAAAGGTACGACCACAACCGCTTGGTTCGACCTTCGCAATATCGATACTCCACCTTTCGAGGATATACCCGGACTTTTCAGAACCGTGCTTATGTTCGATGGTCCGCGTGAAATGTTTCTGCATCGGGTCCGCAAGGGCGCAGAGGGTATACCTGACCTTGATTACGATATCCGCAAAACAGAGATTTTGGATGCTCTTGGCAGTCTTGACGACGCTGAGAGTCTAATTTTATTGAAAGATTATTTACAATCTTTAGAAGAGGAATAAGGAGAAACACACATGGCTAAAATGAGTTTGGAGGAACTCCGCGCTCTGCGGGAGTCCAAGAAATCGGATTTGAATCGCCGCAATGTTGAAGGTAAGGAAATTCAGGTCATCGTCGGGATGGGAACTTGCGGAATCGCCGCAGGCGCAAAGATCACACTGGATGCTTTCCTCGCGGCGCTCGACGAGGACAAGCTCGTCGATCAAGTGGTTGTTCGGCAGACAGGCTGTATGGGGCTCTGTCATTCGGAACCCACAGTTGAGGTTGTTGTGCCGGGGATGCCGCCCGTCATTTACGGTAAAGTGGACGGACAGGCAGCAAAGGAAATTGTCAAACAACACATCATCGGCAGAAAATTACTTGACAACCGTATCCTTGACCGTCCTTCGGTTGATATTGTAGGAGCGTAGCATGGCGTATAATCATTACATTCTTTGTTGTGGCGGCACTGCCTGCGAATCAAACAAAGGAGACGAAATCTATCATGGTCTTATAGCGGAAGCAGAGACACAAAACGTCAAAGACCAGGTGCAGATAGTCAAAACAGGTTGTTTCGGCTTTTGTGAACAGGGACCCATTGTCAAAGTTCTGCCCGAAGAGTCGTTCTATGTGAATGCAACGCCTGCGGATTGCCGTGAGATCATCGCGGAACAAATCGTCAAAGGGAGAGAAGTCAAACGCCTTCTCTATAAAGGCGATAATGTGCAAAAGAAGTCGACGGCTATCGAAGACATTGGATTCTACCAGAAGCAAGTTCGCATCGTACTTCGCAACTGCGGAGTTATCAATCCGGAGAGTATAGACGAGTATATTGCCCGCGAAGGCTATGCGGCTCTCGAAAAGGTACTCTTTGAAATGACGCAGGACGATGTCATCAACGAACTGAAAATCTCCGGTCTCCGCGGACGTGGGGGCGCGGGATTCCCAACATGGATTAAGTGGAATTCTACCAAAGGCGTGTCAGCTGACCAAAAATACGTGATATGCAACGCGGATGAAGGCGACCCGGGCGCATACATGGATCGTTCTACTATTGAAGGCGATCCCCATTCCATCTTGGAAGCTATGACTATCTGCGGACATACTATCGGTTCTAGTCAGGGATTCATCTATATACGCGCCGAATACCCCTTAGCTGTTCATCGTTTGGAGCTCGCTATCGCGCAAGCGCATGATTATGGGCTTTTGGGTAAGAATATCCTGAATTCAGGTTTTGACTTTGACATTGAAATCCGACTCGGAGCGGGTGCATTTGTGTGCGGTGAGGAAACCGCGCTTATCAAGTCTGTCGAAGGGAACCGCGGTATGCCGATTCCCAAACCTCCATTCCCTGCTTACGAAGGGCTATGGCACAAGCCTACGGTCATCAACAACGTGGAAACATGGGCGAACATTCCAGTCATCATCACCAAGGGCGGTGCATGGCTCGCCAAGTTCGGTACGGAAAAATCGAAAGGCACCAAAGTATTCGCACTGACTGGTAAGGTGAAGAATTCAGGGCTTGTTGAAGTACCGATGGGAACGACTCTACGAGAAATCATCTTTGAAATCGGAGGCGGCATTAAGGACGGCAAGAAATTCAAAGGTGTCCAGACGGGCGGACCTTCAGGTGGCATCCTCACAGAGAAAGTACTTGATACACCTATTGACTACGAAAGCCTTACCGCAAACGGTTCTATGATGGGTTCCGGCGGCATGATTGTCATGGACGAAGACGACTGCGTCGTTGATGTAGCGCGTTTCTATATGGATTTTTGCGTTGATGAGTCCTGCGGGAAATGTGCGCCCTGCCGTATCGGGACGACTCAAATGTACAACCTTTTGAAGAAGATAGCTAACGGCAACGGTGAAGAGGAAGACCTCGAAAAACTCGAAACTATCGGTCAAGCTATGACTAAGGCGAGTCTTTGTATGCTCGGCGGCTCTGCGGCGAATCCGACTCTTTCCACCTTGAGGAACTTCCGAGACGAGTACCTCGAACATATCCACGATAAGAAATGCCGTTCTGGTAAGTGTAAGAATCTCATTAGGTTCGAGATATTGGCGGACAAGTGCCGTGGTTGTACACTCTGCGCTAAAAAATGTCCTGCGTCTTGTATCACCGGATCAATTAAACAACTTCATGTAATCGACCAGTCCAAGTGCCTGAAATGCGGCGAGTGTTTCAAAAACTGTAAGTTCGGGGCGATAGTGAAGAAATAAAGGAGAAATGCAATGATAAATATAAAGGTAAACGGTAAACCCCTTCAGGTTGAAGAAGGGACGACAATAATACAAGCCGCAGAGATGATTAACATCAAGATACCGACTCTCTGTTATAGCCCTGACTTGCCGGCATGGGCGAGTTGCGGTATCTGTATCGTCAGAACCGCTGGTCCCGGCTCGCCTCGTATGGCGCGAGCTTGCACCACGCTTTGCGCTGAAAACATGGACATTATTACCCACGACCCTGAACTCGTGTCTGTGCGGCGTACTGTTTTGGAATTGATTCTATCCAATCACCCCAACGACTGCCTCCAGTGTCCTCGTAACGGATATTGCGAATTGCAGACGTTAGCGGCAGAGTTTGGGATTCGGGAAGCGCCCTTCAAGAAAATCTCCAGCCCTCTCGCCTTCGATACATCTAATCCGTCTATTGTGCTTAATCCTGAAAAATGCATCCGGTGCGGACGGTGCGTCAAGGTCTGCCAGGAAATACAGAACGTGTGGGCGATTGAATTTCTGGGACGCGGCATAAATGGCAAGATAGCGCCCGCTGCGGACGTTCCACTGGGTGAAAGCCCTTGCATCAAATGCGGACAGTGCGCGGCCCACTGTCCGGTCGGCGCTCTCTATGAAAGAGACGACACCTCAAAAGTCTGGCGTAAACTCGCTGATCCGGAAGTCCATGGAGTGGTACAAATAGCGCCCGCAGTCCGTGTAGCGCTTGCCGAAGAATTCGGATGTGAACCTGGAACCGTCATCACCAAAAAGATTTATACAGCCCTGAGACGCATCGGATTCAAGACCGTATTTGATACCAATTTCTCGGCGGATCTTACCATCATGGAGGAAGCCACCGAGCTGGTAAAACGGCTTACTGAGAACGGAGAACTTCCCCTCATCACGAGTTGCTGCCCTGCTTGGGTGGATTACATGGAAAAATACTTCCCGGATATGATACCGCATTTCTCTACAGCCAAATCGCCTCAGCAGATGATGGGCGCAATGATAAAAACCTACTGGGCGCAAAAGGCGGGCGTTGACCCGGACAAGATTTACTCGGTATCGGTGATGCCCTGTACCGCGAAGAAATGGGAAACCTATCGTAATGACGACATGAAGAGTGCGGGACACGGACAGGATGTGGATATTTCAATTACCACACGGGAGCTTGCCCGCATGATTCGGCAACTGGGTATAGATATACTCGAATTACCTGATCAGGAAGCTGACAATCCGCTCGGGCCCTATACAGGCGCGGGTACCATATTCGGCGTTACAGGAGGGGTCATGGAAGCTGCGGTTCGTACCGCCTACCACTTTGTTACCAAGAAAGAATTGCCTGATATAAACTTCACGCCTGTACGCGGTCTTGAGGGCGTCAAAGAGGCTGAGGTTGACTTTGGTGGCGGCAAGAAGATTCGTATCGCTGTCGCGCACCAGATGGGTAATATCGAGGAGGTTTTGAACCATATTCGGGATGCGAAAACCGCAGGCAAAGAGATACCCTATCAGTTTGTTGAGGTGATGGCGTGCCGGGGCGGGTGCATTTCCGGTGGAGGTCAGCCTTACGGCGCCACGGACGAAGTGCGCTCAAAGCGCATGGCAGGTATTTATAGCGACGACCAAAAGTCTCAATACCGCTGTTCTCACCTGAATCCCTTTATCCATCTGATATACGAGGAGTTCCTCGGCGAGCCTAACGGGCACAAGGCGCACGAGTTGCTTCATACCAGTTATACACCGCGCCCACTCTATACGGCGTAGATTTTACTTTCTTGTCGGGGGGGGGGGAAGCCAGAGCCTTTTTTACCGCCCTCCTACCTTGAGCCGTGTTATTGCGACGGTAATAGCACGGCTTTTTTTATGCTTTATCGTTTTCCCTGGGACCCAGGCTTCCGTTCTATCAACGTGGATCTGTGCCTGCTCAAGCGCCGTGCGGCTTCTCTATGCTAACGTGGGATAAAGAAGACAAGGTGCAGTGTAAGTGTAGGTATCGGTGTCAGACACCGGCGATATCTGGTTCGTCTAGTAAGTCAGATTGCTGATGCAGACGGTGGTATAGGCTCCCAAACAGCCACTCCGCGGTTCGCTCCACGAGCCCAGCCTTCACAGG
>JAIRSU010000082.1 GCA_031255285.1 Treponema sp. | reverse complement strand
CCCCCCCCACCCCCCCCCCCCCCCCCCCCCCCCCCCCCCCCCCGCCCCCCCCCCCCCCCCCCCCCCCCCACCCACCCCCCGCGGGCGGGCGTAATCATAACTCGGCTGTCGGCCGCTACTTTATTGATATGTACTTGTTCTGTCTGCATAAGAATATATTTTACTCAAAAAGGGAGAATTGTCAAGCGTTTTCATGTATAATTTGCCTAAATTTTTGCGTAGCGGCGGCTCCATAGACGGCGAGATTGTCGCTCATTAATCGGTTAATTCATAATCCGCGTCCCTTGCGAGATGGTCAAGCACGGCAAAATATCCTAGTATGTTTGCACTTCGTCCGACACGTATTCGAGGGTTATACCGGCTTTTTTGAACATGGTTTCGGAATCTGCGGCGTCTTGGTAACGTCTTTGGCACACGACGCGGATGACGCCGCAGTTTATGATGAGCATGGCGCAGGTACGACAGGGAGTCATGCGGCAATAGAGTGTGCCGCCGCCTATGGAAATCCCTCTCTTGGCGGCTTGACATATAGCGTTCTGTTCAGCGTGAACCGTCCTGACGCAATGCTCGGTAATATTCCCATCCTCGTGGACCATCTTCTTCAATTGATGCCCCGCGTCATCGCAATGCGGCAGTCCTGACGGTGCGCCGACATAGCCTGTTACTAGAATTTGGTTGTCCTTCGCTATGACGCATCCAGATCTGCCGCGGTCACAGGTCGCCCGCTTGGAAATGGCATCGCACACTTCCATAAAATATTCGTCCCAACTTGGTCTCTTGTACATTCTTCTCCTTAACATAACTATGAAGATAGTCGTCTAATCACTTCGCCTGCCAGATAAAACGATCCTGTCGCTAAAACAGGCAGACTTTTTTCATAAGCGATAGCAAGCGTTTTATCAATAGCTACCGCCGTATTCTTGATAAGCAGAACTTTTTCGGGATTTATACTCTTAAATACCTCAAACACTTTTTCGGGATAGCTTTCCTTGAAGGTTCCAGGTGCTGTAACGATGATAATGGAAAAACATGACGTGAGAATCTTCGCCATTGATAAAACGTCTTTACTTGCAGCACAACCAAAGAGTAGTACTCCATCTCCATAAATAGATGTGAAAGTATCTGCACAGTAGTCAATGCTGGCGCAGGTATGAGCACCGTCTACGATGACGGGCGGCGTATCTAGTATTCGCTCAAAACGCGCTCGTGGACGGCATTTTCTCAGCCCGGTACTGATACATTCAGCGCTTATAGCGGGAAACACAGTTTTCACTGCAAGTACAGCAAGTCCTGCATTTTTCGCCTGTACTGTACCTGGGATGGGTAGAGACAACGCAAGCGGATCTGGGAAAAGCTCGGAAACAAGGATAAAATCTGTACCATTTTGCGACACAATGATATCTTTTATTTCCGCCTCATCTGGGAAATAACGCACTGTGGTGGAAGAATATTCCTTTTTCTTGAGAGGTGAACACGCTTGACAGCGTGCCTTCTCCACCGCATCATAAAAAACAGCACGTGCTTCAGGAGCCTGCTCTGCGAGTACCAATGGAATACCCGGCTTTATGATACCCGATTTCTCCTTTGCGATGAGGGTGATGGTATCACCTAGATATTCGGTATGCTCTTTTTCAATCAAAGTGATGATGCTGACACATGGAAATACGATATTGGTAGCATCAAGTCTGCCGCCCATACCCGTCTCTACGACCATTGCTGTACAATCTGCCTGTCTGGCGCAAAGAAAAAAAAAGAGTGTGAATAATTCAAAAAAAGTGGGTGCATCTGCGGATTGTTCGAATGTTTTTTCCGTAATGGAAAAAAGTTCATTACCCGCATCCACATAAACGGATTCAGCGAAGAAGTCCCCATTCCATGTAATACGTTCTCGGAAGTCTAGAACATGGGGCGAGGTATAGAGAGCGGTCTTAAAACCAGCAGACGACAGTATAGACGCAATCATTGTAGAAACCGAACCCTTGCCCTTTGAACCTGCTACGTGAATGACAGGAGCTGTTCTCTCAGGGTGCCCTGCATTTTCAGCCAATTCCCACATGCGATCAAGGCAGAACCCTTTGTCAGCCCGAATGCGTTCAAAATTGATAAATCGGGAAATCCATTCAAACACTGATGAAGACAATGAAAACATTTTTAATCACTTCTCAATTAATAATATCATTATCAAAGTTAAGAAGATGTATTTGAAGAATCTTCATTTATTGATTTTCGCAATTCTCGGATGAATTCGGCCGATTCTCCCATATCTTCATAGGCTTCACACATATCATTAAAACGTCTCATAATTGTGTAGAATTTGTACACTTTCTCTTGCCCCAGCTTCTTCTTCCATTTTCCCGCCGTACAGCGGATGCGTAAAATACCACATTCAAGTTCAGGAAGCAGTTTACAATGAAAACAGTTGGCGCAATATACTTTACCAGTCTGAAACTCTTCTTCTTGCATTATTCCCCCAACTTTTAAATATACTCCATGAGACAAACTATATAATATAAAAACCCTTTTGTCAATAGGGACAAATTGAATGGAGTTATTCCGCACAAATTGCTCATAACAATAGTCGTTTGTGTAGAATAATGGGATGGACTTGTTGAATGTCTGTATGCCAACAATGTTTCCACTGCGGAGAGCTACGCTTCTTGTTTGTACTAGCGCGGTTTGGCGTATAATTGCACTAGAGAAATGGAGCATTCTTTCTACCTTCGCTGACAGTGCCTAGTACAGGATGAAATCGAATTTTTGTTAAGAAGCGGGGTGTAAAAAAATTTCAGCGGGTTCTATCTGCTATAGAGCCGCTCCGTACCGATTGCGGCTGTTCGTCTGGGTTCACGAATACACGCCGCGGACGGGTACAGTGTCACAGGCGCGTCAGGCATTCTCTCACGCGCCCAGCAAAGTATCTGAACAGGCTGTCTCCAGTGAAAATGACGTATGCGTTTTCGTTATAAAACGCTGTGGAACAAGCCGCCATTCTGGTCTCGCTGTAATGGTTTTAAACTTTACACCAACTTTTCTATCTCGGCGCGTACAAACGTCTCGCATGAACGCATCGCCAGAATAGTCTTTCCTATGAGTACATCCAGATCCCATCCGAGCATTTTCGCTCCTCTTTGGATAACTTCACGAGAACAGCCGGCGGCGAAAGACGGGGTCTTGTACTTTTTCCGCACGGATTTTACTTCCAAGTCCTGTACGCTCTTCGTTGGCCTGATAATGGCGGACGCCCATATTAAGCCGGTTAACTCATCGGTGGCGAATAGTATCTTCTCCATGAAATGGCTCGGTTCCACATCAGCGGCAATTCCATAACCATGGCTCACAACTGCGTGAATCAACGCTTCGTCTGCACCGGCCTGGCGGAGTAACTGCGGTGCTTTTAAGCAGTGCTCATCGGGATATTGCTCAAAATCAATATCATGGAGAAGTCCTGCAATTCCCCAGAATTCCGAGTCGTACTTCTCTTCGCTGTCTGTATTCTCAGCAAACCACTTCATCACTCCTTCAACGGTGAGCGCGTGTTGAAGATGAAATTTGTCCTTGTTGTACTCCCTGAGAAGTTCCCAAGCTTCAAGGCGATTCATTGTCTCCTCCTCTACAATAAAAAGATTAAAAATTATTGCTGTTATCTATCAGGCTTTTCGCCCACGTATACATGGTTATGGCAAACGCTGTGGATACGTTGAGGCTCCCTTTTGCGCCGAAAAGCGGGATGGTTACTCTGCCGAGCGATGCGTCCGCCCGCGACAAGCTTGCAGGGCTTACTCCAAGCTCCTCTGATCCGACTATCATTATGCCGTTTTCGGGGAACGCGAACTTCTCCAAGGGAACGCCTCCTGTCTCCAAAGCAAAGATGTCTGTTTGCTCCCATAGCGGTTCGTCTCGTTCCCAAGGGACCACATCTACACAACCCATAGCGGCGCGCTCCGCACGCTTGTGACGCGGATTCGCGGCGAACGGAGACAGAAAAATCTTCTCAACCCCGAAAGACTCCGCTATGCGGAACATAGAGCCGATATTGAAAGGCGATCGCACGTCTTCCAGATATACCTGCACGCCCTTGAATATCGTCCGTTTTCCTATATCGAGCTTGTTTTCCGCATCAAGAAAATCCCAATCCGCAGGCACCCGTCCAATCTCAGTAAGCAAGAGGTGCCGCACTGCATTGATTGTCCTGCGGATGTCTTGTCCGTCGCATACCAGCGTTTCTCGTGTTCTAGCAATCATTGATGAATCGGGGGAATCGTCTTCAACAAGCTTTAACAAGCTGTCCAATTCACTGTTTGTATATGCCCATTGTCCTGTTTTACAGAACTGCATTTCGGCAACAGTCAGCATCTTCAGTATTTTGCGGACCCGCTGTGGGCGTGGGATACTTTTTAGTTTGCGATAATCCATCAGAATGATTGTTTTATGAGTCCGATAAGTTCTTCGGAGGTAACCGTCCACGGAGAGAAGCCTACGAAATCCAAGTTTCGCGCGGCCTCCGTCAAAGGAATTAGTGGGTCGAGCTGTAAGCCTAAACTTTGCAGGCGCGGGTTAATGTTCTGCGCGTCCAGAGAGGAATGAATAAAAGAGGTTACCAGAGACACAGATTCTTCAATAGATAATTTTTCGGTGGGCTTGCCCAATAGAGATGCAACACGGGCTATTTTTTCGGGACGGGTAGCTATAAGTTTTTCTAGTATACCGGGCAGGAGAGCGGCCGCGCACAAAGATTTCGCTACCGGGAATCTCCTTGCTATGAGGTAAGACAGGACGGAACCCATGCCCGGAGTGCTCAACGCGACACCTAGCGACGCAAGGAAGCCCGCTTCGCCGATAACCTCGTTTTTGCTGTCATGCCCCGTAATGATCATGCTGTAAAAGGCGATAGCTTGCTCTAATAAAGGATCGGACAAAAAATTGGCTTTTCTTGAACAGTAGGCTTCGACAGACATACAAAATCCATCAAAAGCGTAGGCGATGTTTTCATTAGATATGAAGTCGTTGTCTATGATAACTGCTTTACAGAGTCCTTTGGGAAGTCTTGTCTGTTTGACGCTTCTATCACGCGGGTCTATAGAGAGACAGATATTTGAAAACAGAAAGAGGTCTTCTTTTGTGGAAGGAATGGCGATATAAGGGAGGAAGCCGCTCTGCACAGATTTGCCGTCCAGAAGATCGAATATATCTATCTCCGCATGGGCGATAAGCGCTGTAATGCGGGCTACGGCTTGGGTGGTTACATCGCCGAAGCCGATAATACTCGAACATCGGGCCGCATGTGCGAGGCTGACCGTTGAAGCTACTATATCTGCCATGGATGTTGATGGAATCTCATCAAAAAGAATCGCCTCTATATTAGAATCTTTTAAAATGGCGATGAGGCGTTCGGTTTCCTTGTTTTCATGGAGGGTTTTATCAGCGACTATCAGAACTTTATTACCGTACCTGCCACATATTGTACCGGCACGGTTTATAGTATCTGTCCCTATGATAATTTCCGGGTCAATGTTAAAGTATATGTCGCCCACGGTAACCATTCCTCAAATAGCGACTCTATTTGGAATCATCAAAGAAGCCAAACACTTTCATAAGCTTATCCGCCACGGCATCAAGAACTTCATCATTGATATACGCGGGGTCATTGATTCGCTCGTTGATTCGCTCGACGACATCTAGACGCACATCCGGCGTTGCATCAATAATGCCGTTTATTCTGTACATCTCGCTTTTCTTTAGACCTTCTGAAGACAAGTTTATGGAATCTGTTGATGTGAAACGATTCGACTGACTGGAGGCGTTGATCTTACCGTCCAGAAGAATAGGGGTTACTGAACTTATTGAACCTATCGTATTAATCATAGTTATCCTCTTAATTTCATTTATCGGCACATTTTTCCTGAAACAAAAATGGAAAATTCGCCCTTTTGATCAAAACGAGCGCTTAAAATCATTAAAACTTCCGCGACGGACCCACGCAGGTACTCCTCATGGAGCTTGGTCATTTCCCGCCCGACGCAGATGTAACGTTTACTATCAAATTCGGCTAAATCCTGCAACAACTTTACTACTCTGAAGGGTGATTCGTAAAGAACAAAGGCGTTTCCTATGTCCAACAATTCCTTGACCCGTGTACGGCGGCGTCCGGACTTGGGGGATAGGAACCCTTCAAATACGATAGTTTTATCTGTTGCACCTGATACGCTTACCAGACTCGTAAACGCGGAAGGACCTGGTATGGGAATAACTGTATGCCCTGCGGCAACGACCGTTCGTACAAGTGTGGAACCAGGGTCGCTCATACCCGGGGTACCCGCATCGCTCATGTACGCTACACTCTCGCCACTATCCAGAATAGACGCGACTTTTTGCGCCGCAATTTTTTCATTACCGGACCGGCAGGAGATCACGGTAACTCGTATTCCGAAATGCGTCAATAGTTTGAGTGTCCGTCTCGTATCCTCAGCGGCTGCCATACTCACAGCTTTCAAGGTCTCGACGGCACGGAAGCTTAGGTCTCCCAAATTGCCTATGGGCGTCCCAATAATAAATAAAGTCCCCATGAAATAAATATAATAGATTTCTCCCGGATTGAATAGACAGAATAATGAAGGTTTGTTAAAAGAATGGTTCCCGTGTTCATATAGTATGAAAACGAGAGATTTTCCGACTGTCTTTCACATAATCGTTCTTTATGAGATGTTTTCAGGAACCTCTTGACAAGAGTTGAAAAAGAACGCATTGTTACTTAATTATATTTCATTTCAGGGAGGCTGTCAGACTATAAGGAAAGTCTGCAAAACAGAGAAACATTGAAAGGAAGCGATGTAACAATCAAGGACGTATTCAAATCCTTTGGAAATTTCAAAGTCTTGAACAACGTAAACCTTGATATACGCAAAGGGGAGTTTTTCTCCCTTTTAGGACCATCAGGATGCGGTAAAACTACGCTCCTGCGGATAATTGCGGGCTTTGAAAGTCCGGATTCTGGGGTTGTCGCCTTCGACGGACGAAACGTGCTTTCCTTGCCGCCGAATTGCAGGCAGGCTAACACGGTTTTTCAGAACTACGCTCTGTTTCCTCACTTATCGGTGTTTGAAAATGTCGCTTTTTCGTTGCGTTTGAAGAAAAAATCAAAAATGGAAATAGAGACTTCTGTCAATAGCTACCTGAAACTCGTTCAACTTGAGGGACACAGCGACAAAAAGCCTAACCAACTCTCCGGCGGTCAAAAACAGCGAGTCGCTATAGCTCGTGCGCTTATCAATGAACCGAGTGTGTTATTACTGGACGAACCTCTGTCGGCGCTTGACGCTAAGCTCCGCCAGCATATGTTGATAGAGCTTGACCAGATACACGACAAAATCGGCGTTACGTTTATTTATGTAACCCACGACCAGACCGAAGCCTTGTCGGTTTCTGACCGTATTGCCGTCATAAACGGCGGTGATGTTCTCCAAATCGGCACGCCTTATGAAATCTACGAGAGTCCAGCGACTGATTTTGTGGCAAAATTCATCGGAGAAACCAACCTTTTTGATGGAACGGTCGTAGCAACTGAAAGACTCGATAGACCGGATGTCAACGGTGATACTGAATATCTCGCGGAGCTCGATATACCGACCCTTGGTAGGATAAAAGTTACTACGATAGATGTGATAACGGTAGGACAAACTGTCAGTTTCACCGTACGCCCAGAAAAAATCGTCATAAATACCGAAAAACCTGCTACTAAACGAGAAGATATCAACCTGTTTCAGGGAGTCGTGGACGAGCCGATTTATTCCGGCTTTCAGACCAAGTTTTATGTCAAAGTGAAGGATAACTGCCTCATTCGTGTCATCAAACAGCACTCTAAGTATTCTGACGAGGGGCCTGACATCGTGTGGAAAGATTCGGTTTACCTGTCGTGGAGTGCGACTGATGGCTACATCGTTGAGGTGAAAAAATGAACGGGCGCGGTAATGAGAAATTTAAAGGAAAAGTCGAAAAAAATGTCGTCAGACGTAACTACGGACCCTTTTACGCCGCGCCTATGGGCACATGGTTCACGGCGTTTTTTCTCGCACCCATTGTCATCATTGTGATTTATAGTTTCTTGAAAAAAGGCTTGTACGGAGGAGTGGTCTGGCAGTTTTCCCCTGATGCATACAAAGGCTTGACGAATCCAACCTTGATGGTCGTTACGGTACGGACAATCGGGACGTCAATCATAGCAACCGTTATTGCTATACTAATAGCCCTTCCTTGCGGGTACTTCATGGCAAAGAGTAAAAACCAGACTTTTCTCCTGCTCCTCATCATCATTCCTTTCTGGACGAATTTCCTGATACGAGTGTTCGCGTGGATGAATATTCTGGGCAGCGACGGCTTCTTGAACAATTTTTTGATGGATATTGGACTGATAAACAGTCATATTCACTTTCTTTACAACCAGAACGTAGTGATTCTGGTGTTGGTTTATATGTACCTACCCTATGCTATCCTGCCTCTGTTCTCCACGATAGATAAGTTTGACTTTTCATTATTGGAAGCAGCGCGGGATTTGGGTGCAACAAAGATGTCTGCTATTGTCCGAATCCTCTTGCCGAATATCAGAAGCGGCATCTACACCGCAGTCTTGTTCACGTTTATTCCGATTTTCGGAGCTTACGCAGTACCGCTTCTTGTGGGTGGTATGAATTCCTATATGCTTGGCAATACCATAGCAGACCAGCTCACGAAAAGCCGCAATTGGCCCCTCGCGTCCGCCATTTCTATGGTGCTCACTATAATTACCACCGTGAGCGTCCTGGTGATGATGAATCTGCAAAAGAATGATTCGCAACGGCTCGCGGAAGCGAAAGGAAGAGTAAAATGAACATAAAGCAAGTCGTCCGTTTTATTATAACGTCCGTAAGGCCGTTGAAACCCCAAACTGAAGCGGGTAAACATGCACGAAGGGCAAGCAGGAGTCCATTTTCGTTTTCGCAAACCGTATTCATCGCGGCGCTGATATTTCTGTTCTTGCCGCTTTTCGTACTAATTCTCTACTCGTTTAACGGAAGCAAGGGAATGTTTTGGTCCGGCTTCTCCTTTAAGTGGTATGAGCAACTGTTTTTACATTCACGGGACTTGTGGCGGGCATTTTGGAACAGTATTTTCATTGCGCTCACGTCAGCTGCGACCGCGACTGTATTCGGCACATTCGGAGCTATCGGTGTGAATTGGTACCGATTTCGCTTCCGTAACTACATCCAGACTATCTCCTTTCTGCCGATGATTCTGCCAGAAATCATTATCGGCGTGAGTCTATCTATATTCTTCGCAGGTATAAAACTTAAGCTTGGGCTTCTCACGATATTCATCGCGCACACGACTTTCAATTTACCCTTTGTGTTTCTTATGGTGATGGCACGGCTTGACGAGTTTGATTTTTCCATCATTGAGGCTGCGCGGGACCTGGGCGCATCTGAGTGGCAGACGCTCTTACGTGTTACGGTACCGATTTGTATGCCGGGTATCGTATCGGGCTTCCTGACAGCAATTACGATAAGTCTTGAAGACTTTGTCATTACTTACTTCGTAGCAGGTCCTGGTTCGTCCACTCTACCGCTCTATATATACTCGGCTATCCGTTTTGGGGTGTCGCCGGTCATCAATGCTCTCTCTGTAGTGATGATTCTGGGCACGGTTTTGCTGTCTTACCTTTTGCGGAACTTCCTGAAATACATCGCGGCAAAGTAGTACAGTCAGAGAATAACTATAGGGAAGCATAATACGTCCTATAAGACGTTATTCCTCTTCCTTGCTGGAGAACAAGAAAAGGTGTACCCTAACTGATTAGTTTTAATAACCAACTTGTCTTCTCCGGGTTCTGGTGAGATGTGAGATTTCCCTTCAGTGAGAGCGATCATAGCAGTGGTCCAGGCAACTGTAGTTTGGGGAACCATGCGGTCAATGTGTTGGCGATGCTGACATTTTGGTAAGCGTTTGGTCATCCAATGCAGGATCCGATTTTTATGGAGGTGAAACGTTTTTCCTTTTCGATGTTACTGTTTTCGTCAAAATCTATCCATATGAAGCATGGCTACGTCAACTTACTCTTACTTCAAAAGGTGCGAGTTCCTACCTCAGAGCCACAGAATAGGACTTACCAGATCTATAGATGATTTACACTGGGATCTGATGTATGAGGATACAGTCTTCATACTGTTCTTTCATGCTTCTGCAAAAGAAGGCACAAAGGCTGGTAGGAACAGTCATTCAGAACTCATCATAATGCATTTTCCTTACTTATGAAGTACAGTATAGAGTTACTCTGTGGAGCGAACTACCACCGGACTAAAAAGGGGAGCGACTTTTCAGTCAATAGTCGACACCACAAGGGTTTAGACTACCTGACTTCCTTACAAAGCTCTTGTGCTAAAGATTCGTACTTCAAAAGAAGTTCCACAAATTATTTTAAACCTTTCTTTATTTTTACACCGCATGATATAATTTCTATCGCCTAGAAGAAATCATTGCTCAACCAGTCGTAGAACTGTTTGAATATGGAATTCTCCGATTTGGATTTTTTTTCACGGGAGCGAGGACGAGACTCTTGAATTTTCTCAGGAAGACTACGTTCTCCGCCAAGGAGTAGCAAGCCTATGGCCGTGGAAAAAAGCGGAGAGCGGTATTCTCCAACGAGACCAGGTATATGTAGTGGATTTCCCACACGCACGGGCATCCTGAATATGGAGGAAGCCAATTCAGCCACGCCCGCAAGAAGAGCGCCGCCACCTGTAAGCACAACGCCCGCTCCAAGGGTGATCTCCGCCCCTCCTTCCATTTTTGACTTGGTAATAGAGTCTAGCTTATCCTTCACCATGAAAAGAGTCTCCTCCATACGCGGACGTATGACAGAAAGAATCTCGGAACGCGGTATAGCAGAAGGAGGTCTTCCACCCACGCCTGGCACTAAGATGTCTTCATCGGAATCGAGCATATCTTCCCAGCAACAGCCCGCTTCGACTTTAATTTTTTCAGATGCGTCGAGAGGGATCGACATGACTTTAGAAATGTCACTGGTGATGAGGGCACTGCCCGCAGGAATCGATGCGTTCAAGTATGGCGCTCCTTCGACATAGACGAGCATATCTGTAGTACCACCGCCTAAATCTATCAGAACGACGCCCATGTCTTTCTCTTCAGGCGTAAGCACAGCCCTACCTGCAGCAAGAGACTGGAGAATCATGTCGTTTATGAGAAAACCCGCTTCGTTTATGCACTTTTTAAGGTTTTGTTTGCTGGTGGTGGAACAAGTGATAATATGGACTTCGGCTTCGAGTCGCAAACCTATCATATTGAGCGGGTCTGGTATCCCCTTCTGCCCATCTAATATAAAGGATTGTGGGATGACTTCGAGTATCTCCCGATCCATGGGAAAAGCCACCGTTTGCGCGCTTGTTAAGGCGCGGTCTATATCTGCTTGAGTTACCTCGCGAATAGTTTTGTCCTTATTATGCCTAACAGAAGCGACCCCCCGCGAATTTCTGCCCTCTACGAGATTGCCGCCTATACCGGGCCAGCAATATTTAGCTTTGAGGTCCTGCCCTACTATCATCTCCGTCGCTTCCACAGCTTTTCTGATAGATTGGATAGTATCCTCCATATTAACAATGACTCCTTTTTTAATACCGGTTGACAGACTGAGTCCTACGCCCGTGATTTCGAGTTGTTCCCTTTTATTGTATTCCCCGACTACGGCGCATACTTTAGTTGTGCCTATGTCGAGTCCAAAAACCAATCCGGTATTCGTCGCCATTTATCCTCCTTACACTCCGTATATCAATAATACGCCGTAACGTCGGAACGCATATCAAGCACATCCGGTATAATGCCGTTCCGCTTGAGGGTGTCAAGCTCCAAAATCATAGCCTTCAATTCCGAAACATTCAAATCCGGCTTCACACGTACAGCAGTAGTTGTGTTATTCAAATGAAGTGTGACATCATAGTCCTTGTAATTCTGGTCTCCACCGGTTATCCACCTGACTTCTATTTCCGAAATCAGCACAAACAGTTCTGGATTGGAAGCTTTTATGGACTCTAATCCAGATAAAAACCTGTTAAGCGAAAGGGGAAGCTGAATGCCTGCGGTAATCATTTCCATACCGGACTGCGAGATGATGGGCATACCCTCTGGACTACGCACGGACTCGAAGATAAAGCCGCTCTCATCTACGAAAAATGGCACATATTGATTCTCAAAGAATACAAGAAAAACTCCGACTGGCTCTCTGGGGCTTATGTTGATCTCAAGTCTACTGGGGAGATGCTTCTGAACGGTCGCGGTCTTCACAAACGAGAGACTCGTTATGTTAGCAGCGACCCTCTGAACGTTTGTCATCCAGAAGGAAGATTTTTTACTTAACCCTGCGATCTCAAAAATTTGCTCTCGGGACATTTCTTCGATGCCGTTAACATCCATTTCATGGAAGGGCGTGAAAGGAATAATGGCTATCCACAGAATAAATGCTCCCGCAACTGACAGAGCAAGAATAATGAGGATCTTGAGTAATTTGTCCGTTCTCAACACGCCGGCGGAATCAACCACTGTTCGTGTCTGCATTTGATAGTAGTCCGACAAAGTTTTTACCTCCCTTTGCTATTATATAATAAATCAAGGTTTTGTGAAACCCTTGAAATATTTACTATCACCCCGCACATTATGAGAGTGATGATAAGAGACGTTCCCCCGGCAGAAAAAAATGGAAGTGGTATTCCTGTTATGGGAACCACGCCAACCGAAACGGCGATATTAAAAAACGCTTGGGATGCGATGATGGTTATGTACCCAAACACCATAAGTCTCCTATACATATCGGGCGTTTTAAACGCTATGCGGTAACCCTCTGCCATAAAAACGCCCATCAAGAAAAAATAGAGCAAAACACCAATAAAGCCGAATTCCTCGGCATAAGCGCAAAATATGAAATCCGAGTGAACTTCCGGTATCAACAAAAAGTCACCTCGTTCAAAACCCTTCCCCCAGAGACCGCCAGACTCAATAGCGGAAATAGCCCTGTCTATCTGAAAAGCCACATCCTGAATGTCGTCCCTGACAAAGAAAGCATATATGCGGTTTATCCGGTGCGGTTCCATCAAAATAAAGACACTTCCTGTCAACAGTATCACTATCCATGCTCCTATGAGATAACGTAGTCTGACCCCAGTCATAATGAAAATCAGCGTCATATTTATCGCTATGAATCCGGCTGTTGAAAAGTTATTCTGCAAGCCTATGACCACGATAAATAATGCCGTAACTATGAAAAGTGGCAGAATCGAGCGCCAAAAATCATCAGAAATCTCTCCATCCCTTTCTTTTTTTCTGTCAAGCATATGCGCCAAATAGAAAGGTAGAAACAACTTCACCAACTCCGAAGGTTGAAACCTTTTACCGCCTATCTGAACCCATCGTGAAGCACCGTTCATCATAACACCCACACCCGGTACTTGCGTTAAGATTCCGGCAACCAGTACCACTACAAAACCCGCAATCACTATCCGCCTATCCCGCAAGAGGTCCAGTGGAAAGAGAGCTACTATGATGAGAAGCAGTAGTCCCACTCCACTGTAAATCAACTGATCCTTTAGGAAGCCAGGTGCACTTGAATAAAGTGTAATAAGCCCCATGCCTAATAGAAGTATAATAGATGCAAGGAGAATATGATCTATATGGGCTTTCGGTCGCTTTATTTTCAATCCCGCCTTTTCAAAGAATTTCATCTTTGTAAGGGAGTAGTGAATAATATCTTCATTTGGAAGTCTTGAAATAAACTTCTACATAGTGATATTATTCGCTATTCACTCCCCTGTCCTCCTACTGTATCTTCAACGTGGACAGGGCAATTATGGCAAACAGCCCGCCCAATATCCAGAATCTTAGTACGACTTTCGTCTCTTTCCATCCTAATTTTTCAAAATGATGGTGTAGAGGCGACATAAGAAACACCCGTTTCTGCCTCAATTTGAAAGAAATCACCTGTATTATCACTGATGCGGCTTCCAAAACGAAGACTCCTCCGATAATCAGAACCAAGATTTCCTTTTTCAGAATGAGTGAAATCACTGCGACGATACCGCCCAACGGTAGACTGCCTACATCGCCCATGAAGACCTCTGCTGGGTGCCCGTTGAACCATAGAAAACCAATGCATGCACCCACAGCTGCCAAGCAGACGACCATCACCTCGCCTGCGCCTTCGATATAGGGGACGCCTAGATATGCCGAAAAATCCGCCCTTCCCAATAAATAGGACAATATCGCAAGTGCAATGAACACCAACAGAAGCAAACCGCCCGCAAGTCCATCAAGTCCGTCTGAAAGGTTCACCGCATTCGACTCGCCCACAATCAACAGAACGGCGAATGGTATCCATAGAACGCCCAAATCGCATACCGGATTTTTGAAGAAAGGCGTGTAGAGTTTCGTATCCTGCGGCGACGCCTTTGAAAAATATAGAAAAAGGACTACTATAACAGCCACTACAAATTGTCCTAGCAGTTTAGCCCACGCGGGCAATCCTTTTGAGTTGCGTTGAGTAACTTTAAGAAAATCGTCAATGAAACCGAGTGCACTCAGTGCTACAAGCGTCCCCAGTACGAGCCACACATATACATTTTGCAAATCCTGCCATAGTACAGTTGAGACAACCATTGATAGGATGATGAGTATTCCGCCCATAGTCGGGGTACCAGCCTTTACAAAATGGGTTTCCGGTCCGTCGCTTCTGATTGACTGCCCTATCTTGAGCCGTGTCAGCGTCCGTATCAAAGCAGGTCCCGCCATATAGCAGATGAGCAATGTTGTCAGCGCCGCATAAGCGCCTCGAAACGTCAGGTACTGAAACACATTGAACGGCGTAAAATATTTAACTAATGGGTATAAGAATCCTAAAAACAAAACATATCCTCTTTAATTTATATTCAGTAATCTTTCTAAAGCGCAACCGCGCGAGCCTTTTAATAGAACCAAATCTCCGATTTGCGTGAACGATTTAAATGCTTGAATTAATTCAAGCATATTTTCAGTAAAAAAGAAAGGCTTTTTACCGTTTTTCTTTAAGATTCGTGCAGTAATTTCGGTCTCTTTACCAAAGAGATAGATGAAATCCACGACGGAATCGTTCAGCGCAACGCCTATCTTCTCGTGGGCTTTCTGCGATTCTTTTCCCAGCTCAAGCATAGAGCCAACGACA
Organism: Treponema sp.; assembly: GCA_031255285.1. Classification (GTDB taxonomy): domain Bacteria; phylum Spirochaetota; class Spirochaetia; order Treponematales; family Breznakiellaceae; genus JAIRKH01. Next base: position 1,796 of record JAIRSU010000082.1, on the reverse strand, counting down.
TAGACCTTTCTACCGTTCCAAGCAATCGCATCGCAAAAATTTATCGCCGCGGACATGGATTCTGGGTTTGCGTTGTAGCAATCATTAACCACCGTAAGGTCCCCATGGATGACTTGTCCTCTGCCGAAAAGCGGCGTTACTTTTTCAAGCCCCTTCCCGATGGAGTCGTTTGACACGCCAGCTTCTTTCGCTATGGCTATAGCGGCGGCCGCATTCTTTACATTGTGCCGACCGGGCAGCTTAAACCGAACCCACCCGCCATTCCACATAAGATCATAGCCGTCGAGTCCTCTGTCAATGATCTTATTGTCCCCATATTCTTGCGTAAATTCCGAATAAGCCTCGTAGAAAGAGGCTTTTCCTCTCACACCTTCTATTAGAAAGTCGCGATATTCGTCGAGATTTGGGATAAGAGCGGCTTCTTTGCCGGTGAATTGAGAGAAAATATTCTTTTTCTCGACAGCGACGGCGTTCTTATTTCCCAGAGTCCCGATATGAGCGCCGCCGATATTGGTTATTAAGGCGATATTCGGCTTTAGTACTCGCGCAAGCTCGGCGATTTCGCCTTTCCGATTCATACCCATCTCGAAGACGCCTACCTCGTGTTGCGGTCTTACTTCAAAGACTGACAAGGGCAAGCCTGTTTCAGAATTGAGATTACCCTGGTTCATTACAACTTTCTCACAGCCTTTCTCACATACAAAGATACTAGCCGCTATTTCTTTAGTGGTAGTCTTGCCCGAAGAGCCTGTTATACCAATCTTCAACAAACTCGGAAATTTTGCCAGATAAGTACCCGCCGCGTCCTGTAAGGCTTTGAGCGTATCGTCTACCGCGAAAAGCGCGGCAGCATGACTGTCCGCGTGGGGCTTCAGCGCGGATACATTTTCTTTGGAGACCACAGCCCCGACCGCACCCGCTGTAAATGCGGCATTCACAAAACAATGACCGTCTATCTGTTCGCCTTTGAGGGCGAAGAATAGACTTCCTATCCCAGCCTTTCTGGAATCCACACAACACTCAGAGAAACCACCCGTTAGAACGGATATACTCTTTTCGCCTGAATAAAACAGAGCACCTATTGACGCCTGTAATTCCGCAAAAGTCATCAACATAAAACCTCCAACGCAGAACGTAATAGAGCCTTCTTCATATTTATACATCCTTTTGGCTAGCGCCGAGACGCTTATACGCCTACGTATAGAACATCACCAATCTACTGCATTGTTACAGAGGTTATTTTGTAATACCTTATAATAATAGACGGTTTTTACTTTAAATGCAAGTAATTTACAGATGTTTTGAGACGTATCATACCAATCCTAGTATAGAGCGGGGGCAATCATGGTGGATGTCTGGCGCCAGCACAGGTTCCGCTTGTGAAGCAAGCGCAACCGTCAAGACGGAGACAGATAAGTTTACTAACCCAGAGCATTAAGAAGCCGTCTAATAGGCTTTGATGAGCCTCATAGGGCGTTATGCGAAATACGGGCTAAAATTTTTGTAAATAATTACACCAAGCGGCTACACCGCTAGTTGACAAAAGAATATGCATGGTTTAGAATATTTTTATGATAATTTCGTATAGAATCATTAGAGGAAACTTTTGTGACTGAAAGTAAATTGCTGGAAAAATTTAAGACAAAATCAAAAGAATTAAAATATAATTTATCCGCATTGTATCTTATATATAAAAGAAAAGACGTACCAATTATTGCAAAAATTATTATAATGCTAACTATTGGGTATGCTTTATCACCTATTGACTTAATACCTGATTTTATACCGGTTTTAGG
>JAIRSU010000008.1 GCA_031255285.1 Treponema sp. | reverse complement strand
GTATGATTTTTCGGATCAGCCTTTGCCGCCTCAGCATTAGACGCAGGCTCCGTCGTTGCGTAGGTCGATGTGGGATCAGGAGTCGGCTCAGCCTTTGCCGCCAGAGCAGTAGACGCAGGCTCCGTCGTTGAGACGGTCGATGTGGGAACAGAAGTCGGTTCAGCCTTTGCCGCCAGAGCAGTAGACGCAGGCTCCGTCGTTGAAACGGTCGATGTGGGAACAGGAGTCGGCTCAGTCTTCGCCGCCAGAGTAGTAGGTGCAGGCTCTGTCGTTGGGACGGTCGATGTGGGAACAGAAGTCGCGGATGGGTTAATGTCAGGCTCGGTTGTAACGCAGCCAATAAGAAAAACGAAGAGGCAGATACATAACAGCAATTTTCTTTTCAACATTTCAAAGTTCCTTATTATGGACGTATGGACGCTTAAATCTTCATATGCAAAGAATAAAAATCAGAGATGGTCTTTTATCTCGTACAAAGACATGAAAATCTGATAATTTCAAACCTTTGTTTGTAACAACAAATTTAACCACTCCTCTCCGAATCGTAACAAAAAAGCCGCCTTATATCAATTTATATTCCCTTGCCGCAGTGGTAAGGACGTTATTCCAGTAAGGTCTATCAAAGAATGTCCGGCGGGCTTCGGGCGCGTCTATTTTGATTCCTCGTTGCTGCAATCGTTTAAATGCGATGCCGACAACAGTATTGACGTAAATCGGATCTTCCCCGGATTCCCGTAGAACACGGTACAAAGCGTAAAAGTAGAAAGAATCATTGGGAAAAATATCAGGAAGTATATTTGGAGAGAGCCAATCAAGGTCCGCTATCGCCTGTTTCCGCATTTTTGCGCCGTCCGCAAGAGCGCAAAGGCTCAAACTGTGATAAATCAGAGCCATTTGCTTCCAGAAGTCTTGTTCTGGTACAAGCAGGAATTCGCATTGAGAGAAACCGCTTGCCCAATCGGGTCTCTCCGTCCATAAGTAGCCGTCTTTAGGTAGTCTTTTCAACAGTTTTTCGGTCAGTGTCAGTGTTTCTTTGTACCTGCCTCTTATGTATGAGGACTCTGCGTCGAAAAGCAGGGCGTCAAAGCTGGAGTTGGTGTACGAAATTCGTTGTTCCGATGTTCCGCTCGTGAAAAACTTTGAGCGAAAAAGCCATGCGCTGACAATATTCTTCGCCTCGTTTGTCTCAACCGTCTTTTCTAACGAATCAAAAATTTTTGCAGCTTTCTCATAATCGCCGAATTCAAACCGAATTTTCCCCAAAAGGAAACGCGAGCGCTGCGCCCATTGGTAACAGCCGGCCGAAATCGCACTTCGCTCTGAAGAAGCGGCGAGCCGCTCCGCCTTTGATATATTACCAAATAGGTATTGGATGTTAGCCGCGTAAAAAAGCGATACTCCCAATTCGTCTGTCTCACCGGACGTCTCCACAAACGACGCCGCTATATTCGCGTAATCAGCCGCTTCGGCCAATTTGCGGCTTTGTATGTTGGCAATAGAAATGAGTCGGTAGGTTCTTGCAGGGCAATTTTCACCCCGCTTTTTACCCATATTTAGAATTTTTTTGAGCGTTTCAAACGCTTCTCTTTCACGGCGTTTCCCAAGGGCGAAACACGCCTTGTTCAGGAGTAGTTGGATGTAATAGACGTCTGAAAACGGCTCGGGCGCATCTTCCGCAAAAGCCTGTTCCACCGCCGCTACGTCGTCGCTTGTCAAGGCGCTGAACGTATGGAACAGGTAGCACAGAATATCGACTCTGCGCGGTCCCACAATACGGTCGAGAGAGCCTTCCGACACAGCCGTTTCTATTTTCTTGTATGTTCCGTTCAATATATCGGCGCGTATCGCGTTCCAAACAACAAGGTCAGGAATGTTCTTATTCAGCCAATGCAGGTATTCAACAAAGTCAAAACATATAGCAATTTGTTCAGAAGACATTGCTTGGAACAAGCGGTCGGCGGCAAAATCAAAAACTCTCTCCTTTCTCTCACCGATAATCCGCTCTGCTTTCGCGGTGAAATTGGGCAAACGCAGGGCAGGGTCGTCTACAAAGTCAATGAGTCCCATGCGGGTAAGCATATTAAAAACCCTGTCCGATATGGCTTCTCCCAGAAAGCGGGGCAACATATAGCCCGGAAAAAACGTGAGCAAGACTTCAATCAGGTAAGCTATTTCCCATAGTTCATTCGGTATATTCTCCTCATTAAAAGTTTCCGGCGTCGACCTTGCAGGAATCTCAATGACGCGATGAAACACTTCTTCCCAAGGTTTAAGCCCGCTCTGAACATTCCCCATATACGTCCCGTAAATTCTGAAGTAACCCTTGGCGGGTAAAGTTGTCCACGCCTCCATAAATATACGCAGTGCTGCTGCGTCCGCGTTTTGAATATTCTCAACGACAAGAATGGGAAACGCATTCCGCAATCTAATTTCAGTAACGTAAGTAGCGAGGACCATGGATAAAAATCTTCCTATCATTCGAATCATGTTCAAAGAATATTCAGAGCGCAGTCTCTCGCGGAAAATAGACGCCTGTAAAAAATCCATCTCTTCAAGCCTCGCCTTATCCGCATTGTTAATAAATGACCGCACGGCTGGATTTAATATATCGGCGAACGCGCCGATGTTTGACCCCTTACGCAAACGCAGGACAAGCGGCGGGAATGGGCTTAACGCTGAACAAAACCTGAACAACGCCTCTCGTTTGCCGGTAGAGGGCTGTCCCGCGAGGATTGTTTTATCGGGTTCCTGCTTTATCGCCTGAAAAATCCTATCGCTCAAAGGATACATCGCGGCCGGTCTTTTTATGACAGAAGAGATGCGCTCTATATGCTTAATTTGGCTGTATTCCTCATTAAAAACGATTTGTTGGGAGAATTCTCTTGTTTCAAGTTGGCAATAGAAGCTCAAATCTTTTTTCAACGCGCGCAGCAGCCAGACGCCGGTTAATCCATGCGCGGAGGCAAGGATTCGGCAGAGTTTTTCCTCGTTATATACGGAGACGTTCTTACCGACGACAAAGACGTACTGTCCAGTTCTCAATTTTGCTTTTTTGACGAGTTCAAGTCCTTTTTCCAGAGAATACATGATACTGAGCCATACTCCCAGTCGGTTTTCGTCAAAATCCGCCGCTATAACTCTTTCTTTGTTAATAGGATTTGCGCCTGCGGCTTCAAAAATTTTCAGTAAAAGAGACTCTACCGATATATCCGTCTCCACCTTCTTGAGCTGCATCTTGTACCGTAAAAAAAACAAAACTCGAATCATATTTTCTCACACTAGAGCAGTAATGATATAGTGAATAGGAAGTAAGCGCCGTATTATAAAAATCTTTTGCAGTACTTCCTATATTCCACTCTTTACTTCACCCTCCCCAAGGTGACGGCCGCGGTTATAACGATGTCGTCAACGGAAGCGCCGCGGGAAAGATCGCTTATTGGTTTGGAGAAACCTTGAAGGAAGGGTCCGAAAGCCTCGGCTTTGCCGAGTCGTTGGACGAGTTTATAACCGATATTGCCCGCATTAAGGTTTGGAAATACCAGAGTATTCGTCTTACCCCTGATAGGACTGCCGGGCGCCTTCTTGTCTGTAACAGACGGTACAAGCGCCGCATCAGCCTGAAGCTCTCCGTCGAACACAAAGTCAGGATTGCGCGCTTTCAGAATTTCAACCGCTTTTTGCACCCGCGTTACCGCATCGTGGCTTGCCGAGCCTTTCGTGGAGAACGAGAGCAGGGCGACCGACGGCTCTACGCCGAGGAATTCGCGGCAAGATTGAGCAGCGCTTATCGCTACATCTGCGAGCTGTTCCTCGGTAGGTTCGGGAATGACTGCGCAATCCGAGAATATGAGCGCGCCGTCTACGCCCCAAGACGGGTCCGTCGTCTGCATCACAAAGCACGAAGACGCGGTCTTGGACGTGGTTCCCACGATGGCGATTCCTGCACGAAGCACGTCGGCTGTGGCGTTTTCGGCGCCTGCGACCATAGCGTCCGCATCTCCCAGACGCACCATCATCGCACCCCAGCGAAGCTGTGCGGTGATTTCCGCCTTCGCTCTTTCCATCGTCATGGGGTTTTTGATTTCCTGTCCTTTTTTGGCTTTTGCTTCTTCTTTCTTATGGCACAAATTGAAATATTCCTCGGCGTATTTATCCAAAAGCGGGGACGCCGATGGGTCCACGACGTTTACGCCCTCCAGATTGACCCCTTCCTTTACGGCCGCGGCTCTCACATCCGCATCTTTTCCTACAAGACTCACTTGAGACGCCAACTTCTCATCGATCAGAATACGCGCCGCCTGTATGGTACGCGGCTCCGTCCCTTCAGCAAGTACCAGCTTCTTTTGCAGGGACCGCGCTTTCTCGCGCATGTTTTTCACAAAATCCATGATTTTCTCCTTTTGAAACTCCAAAACGCCTCTCAATATTCCCGGCGACGTTTGGAAAATTATAATAACTAATAATTGCCGATTATAATCTAAAAAGAACTGTTGTTCAAGCTGTTATTTCTATAGGCGGTTCTTGCTTTTTCCCTAATTCTTTATTATGTTAAAGATATGAATTTACGAAGACCATTCCAATATTCCTTTAATAACGCTGTTCTTTACCTCATCGGGTTTAATCTTTTCATCTTTCTGTTGCAATACCTTTCCCGCAACGTTATGACGTATTACTTCGCCCTTATTCCCAGCAGAGTGCTTTCCGGCTGGGTATGGCAGTTCGTTACGTATATGTTCGCGCATGGGAGCGTAAGTCATATCTTGTTCAATATGCTGGCGCTGTTGATATTCGGCAGGCAGGTTGAGAGCGGTATGGGGACGAAAGAATTTCTCCTCTATTACTTCAGTACAGGTATATTGGCGGGCGTATTTTCCTTTGCCGTCTACGCGGCGGCCGGTGTAAACGTAGCGTTGTTAGGCGCTTCCGGTGCGATATTCGCGGTACAGCTGGCTTATGCAGCGCTTTTCCCCCGCGCTATAATCTACGTATGGGGGATTCTGCCCTTACGCGCTCCGGTCATGGCGATAGGTTTTACCGCTCTTGAGGTATTCTTCTCGGTTACCGGTTTACAGAACGGCGTCGCGCATCTCACGCACCTTGCAGGTTTTGGTTTCGGCTGGCTCTATTTCCTGATTCGGTTCGGCAGGAACCCGTGGAAGATGTTCAGATGATGCGCCTCATCGACTAAAGCCACTGCCTTTTAGCCAGGGGACTTGCCGGACTAGCTCTCCTTGATATTATCGTGAAATTGTGATTAGGCCGCCTCAAGCAGGCGGAACGAGTAATCCCCTGCTTATCTGTACCCCTCGCGCTCACCGTATATTTGAGTTTGACGCTTTGGGCGCCGCCCTCTTAAAAGAATTCTTAAAAACCCTCTTGCAATCTTTGTGGTACGTCTATATAATAGACGTATTATGAAACGTTATGAAACGAACCCGACGATATACGGCAAACGATTCTCTCAACTATTTGGGCAGTGCAAGCAAGTCCCGAATTGTTCCCCCCTCCCCTTGTATTATATTCTATATATTCAGCAGAGCTCTTTCAATCGCCAGAAGAACTCTCTCAATTCCCAGAGGAGATCTCTCAATTGTCTACGGAATATCGTAACGGCTTTTCTCAAGCCTTGTAGAACGTTTCACAGGAATTAGCCTGTCCGTTCCGCGGGCGGCTTTAGTTTTTATGTTATGTATGGAGGTTTTTGTTATGTCTACTGATTATCTTGCGTTGATAGACGCGGCTTCCCGTACGCGGTTCAAATTTATGATCCCCTATGGAAACCAAAAGCGTTCGGGCGGCAGCCCTGAATGGCTCCATGTCCCCAGTACCGCTCTGGGCGTCCCGAACCATAAAAATGAGGCTTTGAGGAGAAAAATATGAAAATAGGAAGAAAGATTCTTCTGGTTGTCGCTATTCTTAACGTTGTCGGCATCAGCGCCCTGGCGCTCATAGTCATGCAGCGGACCCATTCCGAGTTTTCGCTGGTCATGGACGGCAGCACGCATGCCATGGCCGAACGGTACAGCCGGGAAATTCAGATTGATCTGGAAGTGTACCTGGAC
>JAIRSU010000001.1 GCA_031255285.1 Treponema sp. | reverse complement strand
TTGCAGACGCTCGGTGTCAGGCGCTTCCGGCGACATAAACGGAGCCGAGGCAATGGCCGCGTACGCCATAAGGTCTACCCACCGCCTGAATCGGTCGTTCACCTGATCCTGTATATGGGTAACCTGCTTGGTGGTATAGGTTTCGGTTCGATTATAGGTGAGATCCCGATAGTTTAGCGTTGACAAGAGCGACAATAACAGGATGCTCATCAGGATACTGCCCAGACAAAGCCCTCCTATAACAACCGCGAAAGAAGGTTTTAGTTTTTTATGATTCTTGTCTTTACGCTTCATGATGGACTCCTTAATTATTCAATTCATTATTCCTATGTTTCCTATAGATCATAGCAACATTATATATTATACAGAAGGCTTTTTACAAGCTGTTTGAATCATTAAGTTTCACTAACTAGCATTCTACAACGTGTCGCGTTACTGGGTTATAACGTGGCTCGTTACTGGGCTACAACGTGTCGCGTTACTGCTCTTTAACGACACAAGGCTCATGTTGGCATAGGAAACGCGGTGGAAAACCTCTGGAACATCGAGAATCATATACCTAAAATTCACTAGACATATTACAAAAATAGTATTATAATACAAATTAAGACTCAAAGAGTAGGAATTATTATGAAGATAACCACAAAAGGGCGCTATGCGCTGCGAGCTACATTGGCTTTAGCGGATTTAGGGGCGAACGGCGAACCTGTCTCAATCAATAACCTGTCTCAGCGCGAGGGTATTTCTCCAATATTTCTAGAGCAAATTTTCTTTAGGCTTAGAAAGTCTGGTATTGTGGACTCAGTAAGGGGTCCAGGCGGAGGGTTTCATTTTGCAAAGACGCTTGATGAGATTACGCTCAGAGACATACTGGAAGCATCCGGCGAGAACCTAAGCACCAATGTCTGCAAGAAAAATACAGGAAACTGCTTCAGAGCGGATCAGTGTTTAAGCCATGCGGTTTGGGAAAAAGCTGATGCTCTGTTAAACGAATTTTTTGGGACAATAACGCTCGCTGAGATTTTGCAGGGAGATTGGGAGAAGAAATGAATCGAAATATAAAGGACAGAGAAGCTTATGCCGTCATAACAAGCGCCTTTAAGCGACAGAGGAAGGGGGCTACGGTTGCGGATATAGCCGCAAAAACAGCTCTTTCACTCGTAAAGGTGAAAGAATTGGCGCCTGCCGTTGCCGATGAATACGGCGGACGGCTTCAGGTTACCGAATCAGGCGAAGTCCTATACTCGTTTCCCCGCGGCTTCAGGAGTAAATACCGAGGTCCCGGCGTCTTTCTGCGGAAGTTATTCGAAGGATTTGGCAAAGGACTGAGAATATTCGCCTCATGGCTATTCAAAGTCTGGATAATGGTGATGCTCATCGGTTACTTTGCATTGTTCATGCTTTTAGCGCTTCTGGCTCTAGTCATTTCCATCAGCGGCTCGTCTAATTCCAACAGCCGCAGCGACCGCGGCGGCGGCTTATTACTCGCTCACAGCATATTCGATCTTATCATCAGGATATGGTTCTATTCGGAAATTGCCAAGTCTTTTGACCCAAACTACCGCGGCAGACGGGCGCGTCCAGCGGGACGGCCTTTACACAAAGCTATCTTTTCCTTTGTTTTCGGAGACGGAGACCCCAACATGGACTGGGAAACACGGGCGCGTCAGGCGGTCATCGCCTATATTCAGGCGAACAAGGGAGTCATCTCTCTGCCGGAATACGTCATGCTTACCGGACTGCCGCCCGTAGAAGCGGAGCGCGCAATCACAGCGTTCTGTGTGGAATTCAACGGCAGCCCGGAAGCCACAGACGAGGGGACGGTGGTCTACCGTTTCGACGACCTCTTACGCCGCGCCGATACCCGTGATCGCAGTTTCAGCGTCTCAAGCCCTCTGAAGCGCATAGAAGCCTTTTCGTCAAACAAGAGAAATATTAACATTTGCTTCAGCATTATCAATGGCGTGAATGTGCTTTTCGGCGGGTATTTCTTGTTCAACGTATTCAAATACGGCGAAATCATCGCCCGCGAATTGCATAGAGGCGGCAAAACCTTCCTTCAACTCATCTCCACAGTAACCGATTCCGCCCCGTCTTTCCTTTATGGAATGACTTATCATTTCTTAGACAAAATCTCCGCGAACCCTTTGCCTATCATCGCGATAGGGCTGGGTGTGGTGCCTCTTGCGTTCTCGGTCCTGTTCTGGCTCATTCCTGCGGTCCGTTCCAGACTTGTCAAAAAGAGCAACGAAGCGGCAAGGTTTGAAAATCTGCGAAAACATGGTTATGCTCATGTATGGGCTTCCCCGCGTGGAGTGCGCCTGGTGGACATTGGGCATAGCGACAGAACAATCGTAGACGATGCATACGCGCCCGCCAATTTACCGCTCGCCCAAGACAAGCTTATCAAGGAAATCGGCGCCTATAGTTTGCCGGAAGTACGCGCAGACTCGACAGGCGGGGGAGTAGTCTATGACTTCCCAGAGCTTGAACGCGAAAAATCCGCGCTCAACACATACCGTGCAACAGTACGCCCATCGGAAATAGGCGGAGTGGTATTCGACAGCGAAGCATGACGCGGCAAACCACAAAAGACAAGAAACAATCCTGCACAGAGTTATTCGTTTTACCGGATTGCTTCGCCCTGCGCCTTCGCAATGACGGGGGTTGTGCCTACATAATGCGCAGGGCTTGAGAGTTGCGCGTTGTTGCCGTCCCTTTGCTTATTCTTCACTTAATCATTCACTGTTCATTACTGTCAAGGTGTTTAACTTCGAGTTGTATTGCCCAAGCAGTCCATGAAGCCGTTTAATAGACCTGTCTATAGAACGTGAATTCGCCCGGCTCGGTTCTCAATTCAAAAACCGTTTCCCTTTCGTTGGAATAGAGAGGCGCCGTATTAGACCGCCCGCTCTCGCCGAAAGACGCGGAAGATATTCGCTCGGACAACGGAATCGCGGCAATCTCTTTTACTCGCCCCTTGATATGAACCTTTACCCAAGCAGGGCGGCTCGAAAAATCACTCGAAACATAAGAGTAAAGACCGAAAACCCCGTTGTCATAGACAAAGAGGGATACCTGAACGTCTGATTCAAGGAAAACATCAGAGAAGAATTCTCTCCGTATACGGGAAAGGACTTCCATCGGCAGTTTCTTGATTTCAGAAAACAGAGACGGTACAACAAGCGTGATGAATTCACCTTTCCCGAAAGTGTCCCGCAGGAGAATCGAAGAATGACAGTCTCCAGAGCCAGCATTGACTAGAGACCATGTCGCATTGTTGCGGTGTTCTATCAAGGGAAACGTTATTTTCTCCACAGATTTTACATAGAACATACGAGAATGTTCTGGACGCGAGACATGAAACTCGTCCGCAGAAACGCTCCGCCCGTTGTAGCGAATGGATGTGAAGTCCTCAATACCGATTCCCTTGTCCAACGCCCCTATGACGAAACCAGAACTCGCTATGACTTTCCCGCCGCTATTCAAGAAATTGCGTATCTTCACGATTATTTTGTGGTCATGGAGAGCAGACGCAGTAAGGAAGACCGTTTGGGCAAACGCATGGTTCGGCGAAGCAGGAAACGTCGGCGTCGGATCAAACGGAACGCCTGTCATACCCAGATAATCTTCGAGGTGGTCTTCTCCTTGACTATCGTGGGGAAGGTAGACTGGTACACCGACTGGCTTCCCCAGACTGTCCAGAATTACATCCAGTTGTTTTAGGCGGAAACCTAGCGGCGTTATTACCTTATTATTGAAGAGCGAAGGCAGGCAGAACAAAGTTATCTCAGACGGCTTGGAGAAAATCGTAAGATAGGCTTGCTCAAGGTAATCATCTATGGAATAACACTCATAGGGATCGAACCACCCGCCGCCGTTCCTGTTCCGTGCGGTATTTTCCATGAACCGCATAAGAGAATAACTCAAATAACGAGGCAGATGCTGGTCCGTGAAGACAGGGTGGCGCGTCTCAGTTCCCGTATAAATCATATCAAACATATCTTTTTGAAAAGACGGATTGTAGCCTGTTTCTTGAAAGCTCTCTCTCCAGTTTGGGTATTTTATGATGATATTGACCATGGGATTCACCGCTTTTGCAGGTTTTATTATAAGATTGTCCGATACTTCCCGTAGTTTCTCAAGACGGAAGTCAGCCCATGAACGACTTCCTTTCTCTTTTTGGCAGTCCTCGCAGGTACATTGACTAAAAAAGAAATCGTCTATGATGAATTCATCGAACAAGCCGGCCGTATATTCAACCTTCTCCTTGAGAAGGCGGCGCATCTTTTCATTTGAATAGCAGAATGTGTTGAAAAGCCGCTGGCGCTTCTTGTCTTCCGCGTCCAAATCTTCCGTAATAGTTGTGATACCGCCTGAAACTCTGACATTATGTTCCGCGAAAATCCGCTTACACATAGTAATCTGTTCTTTTGACGCAGTTTCTGAGCGGAAAGCCTCAAGATAAACCTTGTCGATTCCGACGTACTTCTCAAAGAAACTGATTTGTTCTGCAAGTTCCTTCTCAGATACGTGTGCGGTCCACCGCGCAGGGCAATACACAACTACAGTAAAATTGTTAAAATGACTCATTTGTTCTATAACTCTCCTTCTTTTGCTAACTTATCTTTATCTAAACGTCAACAGGCGAAGCCTGCCTACAAAGAGGAGACTGCAACACTCCTCTTCAAACAACATCCGATGATTTTTCAGGTTTGGTCATATAGTGCAGATGGATGGGATAAAGGCACGCGTCAACCTCATGGGATACCAATGGGATACCAATTGTTCATATATGCCGGTATAACGGCAGCCACAGAACTTCTTTAAAATCATAACGATATAAATATTATACCATTCAGTTTGATTTTTTACAACAGTCCTCACTGTTTAGTGCAGGCGAACCTGTTTAACAACCCATCAATGATTATTTTTATCCACGGCTAGAGAGGACAGCAGGCGCGTCTTTTCATTATAGGAGAGGGTGTACTTTTCAAAAACGTAGCCGGCAGGCATAGCCTGCTTAACGACTTCTTACGGGGTGTTATACGAGAGAGGGTGTCGCGGTCCCCATCAGGCAACCCACGGGTGTCTGGCACAGGCGGAGCCTGTTAGACGACTTCACACGGGGTGTTGTCTGAAGGTCTCCGCTGTCCCCGTCAGGCAATACGCGGGTGTCTGGCACCACCCGCTCTATACTAGGATTGCTACCCGCTCTAGCGCAGGACAGGCTTCGCCTGTTCGAGGTGTTATACGGAAGCGGGCACGCTGTCCCCGTCTTGCATGGTGCCAGACACTTTCGGTGTCTGGCACCGCAGGACTCGCCTGTTCTGCTTGACAGTACTTCCCTACTATGACATATTCTTAGCAAAGAATGTCGTCATGACTCATAGAATTGTTCACGCTGAAAAACGATACCATGATGGATCCTTTCATGGGATCAGGTACAGCCTTGTTCATGGCGTATAAACTATGAAGAAACTCAGTAGGAATCGAGATAGTCGAGAAATATCACGAAGCTGTAAAAAAGCACTGAAAACATCTGACCTATATTTATTCGATATGGAGCGAAATTATGACAAAGCTGTTAATAAACGACAGAACCGTCTTTCACACAAAAAGAATACATAAAATCAGCGGATTAAAGTTAAGAGCCGCCCTACAGAAAAAGAATCCTTATTTATTTAAAGCAAAATATCTAAAACCCGCGCGGGAAATGATATTTGACGACCAACTCGAAGGACTGTCGATATTCATTGACGAAAAGGTATTCGTGGGACGAAAATACGGAATCGTTGGGAGAATTCAATGATAGGCGACGTCTTTACCACGAAGATGGAAAACATGGCATCTAACGGCGCCGGAATATCATCAAAGCGCGGGCTAAAGATTTTCGTGGATCGCGCCGTTCCAGACGATGTTGTCCGAGCGCGTATCGTAAAAGAATATGCGAATTGGGCGTCCGCAGAAATCATCGATGTTATACAACCGTCCCCAAAAAGACGCGCTCCCCGTTGCCCTCTGTTCGGTATATGCGGCGGCTGTTCTCTGCAACATCTTGTCTACGATGCACAAATCCAGGCAAAAGCGGCTATTCTCAAAGACGCCTTCACTCACATCGGCGGTTTGTCAGAATTGCCAGAGCTAATAATCAAGCAGAACGAGGAAAACGAATTTGGGTACAGAAACAGGGTTAGGTTTCATGTGGATAGACAGGGACAGATCGGTTTTAGGGCGAAAAAGAGTGGGGAAATCATCCCTCTTTACCAGCCCAATTCATCAGAGGTCAAAATTTGTCCTGTAGCAGATATGGGTATTAACGCTTTCCTTGAAAACAACCCTTCTCTTAAAAGAGAGTCGACTATTTATTCATTCAAAGATACTTTTTTAATTGAGGGAGAAAAAGGGAAAAGCCGCGGTAAAGTGAGAATTCTCAACCGAGATATTATTTTAGACGCAGGCGTGTTTTTTCAGAGTAACGCGATGATGCTTGAGGAACTTGTCAAAGATATTCTCTCTCTTGCAAGGGAAGTCAAGGGTCCCTATCTGGACGTTTATTCCGGTGTCGGTACATTTGGCGCATTTCTTCAAGATTATTCTCTCCCGCTTGATATTGTCGAGGAAAACAGAGACGCATTGGTAATAGCATGGGAAAATATCAAGAACCTTGGGGAGATATTCGCAATTTCAAGTGATAGTTGGGCGGAAATACAAAATACAAAGAAATATGGTTTGGTAATTGTTGATCCTCCCCGACAAGGACTTTCACCATTTTTTCTCCACCGTCTCTGCAAGGATCATCCTCCAGCCGTCATCTATGTGTCTTGTAACCCAGGCACACTCGCACGCGATAGTAAAACGTTTATCCAAGCTGGTTACCGACTCGATTCTCTATCCATGTTCGACTTTTATCCACAAACCGCTCATATCGAAAGTCTCGCAGTGTTCCGCTAAGCATCTGCCTATCATAATCAAGCGCCTATCCCATATCACAATGAGAACAGACCGTTTATAAACGAGTTGTCCTATGGCGGAGAACCCCTATTCGCCGTCCTGATACGTATACATTCTTTAATGGGAAGAATAAATATCTTTCCATCTCCAATTTCTCCATTCCGAGCGGCGTGTATGATAACATCCGCTGTTGGCTTTAGCGTTCAATAAAAACGGCTTTTTGCCGTATCTCTTTTTATAGGCGCTGCGATAGAGAATAAAATAACAGCAGCATCCCATTGCTTTGCATGGAACTTTACTTTATACTGAAAAAACATATTTTTTACCGTATCTGTTCAGTCTTTTTCTCATATAATATCATTTCATGGATAAAATAAAACTTTCCGCCTTAATAGGCGATGGTATGGTCATTCAGCAAGAGAGCAAGTTTCCGGTTTGGGGATATTCCGTACCAAAAACGCTCACCACGGTTGTTTTCTTAAATGAAACCTATACGGCACAGACGGATGCTGATGGGAAGTGGCGCGTGGTCCTTAACAATGCTCCTGCGGGCGGTCCTTATACGATGGATATTTTTTCAGACTGCGGTGAAGAATGCAAACATATTATCGATATTTACATAGGCGACGTGTGGCTTTGTTCTGGTCAGTCGAATATGGAACTACCCATGGAACGCCTGAAAGACGATTTTCCCGAAGAGTGGAAGGAACCAATCAACGGCTTGATACGGCAGTTCAAAGTCCCCCAGGAGTGGGATTTCGCGGGACCGCGAGAGGATTTCCACGGCGGTTTGTGGACGCCTGCATCTGCGGAAACCCTAAGCGGGTTTTCTGGAACCGCATGGTTTTTCGCCAAGAGCCTCTATGAAAAATACAAAACTCCTATCGGGCTTATCAATGCGTCTCTCGGCGGTTCTCCAGTGGAGGCGTGGATGAGCGAGTCTACCCTTGCGTCCTACCCGCAAAAAATCGCCCTGTCAACGCCTTATGCAGACGCTGCTTTCATGTCCAAGAAGATTCAAGAGAACGAAGAGCGTCAGCAAGCGTGGCATGATGCGGTTTACACAGGCGACGCTGGACTTAGCGAGGAATGGTTTCGTGAGCACGTATGCGATTCCGCGTGGGAAACTCTGGAATTACCTGGTCCATTTAATACAGGCGAGGTTCCTGTCAGCTTCTGCGGCGTCCTCTGGTTACGTCGTGAATTCGCCGCGCCGCCGGAGTGCATAGGCAAGCCGACCAAAGCATGGCTCGGTACTATCACAGATGCGGATACAGTCTACGTCAACGGTGTGAAGATCGGCGAAACAACGTATAAGTATCCGCCGCGCAAATACACCATCCCTGACGGAGTCCTGCGTGCAGGCAAGAATCAGATAACCATGCGGGTAGTCTGCAACAACGGACAAGGCGGTGTTACTCGCGGCAAGCCATTCAAGATTTTCACGGACGATTGGACGGTGAACCTACAGGGAACGTGGAAATACAAAATCGCTCTGACCGTCCCGCCCATACCTCCGAACTTCTTTATCCAATGGCGTCCGATGGGTCTCTACAACGCTATGATTGCACCTCTGCTAGCATTCCCGGTGAAGGGCGTCGTCTGGTATCAAGGCGAGTCCAATGACGGCGCTCCTGATGAATATGCGAGACTTTTCACGGACTTAATTGAGGATTGGCGGTGTAAAAAGGCTCAACCTGATATGCCGTTTTTGTTTGTTCAACTCCCTCTTTTCGGTACGCCTGGCGAAAACACGGAGGAGAGCGCATGGGCAGCGATTCGGTCGGCGCAGTCAAAAGCCCTCGCTTTACCCAAAACAGGTATGGCATGTGCGCTCGATTTAGGCGAATGGAACGACCTGCATCCCGTCAACAAGAAAGGCGTGGGAGAGCGGCTTGCGCTCGCCGCTTCCGCCGTTGGTTACGGCGAGAAAAACAGCGCGCCCGGACCAGTCGCCAAAGCAGCCCACCGTCGAGGGAACCGCCTCGTTATTACATTCGATGACCGTGAGGCAGGACTTATCGCACAAGAAACGCCTTATGTCAGCATTATCGCAGACGGAAAAGTGTTCCGCTTACCCGCACGTATTGAAGAGAACAGACTCATAACAGAAGACGTCCCGCGTAATGCAGAAACAGTCCTCTACGCATGGGCTGACAATCCGGCCGATAGACAGATCTACAATACGGACGGACTACCCGCACTTCCGTTCCGGTTTCAGATGAAACGACCACCGTTATCCTTGACCAAAAGAGAGGCGTAATGTATCGTATACAAATGAAAGACGACGAAATTGTATGCAGTGCAGATTCACATTCGCAAGACTATGATTATAAACCAGACATCAGTAGATATACCGCAATTATTCTCGACGTGGACGGCACGCTCACGGACGGCAAAATATATATGTCCGCGGAAGGCGAGTCGATGAAAGCTTTCAACGTAAAGGACGGTTACGGTATCATATACATCCTGCCGCCCCTAGGTGTTACACCTATCATCGTAACCGGGCGTGAATCCCGTATCGTGCAGAACCGGGCGCGGGAACTAGGTATAACCGAAGTATATCAGAACGTTGCGGATAAGGCGGCGAAACTACAGGAACTAGCGGAGAAATACAAATGCGGACTGAACGCTTTCGCGTATATCGGAGACGATCTGAACGACTATGAAGCGATGAAGCTTTGCGGATTCAAAGCCTGCCCTGCGGATGCGGTTCAAGGGATTAAAGCTATCGCCGACTACATAGCATCCCATGCCGGCGGGAATGGCGCAGTACGCGACGTATGCGAGGAGCTGGCGCGGCGTCAGATATCAGGCGGTACCTGTCATTATTAGGCATAGGGAGCGAGTGCGTGTCTGACCCCCTTCCGGCGGGGCTCCTCCGTACGCTTTGACGGGACGCTCCAGCCTCTGGAGACAGGGATCTCCAGCACACTTGCAACAGGGTGATTGCAAGTGTTGCAACAAGACGGTACAAACATCCTGCACAGAGCAGTGTAGACGCTTTACGGCGGGCTGTCAGGCAGGCGGAGGCACCGCGGTCAAAGACCGCGGTGTGGGGGTGGGTATTGAGGGGGTGCGGGATTCTGCACCAGGTTCCGCCCGGTTATCTTGAAGAGCATACCCAGGGACGCGCCGAGGTCCAGCGCGTTCATGCCTCCTATCTGCTGAGTGATGAATACACCTCCGGGCGCAAGGGCTCGGCAGACTTCGCCGATTTCGTATTTATCGTTCTGTATGAGAAAAGAAAGCGAAAACTTACTCTATTATGACTTAGCGGTGTATTCCTTTATCAGTCCGACGAGTTTTTGTATGGATGCGTCGAGCTTCGGGTCCGCTTGCATCTTTTCTTTGATTTTGTTGCAGGAGTGCATCACAGTTGTATGGTCTCTGCCGCCAAAGGTCTGCCCGATTTCCGTAGTAGAAAATTCGGTGATCTCGTGGGATATAAACATAGCTATCTGGCGCGGAACGACTATCTTCTGCGAACGCTTTTTCCCCCGTAAATCGTTGGAACTGAGCTGATAATGCTCCGCAATGACCTTTATGATGATGTCAACGGACATATTTGCCTGTTTTGGTGATGCGAAGATGTCTTTTAGCTGTTGCTGGGCGACTTCCACCGTGATTTCTTTACCGGCGAGGTCCGCATAGGCAATGAGCGTGGTAAACGCGCCCTCGAGATCCCTGACATTTGAAGAAATATTTTTGCTCAATAGTGCAATGACATCGTCTGGTATGACGGCTTTTTTTGCTTCGGCTTTCCTCTTGAGAATCGCGCAACGAGTCTCGTAATCCGGCGGCGAGAGGTCCACGCTCAACCCGCGCCCAAAGCGCGATATGAGTCGCTCCGGGATGTGTTTAAGCTCTGAAGCGGGTCTGTCACTGGTGAACACGATTTGCTTGTTGGAATCATAGAGCGTGTTGAACGTATGAAAAAGTTCCTCTTGTGTAGCGCCCTTGTTTCCTTGCAGAAAGTGAATGTCATCCATGAGCAGGACATCCGTGTAACGGTATTTGTTTTTAAAGGCGTTAGTCGCTTTTTTATCGCCGATGCTGTCTACCAGCTCGTTAAGAAAATTTTCCGCGCTTGTATAGATGATCTTGAGGTCTGTGTGAGCATAAAGATAGTTGCCTATAGCCTGCGTAAGATGGGTTTTGCCCAGCCCCACGCCGCCATAAAGAAAGAGCGGGTTATAGGCTGTACCATCCGGGTTTTTGGTGATAGCCAGAGCCGCATTCGCTGCAAAGCTGTTGTTAACTCCTATGACGAAATTATCAAAATTATAGCCGAGTCGTAAATGTGGATGGGGAGGTTTTTTGTCCTTGACTGGTTTGGCGGCAGGCGTTGGTTCTGTGGTTTTTTCCAATGGCTCCGCAGGTTTCTCCGTCTCTTCTTTGATTTTGATTTGCGGTGTAACTGCGCCAATTTCAAATTCTATCGTAATATCTTGGTCACTTATCAATTTCAGCTTTACTTCAAGATTATTTTTATAACGCCGCTTCACCTCTTCGCGGTAAAAGTTAGACGGGACTCCGAGCGTAATAATATTATCAGAATGCGACCGGTACCCAACCATCGCAAACCAACGGTTGAATTCCTGTTCTCCAATTTCTTCAAGAATCTGATTGAGAGCCTCCTTCCAGAAAAATTCATAGTTTAATTCTACCATATAGTCCTCTTCCTTGCGAGTTATCCACAGGAAATCCACAATTACCATCATAAATTCGTTTGTTAGGATACTATACTATATGTCTATCCTTTTGTCATGTGGTTTTCGAGGAAAGGCCATAAGTACGCATAATTTATTAATACATAATTGATTATATAATAATAAACATAAGTTTTCCCCATAGTTTTCCACAAGCAGGTATTTTTGCCTGTGAATAAGGTGTGAAAAACTTTAAGTTATCCACAATTTATTCACAATGTCTTTGTTACGTACATCAAAATAGAAGCGATTTTCTTTCTGTAGAGCGTTTTAGTAAAAAAGTTTTCTCGCTTCCAGATAGAATCGCTTTTCTTCGGCCTCGCCCATAGAAAAGCTCTTGCGTGGAAGAGGACCGGTTTTTTCTATCGTTTCAAAAAGTCCTTCCTTGCAGAACGGAGGCAGAATAATGCCTATACAATCCGTGTCCGATTCGATAAGCGTACACACTTCTTTGTCTCCATGAATGTAATCAATGGTATAGTTCATCTTCTGGACGAAAATATCTAATAAAGGTTGAAGCTCCGCAACAGCGAGTCCTCTATTTTCAAATTCGAGCAAAAGACAATCTCCCCCATTCCTCACAAATCCCAGACGGTTGTTCAGTGAGTGCTCCCGCACGAGCCGTATAAGCTCTTCTGTTGATTGCAAGGAGCGTATATCTAATAAAGGAAGCGGACTTATCATATTTTCAACAAGCGTACGCAAGGGAAGCCTTGTACATACCGCCGAATAGTTCACGTCTGTATTGTCTTTTTTACAGACAATACGGTGAATCGGCTCAAAGGCGATGCTTTTATCGTAGAGGTTTTCAACCTCGACCATTGCAAACCGATGCTGTGGAGCTTTTTCATCAGGATGTGCATATTTGTATTCCTCCCAAACCTCCTTTGCCGAGGCAAGTGAATGGTTGCCATCCCCCACTGCAAATAAAAACGGGGATTGTTCGTCAACCCGAATCTGTTTCTTGAAAAATTCAGCGAAAACATTCGCTATAAAACCCTCATCATCCAATGCCCATCCTGTGACACTGCCAGAGTCGAACATTAGCGGTATATCATAGAGTGGAGGCGCTTGTTTGGCGCGGCTTTCTAACATGGGTAGGACAGTGTCCTCTTTATCGTCGATGAGGAGGAGGATGTGGGGAAGCTCCAATGTTGCACCGCGCCGTACATTCATACGTACCGGCAAGCGTTTTTTTACCGTATCCTCGGTACTTCGGATAAGCGCGGTTCCAGTCTGGCGCCAGTCGTATTTCTCAAGATCAATGCAGATGACAAGTCCGCGCCGCTTTTTTTCGGCGATGGAACGTTCCACATAAACGCAAGTTCCGCGTGGAGGCGCAAAAACCCCTCTTTCGAGATAACTCCTCATTGTAGTGTGAATATTCTTAATTTTTTCTTCGCTATCCCCGTCTTCGAGGAAAACCTCCGGAAAAATCAGGTTGAACGTGGAAGGACTATCTCCGACTATACGTTTCACCTCGTCCCAGTAATGTCTGTCCTGTGTCCACTGGTCGCAAGCAATGACTGCCCACTTTTGCAAGTCAATGTCTGACCGCGGAAGCAAAATTTTCGGCATCGCAAGCCCAAATGAATCTAGTTTATTCATAAGAGCAGTATACCATTTGCTACGCAATCTCTCAATCCCTAGCCTCTAAAACACGTAACAAATTAGAGAGGCAGATTTAGATACCCCTATGTATTAAAAAGCATACATTAACTTACGTTTGTTTCTCTATACAAATGGTTAATTAGTTTTTTAATTCATTGTAATACAATATATTGTAATATTTATTGCTAAAGACGACACTCTTGGTATGAGAATTGCATAATATAATAACACGATGAATGCTTTATAAATGAGGAAATAAAATACTGTTTTATGGAGGAGGTATTTATGAAAAACAATACAATGTTGCAGGTTTATTATAGTCAAATTAAGACGATTCCTCTGCTTAGTTTTGATGAGGAACTCGAATTGTCAAAGCGCATAGCACAAGGGGACGATACCGCTCGCAAAAGACTCGTTGAGGCAAATCTTCGCTTGGTACTCAAAATAGCGCGCTCGTACACAGCTTGCGAAGTCGGGCTTATGGATGTAATACAAGAGGGTAACATAGGACTTATGCGAGCGGCTGACAAATATGACTACAAGAAGAACGTCCGTTTTTCAACTTATGCGAACTGGTGGATTAGGCAGGCTATAATCCGTTATTTCGCAAGCAGTCAGCGACTCATACGACTTCCCCTTAAGAAGGAAGAGTTGCTCAAGACAATTAAAAGCGTAAGCCAACAATTGAACCAAAAACTCATGCGTGAACCGCGTCCCGAAGAAATCGCCAAGGAATTAGATATTTCTGTTCACGATGTTAAGCTTCTCCTTAACATTACGAGCGATTTTGCGTCACTCGAAATCGAAGATTCTGAGGAGTCCACCAGTATTCTAAATATCCAAGAAGATTACACATATAATCCGGAGATGGAGTTCATTCGTAAGTCTTCAAAGGAAGACATCAGACATTTTTTGAGCATTCTCAAAGAGAACGAACGCCGTGTCATCATGGAACGGTACCAATTCAATGGGAATGAGATACGTACGCTCAAGCATATAAGTGTTAAGATGGGACTTTCCACAGAAGCTGTCCGTCAAATTGAAAAACGTGCTATCAAGCGATTGCAAATACAGGCGGAAAAGTTCGATGAATTAAAATCGCTCTTCTATCGAGAAGCAATATAGCATTGGTGGACCGATACCCATGAAAATAAAAAGTCACGTATTCACGGAAACAGTACCAAGCGGTTTTAGAAAGTCAGTTAAATGGACACGGAGTTTTCAAATGCCCTGAAAAGAAGAATCCCCTATTTCTTTTTATTTATTTTATTGTATAATAAATAAAATTTTTTAATTCAGGAGGCATTATGGCTGACTATTTTGTGGGGAGCAAAGAATATTTCCCCGGCATCGGAAAAATCAAATACGAAGGACCAAAGAGTGACAATCCTTTGGCGTACAAGTATTACAATGCCGAAAAGATGGTAGGCGGCAAGAAAATGAAAGACCATCTTCGCTTCGCCGTCGCTTATTGGCACAGCTTCTGCGCAGATGGAACCGACCCTTTCGGCGCCGCTACCCATCCACATCCATGGGTTGTGGACGCAAAGAGTCCAATGGAGGTTTCGGAACATAAACTGGACGCGGCCTTTGAGTTTATCACCAAATTAGGCGTGGAATTCTACTGTTTCCATGACCGAGATGTCGCGCCTGAAGGCGCAAATCCCGCGGAAAGCGAAAAGAATCTGCAAATGTGGACCACAAGGGCGAAAGAACGCCAACAGGCGACCGGTGTGAAGCTTCTCTGGGGAACCGCTAATCTCTTCACACACCCGCGCTTCATGAACGGAGCCGCGACTAATCCAGAATTTGGTGTTGTTGCTCTTGCCGCAACACAGGTAAAAGCCGCTATCGACGCTACCATAGAACTCGGAGGTCAGGGTTACACTTTCTGGGGCGGACGCGAAGGGTATATGAGCTTGCTCAATACAAACTTAAAGAAGGAAAAGGACCACTTGGCTCAATTCCTCACCATGGCCCGGGATTATGCGCGTAAACAAGGCTTTAAAGGCATGTTTTATATCGAGCCAAAGCCCTGTGAGCCGACTAAACATCAGTACGACTACGACTCGGAAACCGTTATCGGATTCCTTCGCAATTACGGACTTGAAAAAGACTTCCGCCTTAACATCGAAGCTAATCACGCAGAGCTCGCTGGACATGATTTCGTCCACGAGCTCGAAACCGCAGCAACAGCCGGATTCTTCGGCTCCATAGACGCTAATCGCGGAGATTACATCAACGGTTGGGACACCGACCAGTTTCCTTCAAGCTACTATGAAGCCGCTCTGGCTATGTTCACCGTGCTTAAAGTCGGTGGGTTCACAACCGGAGGACTCAACTTCGACTCGAAAATACGCAGAAACTCCATTGATCCGTCTGACCTTTTTGAAGCGCACATTGGCGGTATGGATACATTCGCAGTTGGACTCGTTGCCGCCCAACGCATGATTGAAGACGGCAAGATTCAAAAGTTCATCAGCGACCGCTACGCTTCATTCGATTCAGGCGACGGCGCTAAATTCGCCAAGGGCGAACTCTCTCTCGAAGACCTCGCAAAAATCGGCTCAGACTACGGCAATTTCGGCTTTACCAGTGGTAAGCAGGAACACCTCGAAAACGTCTTGAACCAGTATCTACTCGGCCTATAAATAGGCTTTGAATAACCACGGACTGCATAGACGAGATGTGGATGATTATACAGTTATCCATATGTTCGCATGAGTGATCCGTGGTTATTCAAAATCCGCTTACCAAAAAACCTGAATATGTTCTATGCGTGTACGGTGTTTCATTTTTACCAAGAGAGTTTGTTCTGATGCAGAGTATGACCAGCCGGAAGAATCCCACCGCTCGAAATCACTGGCTGTACGGTAATTCATATTATAGAGGTACAGGCGCGTAAAGCCGGGCCTCACGCCCCGAATCAGCATATAATGGGTTTCGCCTTGTGGGAAAGAGACAAGGATATCCAATATATCGCTGGTTAGAGTAGCAGTTACGGAATCCGCGGCGGTCCACGCCCATATGGGTTGAGGGCTCGACGCGATTTGTACTGCGCGAGGATAATTTTCGCTCGCCTGCAGTATGCCGTAGAGGACAGATGCGCTGACCCCGTTGGCACCGGGTGAAGGGGTTGAGGCGCCTGAAGAAATGTCTGAAACGAGCAGTTCTTTCGGGACCATTCCGGTACTCTCGTCCATCAGAGAGAGAACTGATAGAATGATAGAGCGCCCGGCGCTTGCCCATCCTTCATTGTCAATAATTTCCGCGAATATAGTGAGGGCTTTTCCTAAACGAACATTGAACTCCATGTCCGCGATTCCGCCATTGAGCACAAAAACCTGCTTGCCGTCAGTGCTTTTTCGTATACCTGCAGATATGAGAGATAGGATACGGATGCTAAATTTTGCAAAAGGATTCTCCCTGTTCGGATAGAATACGTTCCAATCAGCGTATCCTTCGAGAATACCCGGCACGTTATCCATGGGCAGGGTAGATGGATCAAGGGACAGAATCCATTCACCCGCGCTGTCAACGCTTCTAGTATAGCCCCGCACGGAAAGCCATTCTATTGGATGCGATTCCTTGAAAAAATCAAAAGACTTATCGTTTATTTGCTGATTTAACCTGTCGCTCGTACCTCTCTGGTCGGCCGTTATTGAGCGGAGCGCCACGTCCGTTCTCCCGAAAAACACAGAAGAAACAAAGGTTCGCGCACTACCGTTCAGGAAAGCCGTCGGAGCGGTACGCGCCTGCTGGTATGTCCCGTGAGAGAGAGCCTCGCTTTCATAAGCTACTATCTGCTTTTCATCGTTTGTCGCGGTCGCTGTTTTGCTCCACAAAGAAAACATCCTATCCCGCCATTGGTCGACAGCCGCATTGAAGCTGGTTTTACTACGTCCACCTTCAATGACAAAGTCGTCAAGGTCAAAGACAGACTCGTTCTTCGGCTCTGAATCCGCAACAATAGACTTGTCATCAGGAAGCCTCACATAGGACACAGACGGATTGTCGCTGGTCAGAATAAGGCTCCGCTGCCGTTCAGAGGATATCCGCGTATTGTCGAGAGTATAACTTCCTTTATCGGAAATGACAACAAACCGTCCATTATTGTTCTGAATACGCGCTGTTTTTAGAGGTTTATAGGGAATCTCTAATTCGGTGAGACTATTAACATCCGTGTTTAAAATCAAGGATTGGTCGCCGTTGACCGAGAAGGTAAGCGTTACTTCCTGTAAACGGAACGACGCGGAATTGTCTGAAACGGTCATACGCGCCGTCTGAATATTTGTCCTTTCGCCGTTTGAAGAAATAACACTTTTCCCCACATCAAATTCTATACCGTTGAACACGAGGGATAGTCTACCCGTAAGCGTCTGCTCAAATCCCAAGGAATCAACCTCATTTATGGAATCTTTTTTATATTGACCATTTATTTCGAGGTCCCCGATATGTTTGATGAACATACTATACTTGGTGAATTGCATCATCGCCAAGAGAACGAAAACAGCCGAATATAACAGAAATAATCCGCATATCCGTGGTAATATTGGTCTTTTTATCATAATGACAGCATTATATCGAAAATCTGCATCATCGTCAAGAGAACGAAAACAGTCGGATATGGCGTAAATAACCCGCATATCCGCAGTAATGCTTAAACCGCCGTCCTGAAGTTCTTAAAAGATGAAGAAATCTCCTGCGGCGCCAGAGTCAATCATTATCAATGTGTTCCCATTATTCTTGATGGTAGAGATAGCTTTAGTCGGCGTGTGCCCCACTATCTGCCGTTTGAAGTACATATCGAGAATCAAGGACTCCGGACGTATCCAGAGCGGTCCTTGGCGCGGATCATTGCCGTAGGGATCGGCGCACGCACTATTGAAACCCAAGAAACCGAAGTTGCGGTCAAACCGCCCTTGGACGTTCTCAATAGTAACACAACCAGTTTCCCGCATGAAAGTCTTCGAGAACCCTGCATGGGAAATCACCCAGCCGTCAACTCTATAGGCGATTTTCAACAAAGGCATTGCGGCGAGGATTTTCTTCTTGATAGCGTTATGGTATCGCCATTGGTATCCAGAATACTTCTCGTCGTGGACTATGTAATGCAAATCGTGGTTGCCTAAGCACAGGTGAAAGCGGCTGTCATTTTGCGCTGTTTGGACTAATTCGATAAAATTTCTATCTTGAACTTCATAAGGCGCATCAAAAGAGTCCCAGTAATCACCCACACAGTAGACGTCTGTAAGGTCCTTGTTTTCTAATACTTTTTTCCAAAAATCCCGTCCGTGAATGTCTCCAATCGCCGCTTTCATATTTCCTCCTCAATCTTCAAGTTACCGGAGAGAAGCCTTATTCTAGCATAATCGCGGTATTCCGTCAAATTCTTGTTAAGGGCTTGAACAGAGGCGCTTGAGAGCATATAATATGCCTGTGAGAAAATCCTTTCAACAACCCAGAGACGTACAATATCTTTTAACCAAGAGAGAAAAATGCGGATATTAGGAATAGAGACTTCGTGCGACGAGACGGCGGCCGCGGTAGTGGAAGACGGCAAGGCGATTCTATCAAACGTAGTTGCCACGCAGACGCCGTTTCATACGGAGTTTCAAGGCGTGGTGCCTGAAATCGCGAGCAGGAAGCACACCGAATGGATTTATGCCGTGGTTAAAGAGGCTCTGGATAGAGCCGATGTGAAACCAGCAGACATTGACGGAGTCGCCGTAACAGGCGAGCCCGGTATGTTAGGGTCACTGTTGGTGGGCGTCAACTTTGCCAAGGCGTTTGCCTATACTCAAGACATTCCCTTTGTTACGGTGAACCATATCTTGGGGCATCTTTACGCCTCCCGGCTTACAGAAGCCGCGCCTGATTATCCTTTTCTGGGCTTATTGGTATCCGGCGGGCACAGCATCATTTGCCGCGCCGACAGTTTCTCCTCCCTTACAGTCATTGGGACGACTATAGACGATGCGGCCGGTGAAGCGTTTGACAAAGTAGCGAGATATTACGGCTTGGGGTATCCCGGCGGTGCCGTCATCGACAAGCTGGCGCAGACCGGAGACGCTTCCGCGTTTCGTTTTCCCATGCCAAACCTCTATAAAGGTGAACATCGGTATGATTTCTCATATTCTGGGCTGAAAACCGCGGTTATCAACCAGCTTGAACAATTTCGTGTTAAACATGAGGCTGTGATTCCCGCGGATATCGCCGCATCTTTCCAGAAGACAGCGGTGGACGTCCTGCTCAGAAGCCTGTTTCGCGCTATTGAGGACACCGGACTAACAACGGTGGTTGCCGGCGGTGGAGTTGCGGCGAATTCTCATCTCCGCGCCCGACTCGCGGCGCATCCCGGAGTCCGCGCCGTATTTCCGCCCCTATCCCTCTGCGGAGACAACGCGGCTATGATAGCCGGATTAGGCTATCACTACCTCGCCCGCGGGGACCGCTCTCCACTCACGGCAGTCGCCTCTTCACGGACGCAGGGTTTTAAGAGAAAATATCCGTAAGCCTCCCATTGCCCCCCACAACGCCTCGCCGGGAAGACCCCGGTGAAACTCCTGTCCTAGACCGTCTCCAAATGTGTCTGGCACCGAGAAAGTGAGAATGTGTCTGACACCATAAATGCTTGCCACCGAAAGAGTGTCTGGCACCACAAATGTCTGGCACCGCAGACTTCGTCTGTTCTACGAGATGCGCAAGTCGTAACCGAGAGATGCGGGAGTCGTAACCACGAGATGCGCAAGTCGTAGCCGAGAGATGCGCATCTCGTAAAACAGGTAAAGTCTGTGTCTGGCACCGTCTTAGACTGTCTCCAAATGTGTCTGGCACCATAAATGCCTGGCACCAGTTCGAATGTGTCTGCCACTGAAAGAGTGTCTGGCACCGTCTTAGTTGATGCGGACGTTTTGGTGTCTGGCACCTTCGAATAATCCGTGTAAATTCCAAAGTAATCTGACGTCATATAAAAAAGAACAAGATAATTGTGAATTATCTCCCTCTCGGAGAATCTCTGAAAAAGAGATTCTGTCATTTTTAGGAGGATTTATGAAAAAGCTTATTGCTATTTCACTTGTTCTTACGTTTGTCGCAGGCGCGGCATTCGCAGAAGTTACAGTCGGCGGAAGCGCTGTCGGAAGATGGCAAATTATCTCTGACACCACACAAGCTGGCCAAGGGCAGAAAGATGTTGGAGAAAACAGCAAGATTTATGCCGATACTATCTTTGGTGCGGAGAACGGCGGCGTAGGAAACTCTGTGCGCGGACGTGTAAGCGTGAGCGCGGCCAATGAAGACGGCACATTCGGCGCAAGCGTAAGCATCCGAGTGCAGAGAGACGGAGCTATTGACAGCTCGGTCGGAACTGGTGCGTGGTGGAAACCCCTCGATATACTTAAAGTTACCTTTGGTTATATGTGGGGCGGCGGTAGTCCTATAGGCGTGGCGCTCGTCGACGACGATATTCTAACCCCTGCATTTTACGGCAGAGGCGCAAACTACATAGC
Source organism: Treponema sp. (assembly GCA_031255285.1). Lineage (GTDB taxonomy): Bacteria > Spirochaetota > Spirochaetia > Treponematales > Breznakiellaceae > JAIRKH01. The sequence goes on along the minus strand of JAIRSU010000001.1, from coordinate 9,670 downwards.
GTGGGGTTATGAAATTGAACAGGGCGCTCACATTGAGCTGACCCCGATTGAAGGACTCTACATCTTGGCGACGGTTCCCCTTTACAACAAGGGTAGTCTCCAGTTCAATACGTGGAATACCCCCTTTGTGGCGGGTACTGTTCGCGCGGAGAGGATTTTCCAGCACACAAGCGCACGCATAGCCTATACCATCGCCGATATCGGAACTATCCGCGCCACATTCTGGGGCGGCACCGGTATGGTAGTAGATACTCCATCACAAACATCTGTGTCTTTGGGCGATGCTGACGCTTCAGTACTTGACGTCGGCTTTGCTTTGACTGCTATTGAAAACCTCGGTATTGATATTGGATTTGAGCTTCCTTTCGCCGCAACTTATTGGCTAGACGACCCTGCCTATCCTGGCGCGACCGACCTTAATTATCAGGTGCCGATGTCAGTCAACCTTCGGGTTAACTTCAACGCGGGCGCGTTCCATCTCGCTGGCGGCGTGGCCGCTTCCTTCGCGGGTAAATCGTCCCTTAAAGTTGGCGGCGCTGAAATGTCTTTTGAACAAGGTCTTGACCTCGGCGTTACCCTTAATCCGGCTTTCGACATCGGCGACCTGTTGACAGTGGGTCTTGTCGGCGAATTTAAACTCGACGGCGAAGACACAAAGAAAGCAGGTGCTGTTGAAACTAAAAACGCTTCTGCTACTCACTTCGTGGTTCTGCCTTATATCCAGAAGAACGTAAACGGCGCAACTCTCTATGCGGGTATTAGGATTGCCGATAAAAATAGTTACAAAACGGGCACCGACGGTACAACTAACGAACTTGACAAAAGCGGCATTGCTTGGTCAATTCCTGTCGGCTTTACTTACTACTTCTAGCATTTAATTGCTTTCACAATCAGCCCTCTCTCCATCGGAAGAGAGGGTTTTTTTATTGGCATGGGGCATGGTGCCAGACACAGGCGTTGAGGCATGGTGCCAGACACTTTCTGCCGATGTCTGACACCTAGATATTTTCGTATACAAATAAAGTGTCTGGCACCGAAGCAATTCCCGTAACAACTCCGTATTACTGGTATGAGAAAGCGCCGAGTACTCCTTGAGGGAGCGACGTACCACGTTACGTCAAAAATAGACCATGACGATATGTGCCTTCTTGAACCACAATTCAAGATGTTATTCCTTTCTTTCGTTAAGAAAGCGAAGCGGAGGTTCCGTTTTCAATTATGGGACTTCTGCGTCATGGGAAATCATATTCATTTCTTGATAAAGCCGGGAGAAGATGGTAATTTATCTGAGATAATGCAGTGGATAAAGTGTAATTTCGCCAAAGCGTGGAATAAATCGCATGGACGCAAGGGTCATGTATGGGGAGAACGCTTCTATTCACGAATAATCAGCGGTATAACGGACTTCTTGCGGGTGCGGGAATACATAGCGGACAATCCTGTGAAGGCTGGACTCGTGGAACGAGCCGCTGAATGGGTGTTCGGGAGTCTATACCACCGCCTGCATCGGAGATCTAATCTATTAGACGACCCGTCTGAATTCGGTGTCTGACACCGTGTCTGTGTCTGGGCAACAAAAAAGCCCTCTCTGTGAGAGGGCTTTAGTTACGCTAGAGTGCAGTGCAGACTAGAAACCAATCTGAATACCGATGGGGATGCCCCAACCGATAACCGCGTCTTTGGCTTTGCCGTCACTGTAGAGCTGGAAGCCCGCATAGAAGGTGCCGCCGCCTGCAGATTTCGTGATATAGGGGTTGACGTACCATTTGAATAACTGGCTGTCGTCCTCTTTTTCTACTTCACCATTACCCATATTGTAGGTTTCTTTCTTGTCGGTATATTCAATACCCAGGTTGAGGAAGAGCTTGAGGATGCCGAGGTCAAAGTAGGGCATTAAATCAAAGCCGAGCTTGAGGGGATCGTTTAGAGTAGTGTCGTTTGCTTTGAATGAGCCAGCGAAGCTTGCGGCAAGGCGGGCTTTCACGCCAATGGTGTCAGAGATGTTGTAATTAAGCCCAAAGCCTGCGCCGATAGCCGGCGTAATGGTAACGTCGCCGATCTTGCCAGATAAGGTATATTTCAAACCGATGTTGAGCTGAAGGCTCTCAACCGCGGTCAGATAGAACTGACCGTGGACAGCGCCCGGGTCATAAGTGCCGTCGCCCGGGGGAATACCCATATCATCATTCCCGGGTCCCCAATCTCTGTAGCCAGCGCCGCTGGTGTAAGTAATACCGATTTGTCCAATGTCAGCGATGTCATAGGTCAACTGTCCCACCATGTGGTTATAGACCTCTGCCGCTTCCTTAGTTTTGTCATACGGAACCGCCACGTTAATGGCAAGTCCTTCAATGGGGGTCAAGGTCAAGACCGCGCCAAAGGTATCCCATCCACCATACGACCACGCATTGCGGGTGAACCCATAGCCGTGCCACGCTACAAAGTCTTCCGCATCATTCGCGTGCCAGCCCCAGCCTACGATGTAGTTAATACCGAACTGTCCGTTTCCGTCCACGCCAAGAGTCAACTTGAGCAGGGACAACGGCTGCCACCATGCAAAGACGCGATCGGTTCCCGAAGCATAAGTAGCAGGCGGCTTAACGCGTACGAAAGCGCCGAATGTGCCCTCGTCGTTGGTATAACTCGCATCAATACGTCCGCCGTGCCCCTGTCCCCAGTTGCCGTTGCCGTTTCCAGTCTCAGGCTTAAATGAATTCACGCCGAGCACCGAATTATCACCGTTGTCGCCGCTGATGACGGTTACGCCGAGACCCGCCTGTCCGCCGATTGTTAGCTCTGCAAATGCCGCGCCTGCGACAAGCGTAAGAACAAGTGAAATAGCAATAAGCTTTTTCATAAATCCTCCTAAAAATGACAGAATCTCTTTTTCAGAGATTCTCCGAGAGGGAGATAATTCACAATTATCTTGTTCCCTCATTTTACCTATAAGAATAAAACATATTTCCGTACCTTGTCAAGTACAAAATTCCCGTTTTTACGATTTTCTGCACTTTTTATTGTCGCATGGTGCCAGACACTTTGTTGTCGCATGGTGCCGCATGGTGCCAGACACTTTTGTACGAGGTGGTACGGTACTGAGCGCTGGTGCCAGACACTTTTGCCACGAGGTGGTACGGTACTGGTGCCAGACACATTCTCTTCTAGGAGCGCTGGTGCCAGACACATTCGAGGAGGAGGTACTGGTGCCAGACACTTTTATGAAGAGGCGCCAGACACTGGCTTCGGTTTTACGACTTGCGCATCTCTCGGTTATGACTGCCGCATCTCGTGGTTACGACTTGTGCATCTCTCGGCTACGACTCCCGTATCTCGCGACTACGACTTGCGCATCTCTCGGATACGACTCCCGCATCTCATGGTTACGACTTGCGCATCTCTCGGCTACGACTCCCGCATCTCATGGTTACGACTCCCGCATCTCGTGGCTACGACTCCCGCATCTCGTGGCTACGACTTCAGCATCTCGTAGAACAGACGAAGTCTGCGGTGCCAGACACTTTTGTGGTGGCAGGCATTTATGGTGTCAGACACATTCTCTTCTCGGTGCCAGACACATTCGAGGAGGAGGTACTGGTGCCAGACGCCCGCCCGCGTGTTAGGCTGACTTCGCCTGTAGACTTCTACGGAGGATTACTTATTAGCATATTTTTTGCAAATCCACTTGACAAAAAATTATATTTCGGATATTCTAAAGAAGATTTTGGGGGTGTAGCTCAGTTGGCTAGAGCGTTTGAATGGCATTCAAAAGGTCAGGGGTTCAATTCCCCTCACCTCCAAGATTTCCTCCTATAGCATTTTTCCCCAGTTCCTTTGCTCTTTTTACTAACTTCTCAACATCTTCTACTTTTGAATCAGCAAATGTATCCCAAAGCGGGTCAAGGCAGTTTCCTGTCTTGAACGCTCTGAATACCCAAGGGGCTTGATCCACTAACGGCGCGAGCGCTTCTATATCCGTCTCATCGACATTCGGCAGGGCAAGTGTGCGGAATTCATGCGCGATTCCTGAATCACGGACGAGAGTTGCGCTTTGTTTTAAGGCGATTTCAGTTTGCCCAGCACACGCGGCGGCTGCCGAAGTCTTAAAGAGTTCGCCGTAACGTTCAGGCGCGCATTTGAGGTCAAGCGCGATGTAATCCGGCGGGGCTTCTTGTAAAAGATTCTCTAACGCGGTCGGATTCATGCCGTTTGTGTCAAGTTTGACGGGTAAGCCTATATCTTTTATACTCGCTATAATATGCGGCAATTCCTCGTACAGGGTCGGTTCTCCTCCGCTCAAGACAACTCCGCCTAGCACAGAGCGGCGTTTCTTTATATGCGCCAGAGCTTGGTTCAACAAAACCGCGCCTTTCTCATCGCCGCCTATCACCAATTCACGGTTATGACACCAGGGGCAGCGAAGGTTGCACCCGGTAAAAAAAATAACAGATGATATTTCCCCGGGATAATCTATAAAGCTGGTCTTCCGTAGCATTACTTCCATGTTCTTATCCTACCTAATAAGGGCGGGTATTGTCAAATACCTATTGGTGCCAGACACTTTCGTCCGCCTATTGGTGCCAGACACCGCTGTCGAGGTTCCATCCCGCATTTGCTTACTATGTTATGCTCATGTTGTTTCTCGGATGCTTTTCTAATAGGATGGAGCGGTGCTTTTTCGTGGAGACATGGGTGTATATTTGCGTAGTTATGATGGAACTATGCCCCAAAAAGTGTTGAATGTAACGGATATCGACTCCCTCCTCCAACAACAGCGTGGCAAAAGAATGGCGAAACATATGCGGGGTGATGCGGAGGGAGATTTGAGCATTTCTTGTGCGCCTCTGAATCATTGAGCGGACCGAGTCTGGAGACAGAGGTTTACTGATTCGATTGATGAAAAAACAGCCGGTTTCTCTAATGGCGGTACTGAATATACTGGCGTATTCACGCAAAATCTTGATAACATCCGCGTTGGTCACATGAACGAGTCGTGTTTTTCCTCCTTTGCCTGACACAAATACATTTCCTGTCTGTACGTCCATGTCTGAGTTAGATAGGGCGCATAATTCAGAGACTCGTAGTCCGGTGGCAAATAAAAGTTCCAAAATAGCCGCATCCCTCACCAGTTCGGCATATTCGCGGCTTCCTGAAACCGTAAGCGTCATCTGTTTGTAAAGCGTCTTGAATAGGGACTGGATTGTCTCTGCTGGTATGAGGCGGGGAAGTTGCTGCTGTTCTTTTATCTTGAATTTGAATCGTAAGAAGGGATTCTCATAGCCGTATTCCTCCTCTATATAATGAAAGAATGTTCTCAAAACCGTGAGTTTCCGCTTCACTGAAGATGGTTTGTGTGCGTCGTTTAACAACTCCACATAACTTTGAATGAGCGTCCGTGTGATTATTGTTTCTCCTTGGATGAATCTTCTGAATTGCCCAAGGTCAAGCCCATAAGCTCTTACTGTATTGGGACTCAGATTCTTTTGCCTTCTGCAAAAATTAAGATAATTTACTATGTATTCTTCTAACATAGGGTTCTCCTGATAAAATGATTTCTTCATGGATATTATCCATAGTTAATAAGATACAGGAAAGAGCGAGTCCATGGGCGCGGTGTTGATGTGTTCCCGAAGTCTTGTCAAACGGGGGCGGCTTCCTCAAAGCCTCCAAATCGGGCGCAGCGGACGTTACATCGTCCTCGATAACTGGGTACATGGAGCCTGTTGGCGCATACTTTTCGCTATGAGTGATAAGGAGGCGGTTTTGAAAAAATGCTTTTTAGATCGTTTTTACCCTTGAATCTTTTCCTAAAACACGCTATACTACTTAGAAATGAAAGTTTTACCAGTGATTAACAGCCAAAAGCCAGTCTCGCCAGACAATCCTCACAAAGCGTACAAATCGGCGCAACGTGACGTAGCTGGCTCCCCCCCCCCCGCGTAAAGTTTGTTTCTATAACGCCGCCGCAATACAGGGCGTATGTTCGCAAGCGCAGCGCATTACGGCGCGATAAACGCGGATCAAATGTAAAAAATTTCATCCCGAAATCTAAAAATTCCGCCCTGATATGTACAAATTTCACCTCAAAATGTATCAATTTTAATTCACAATCTAAAATTGTCGCCTCAAAATTTATAAATTTCACGACGGAATTTATAAGTTTTGTCCTGAAATTTACAAATTTCAATGCGGAATTTAAAAGTTTCATCTCACAATTTTCCCCGTTCAAATCGAAATTTGGCGCGTTCTCGATGTGTCTCGGAACGCATCGGACGCCTTCTATGAGCAAGAGCGTTTTCCCAAACTCGCTTGGTTTTTGGGAAACTTCTGAAGAGCGGTCTTTTGACTGTTTTTATCCAATATATTTAAGGAGAGATAGTATGGCAATCACATCAGACTGGTTCCCGGTGAGTCGGACCGAACAATTGGCGATGGCGAAGAATTGGGTCGCTACTCTAAATTCTCGTGGAGCCGCGTGGAATATCCCGGAAACTGAAACTCAGGATCTGGCGGCCCTGACCACTGCGGCTGACACGGCTCTGACCGCCGCGAAAAACGAGGCCACCCGCACGCCCGTGGCTTCCGCCCAATGCAGGGAAGCTTTTCAAAACTTGAAAGACAAAATGCGGGACGTCAAGAAGCGGTACTTTTATGTACCGCCCCTCACTGCGGCGGATCTTGTGAGCTTGGGACTCAAGCCTCCCGACGCCACCCACACCGCTTCGGCGGCGCCAACGGCGCAGGTCATGGCGGAGACCTTTCTTGTCGGGCGGCACGAGCTTGGACTGCGGATCGTGTACGTGGCCGGCGACCCCAACGACAAGGCGAACAAAGGCTACCGTATCTGGTACGCCATTGTGCCGCCGGGAGGCGAGGCGCCCGCGACGCCGAAGGCGCTGGACAGTTCCTTTTACACCCAGCGGAAAAAAGACGTGATTGAATTCGAGTACGGCGACAGCGGAAAGACCGCGTACTTCGCCATCCAAATCGAGAACGGCGGGAAAAAGGGACCGTGGGGTCCGTTGACGTCCGCCCTTATTCCGTAAAAAGGCGCCCAAAACCGGAGGATTCCTGCAAGAACAACGCCGATTTTGGGCTTTGCTAAACGCATTGCCAGTTTACGCCGCTTCAGACGGAATTGCAATACGGTTAGTCCTTTTACATCTTCCGTAGGGAAGATGCATTATTTTTAGGAGGACAGTTATGAAAAGCAAACTGTTTTTTATGGGAATGTTAACCCTGGCGTTGACATTCGGAATGACGCTTACGGCTTGTGACAGCAGTGATGAAACGATAGCCATATACACCGTAAGCTATGATGTAAACGGCGGGAGCGGGACCGCGCCTTCTTCACAGACGTCGGCTTCTGGTTCAAGCGTAACGCTTGCCAGCGGGAGCGGATTGTCAAAGTCAGGGTATACTTTTGGCGGCTGGAACACGAACTCTTCCGGCACGGGAACAACCTACGCCGCAAGGGACTCTTACTCTGTCACCGCAAATACAACGCTCTACGCCAAGTGGACGGTTAACACGTATACGGTAACGTATAACGTAAACAGCGGGAGCGGGACCACGCCTTCTTCGCAGACAGCGGCGTCTGGTTCAAGCGTAATGCTTGCCAGCGGGAGCGGATTGTCAAAGTCAGGGTATACTTTTGGCGGCTGGAACACGAACTCTTCCGGCACGGGAACAACCTACGCCGCCGACTCTTCTTACTCTGTCACCGCAAATACAACGCTCTACGCCAAGTGGACGGTTAACACAGCGACCACGTATACAGTAACGTATAGCGTAAACGGCGGGAGCGGAACCGCACCTTCTTCACAGACGGCGGCGGTTGGTTCAAGTGTAACGCTTGCCAGCGGAAGCGGATTGACAAAGTCCGGGTACACTTTTGGCGGCTGGAACACGAACTCTTCCGGCACAGGAACAACCTACGCCGCAAGGGAATCTTACTCTGTCACCGCAAATACAACGCTCTACGCCAAGTGGGAACCTGCTGGCAATGACAGTATTAAAATCACGTTGGAAAACAATGGGGAGTATGGTTGGCAAAAGACATATCAGGAGTCTTCTTTGCTGAAAGGAGGGCGAATAATCGTGGGAAACACGTATACAATTACCTATTCATTTGTGTCAAATGTTCCTATGGATTATCTGCAAATGGTGTTTGTTGATAATAGCGAGGCATCCGGCTATTCATGGAATGTATTGTCAGAGTACCAGAAAGCGAAAGAAAATGTCCCGGCGAACACCACAATGAGCGGAACCGTAACTTTGGCGGCTTCCAAGACCGCAACAGACGCGACATCTTCGGCAAACATGCTGGTACTCCAAACGGGAACCGGGACGGCACAACAGCCGACTTTGACATTCACAGAGTTAACGCTGACAGTTGAAAACGGAGGCGATGAGGAAGCGACCACATACACCGTAAGCTATAATGTAAACGGCGGGAGCGGGACCGCGCCTTCCTCACAGACGGCGGCGTCTGGTTCAAGCGTAACGCTTGCCAGTGGGAGCGGATTGTCAAAGTCCGGGTACACTTTTGGCGGCTGGAACACGAACTCTTCCGGCACGGGAACAACCTACACTGCAGGCTCCTCTTACTCTGTCACCGCAGATACAACGCTCTACGCCAAGTGGACAGCATTACCAACCTACACCGTAAAATATAGCGTGAATAACGGGAGTGGGACGGCTCCTTCTTCTCAGTCGACAACTTCCGGTTCAAGTATAACGCTTGCCAGCGGCGGCGGATTAACAAGATCCGGGTACACCTTTGAGGGCTGGAATACAAACTCCAGTGGTACGGGGACGACTTACGTTGCGAATTCCTCTTACACTGTTACCGCAAATATAACACTGTACGCCAAATGGACGGCCATACCGAAGCCTTCCACGCCTGTAATATCGGACATAACCTTAATTTCGGAGACTTCCAAAAACGGGTTAAGAGTGTCTTGGGGGAATGTAACTAACGCAACATCATATGAGGTGTCACGAGCGTCAACAAAAACGGGAACTTTTAAGGTTTTAAGTACAGTCACTTCCATTTATTACGATGATACAACGGCGTTGATAGATGCCGAGGGTCAACAATATTGGTACCGAATAGTCGCAATAAACAGTACTGTTAGAAGTAATATTTCTACAGCAAAAGGCGTTAAGGTACCAGGTTTCGGCTGGTATATGTATACTCCTCAAAAAGCGGCTGGTAAAACCGTGTACAAAGCAGAAGCGATATGTGATGATGACGGGTGGTACACTCTTACTGCCAATAGATCCAGTACTTCAGGTACAGAAGAAAAAACATATCATCCGGTTTTACATGGAACACATGTCTTCCAGTTTAATTACAATCCGAGTAGCAGTGCCAATGGGTGGGTTGATGGCGCTAATTCTCCCAAAACATATACTATATCAAATACTTTGCCGTATTGCTATCTTTTCGAACTTAATGTGGTTGATGGATCAATCAGACGGGTGCTAAATATGTTTATGGAATAACAATATTGTTAGAACTGCGAGTTGTATAATAGAGGCATTCGGCGGCCGCCTTTGATTCCTCAGAGGCGGCCGTTTTGCTGGCATAAGGAACAAACCTATTCACGGAAAACCGGTGAAAAAACACATCTTATATCTTTTGCCTCCTTGTAAAATTTTTACTGAT
>JAIRSU010000026.1 GCA_031255285.1 Treponema sp. | reverse complement strand
CATATCGCTGGCCGTCGGTCCGGTTGTCTTCAGTTACATATTGGCGAATAATGTAGGCGCAGGCATGAAGATATTCGCCGCGGCTATGGCGGGATGCGCGTTTCTGTTCGCGGCTGTGTATAGGCTTTCCGTCATAAGGAAGAAGCAGGCGTAAGGCTCATACAAGCTTGCCCGCGTACGCAAAGGCGCGGGAAGTTTTTATTGCCGAAAGAGTGCTGCGTTAGTTTATGCGGATGCGGTACGCGCCGTCTGCTGATGAGAGCGGCGAGGCGTTCTGTGTGGGAGAAGTCTTGCATAGAGCGGCTCCGCTTCGGCGCCGCGGACGGGACCCGCTTCTACCACTGGTGCTTTGCGAGTCGTTTTCTTATGATAAATCTGAAAGAGGAATAGGCTGCGGAGTTTCATTTTCGCCTTCTATTCTGGAGATTTCCTCTAGCAGTTCACGGCTGCGTCTGGAGAGTTTCTCCGGCACTTTGGTGATGAGTTTTATGTAGAGGTCTCCGAAGAAGCCGCCTGACGGGACGCCTTCCTCACGTATGCGGAGCATCTTTCCATTTTGGCTTCCAGGCGGGACCTTAACCTTGATGGTCTTGCCGCCCAGAGTAGAGACGCGGATTTCCGCGCCTAAGGCGGCTTGCGTTATGGAGATGGGCACAGCGCAGTAGAGGTCGTGGTCACTGCGCTCGAAGTATTCATGGGGTTTGACGTGGATGAACACGTAGAGGTCGCCGGCAGGACCTCCATTTACACCAGCGTTACCTTGTTTGGGGATGATGACTTTCTTGCCGTTCTCTACACCTGCCGGAATAGTTACCGCGAGTTTCTGGCGTTTTTTTTGAGCGCCTGCGCCGCCGCATTCCTTGCAAGGGTGTTCGTTGATATACCCTTCGCCGCCGCATGTGAGGCAGGTGGACGCCATTGTAAAGAAACCTTGGCTGCGCCGTACCTGACCGGAGCCTTTGCAGTTGGGACAGACCGTTCTACTTGAACCATTTGCCGCTCCGCTTCCCTTACAAGATGTACACGCTTCGGTATGGGTGTACTGAATTTCAACTTTGGTACCGAAGACCGCGTCTTTGAACGAAATCTCCATATCGTAGCGGAGGTTTTCCCCCTGGCGTACACTGGAACCGCCGCCATAACGCCTCCCGCCTCCATTCGTGAACATATCAAATATACTGGAGAAGTTGGAAAAATCTCCTCCGAATATGTCTTCAAATCCGCGAAAAGTCTGAGAGAAATCCTGCCCTCCGCTCATACCCTCAACGCCTGAAAACCCAAATTTGTCATAAGCGGCTTTCTTTTCATCGTCGCCCAGTACTTCATAGGCGCTGGTGGCTTCCTTGAATTTCTCTTCCGCTTCTTTGTTTCCGGGGTTTTTGTCAGGATGGTACTGCACAGCCAGCTTACGGTACGCCTTCTTTATCTCATCTTTTGTAGCATTCTTCTGTACGCCCAAGACTTCATAATAATCACGCTTTGCCATAACTGATATAATATAATTATATGGGAGAAAGAAGTCAATAGTTTCAAATTACTATGTTACCCGCATCTTGGGACCTTCGGCAAGTAAAAATTTATGAAAGTTACACACTCTTCAAAACCCACGAATTTTCCCATATTTCTTACGCTATCCTCTTGTCAAAGAATCGTAAATCATTTATTATTAGTAATTACTATTAATGGAGAAAAATGAATAATCAAAGTTTGCTTCTTTCTTCAAGTCCACATCTAGCTTCACCGGTGAATTCTACGCAACTCATGCGAAATGTGCTTATAGCACTTGCGCCTGCCTCTGTGTTCGGCATTGTCATATTTGGACTGCCGGCGCTTATCAACATAGCTGTCTCGGTTGGCGCGGCAGTTGGGGCGGAGGCGCTTTTTCGGTTCGCCGTGAAGCAGGACATCCGTGTGAAAGACTTGTCCGCGGTTGTAAGCGGGTTGCTCTTGGCACTGGTTCTACCGCCCGGCGTCCCGTTCTGGATGACCGCGCTCGGCGCAATATTCGCCGTCGTTGTTGCCAAGGAATTCTTCGGAGGACTGGGTGCAAACGTGTTCAATCCTGCATTGACCGGACGCGCTTTCCTCTTGATGAGTTTTCCATCCGCCATGACCACGTGGAATAAGCCTACAGACATAGCCGGCTTTGCTTCATCCCTGACAGATGCCGTAACAACCGCCACCCCGCTCGGTGCGATGAAGATGGGTGCGGCCGAAGTCGTAACTGTCAGTGGGGACGCGGTTATGGGCGGCGTATCAAAATTGTTGTTAGCGGCAGGTCTGCCTAATAATTGGGGCGATTTAGTAGCGGTCCTGTTCTGGGGTAACCATGCTGGATGTATCGGTGAAACCTCCATCCTATTGATTCTGACAGGCGCAGTCTTCCTCCTTCTCACCAAAACCATAGACTGGCGCACACCTATCGGTATGCTTGGCGCGGTCATTGTCATGTCCCTGTGTTTGGGGCTTGACCCGTTCATTGGTATCTTGGGTGGAGGTGTATTCTTTGGCGCAGTCTTCATGGCGACCGACTATACAACTACGCCTCTTACCGCTAAAGGCAAGTTCATTTTCGGCGTAGGCGCGGGTATCATCACAGTGTTGATACGCAAATGGGGTGCCTTCCCAGAAGGCGTTACCTATGGTCTGCTCATTATGAATGCCGTAACTCCCTTCCTCAACCGACTCTTGCCGCGGAAATACGGATTTGTCAGGAATAAGGAATAACGATGAAAAATATGCTAAAACTTGGTTGCACACTCGCCTTCTACGCGACCATCGCTTGTGTGGGTTTGGCTTTTGTTTACAGCGGTACGAGAACGGTCATTGAAGAACGGCAAGAGGCTGACTTGAAAGCGGCTTTGGCGGATCTTTTCTCTGGAATGGATGGATTCTCAGACGTCACAGCAGAGGTAGAAAGCCCTGCAAACGCTATCGTCTTCCAGACTGTCTATGTAGTGAAAAAGGCGAATGTGGTACTGGGGCTTGCGGTTCAGGCAACGGGACCAAGCTACGGAGGACCCATCAAAGTTTTGACCGGTGTGGGCGTAGATGGGAAAATCACCCGTGTTAAAATTTTGGAACATACCGATACTCCGGGTTTAGGCGCAAATGCGGCCTCGCCTACCTATTACGTGGATAAGGTGAAGAAAATCACTTTTACCGGGCAGTTTTCTGGTAAGTCTGTATCCGAACCTTTTGAAGTGAAGCACGACATAGCCGCCATCACGGCATCGACTATTACGAGCCGAGGCGTCGCCAATGTGGTTAAAGCTTCAGCAGATGCGGCAGCGACGTATTTGAAATAAGGAGGAGAGGAGGGGCAGAGAATAGGAAACGAGGTATGAGAAGTTAAGACTTAATTTTCATACCTCAATGTCCAACTTTGCCCTTTAAACAATATGAAACAATTTATAAGAATATTCACAAATGGCTTGATAAATGAAAACCCGCTTTTGGCCTTGATGATTGGGTTATGTTCATCTCTCGCAGTTACGACGACCGTGGAAAACGGCATCGGTATGGGGTTGTCCATGACCTTTGTCTTGCTCATGTCGGAAGCGGTCATCAGTCTTTTTCGTAAATTCATACCAGACTCGGTACGTATCCCTGTCTTCATCATCGTAATAGCGGCATTCACTACTATCATAGACTATGTACTGAAGGCATGGTTTCCGGATTTGTCCAAAGCAATGGGCGTATTTATTCCGCTTATCGTGGTAAACTGTATCATTATGGGACGGGTGGAAGGTTTTGCATCCAAAAAGCCACTCTCCGCGGTGGTACCAGACGCTCTGGGCATGGGACTCGGTTATACATGGGTGCTTGCGGGCATTTCGGTTGTCAGGGAGCTCTTGGGAAGTGGCGCTATTTTAGGGTATCAGGTCTTGCCAGACTCCTTTTCTCCTATTCTATTCTTTACCCTGCCGCCAGGCGGCTTCTTCGTGTTCGCTCTGTTCATCAGCCTCAACCTGTTCTTGAAGCGTCGTATTAGTTAGTCTGAAAGCAACAAAACCAGCAAGCCGCTGTTGCTGCCCTGTCTTTTTATATCAGGGACGCTTGCAAATCACTTAACATTTTAATTGCGTTGCTTGCTTGTAGTCTTGATTATGGAGCGCAGTACGGAACGCAGTCGATGGCGGTACACTTATGATCGCGCCCCCCTTCCAATAGGTTGTGCCTGCCTGCTTGACTAAACTGCGGCTATTGATATAATGTTTATAATGATAGTTTCCATGATGCAGGTTATTTTTGAAATCCCCGGTGTGGATAGTATAAAAGAAAAACGTCGAATTATCCGATCCATAAAAGATAAACTACAGAAGCGTTTCCGCATGAGCGCCGCGGAGGTGGATTTACAAGATTCACTTTCCTTTTCCCAAATAGGCGCAGCAGTGGTATCGAATTCAAAGGAATTCGGTGAAACTGTTATGAATAAGGCATTTCAAACTATAGAAACCGAAACGCCAGTGCGTGTTCAAGATGTGGCGATCCATTCGGAAGAATTTTAAGGATAGATTATGAAGAAGCTGTTATTATTTGCAGTCGTGGTTCTCTGCTTGAATGGGTGCGTGAGTGTGAACGCCGATATTGCTATGAAATCTGATGGGAGCGGTGTGTTGACCCTCGAATACCGCATCTTGGAATCGCTCTACAGATTGGGAGAGTTGGACGGGAATGAGATGCGTCCGCCTATTCCTGTGAGTAAGATGGACTTTGAGCGGAGCGTCAATCGTATCGACGGACTACGACTCATCTCTTTCTCGGCAAAAACCGAAGCGGGGCGTGCTCCGCAGGATGAGAACGCCCAAGTCGTCGTGGCTGTCAAGCTGAAATTCTCAACACTAGATGCTTTGATTCGGTTTTTGTCTGGGACGGGTCAAAGAGTCGTTTATTCCCAAGAGAATGGAAACAATAAACTGTTAATGGTCTTATGGGGAGAATGGGAAATTGACCCGGATTTGAATAGTCTTGCTGTAGCGGTTTTGGAAGGTTACCATTTCAGCCTGCGATTTTCCATCCCGAAAGGCACGGCTCAATTCCGCCTTATCTCTACAGATGGTGTGAAGTTGGACTTGGGGGTGGTCGGTGCAGGTCACGTAACGATTCCAATGTCTACCCTAATCGCAGAAAAGAACGGCGTTCAAATGGAGATTCTTTGGTGATAAGCGTATTTTGTTTTTTGTGGATACCGCTGTTTTTTCTTTTTTGGCAGAGCATCTCGCAGGGTAGAGTAGGCACCAGCGACGTATGGGCTGTTATTTTCGGGAGCGCTGTCGCGGTTTTTATTTTTTTTTATGGAACGTTTGTGGAAGGAGGAGCGTTTGGATTTTCACGGTGGCTTGAAATATTCGTGGACTTGACGGGTGCGCCTGTTCTGTTGCCGATGATCTTCTATGCACTTTTCTTGTTGCTGCGGTTGGCAAAAGACCCGCATGGATTTGCAAGTTTCGCCCTTCTTTGGCTCATGCCTTGCGCTATAATGCGGGGCGTCGAGTGGCTTGAAGAAGATGATCCCAGCCGACTCGTGTTAATCCCCTTGCTTTGGAGTATACTTGCGGTGGGCGCTTCCTTCTTTATTAGTCTCGGCGTGGGTGTTGTCTCCAAACCATGTAAAGTCTGGTGTAAGTTTGCCGTCTGTTCTTTATGCTTATCTGGGATTCCACTTCTTACGATACTGACCACAACTGTGTATTGGGCGTTTTTTTCACAAAAAACGCAACTTGGCTTCGGACTGCTCGCGTCCGCCTTTATCCCGCTTGTGATTGCGGTACTATCGTCATGGACCAAAAAACCTGAACCCGCTTCATGCCCGTCAGAACTTGTAGAACAATAGTCCACTGTGTTTCTTTTTATCGCCAATGCTAAAACAAAGATATTTTTACAAAAAAGTAAAAAAACTTGTTGACAACTCTTAAAAAACACTTTTATAATAATTTAAGAGTTTAACGTTAAACTCTTAAATTATAGTATTGTTCTGAAATCCTCTTCGTTGTTTTAGACGATCGGGTTTTAGAGCAAATGAGGAGGTATGTATGAAAAAGCTCATTGCGTTTGCTGTAGCAATGGTATGCTTGGTGAGTACGGCGTTTACCATCGGGAATGATGATAAGCCGACAGGTAAGGTGACGGTGAAGCTGGGTATCTATCCTGAAGATACTCTGTCTGGTGAAATCGCTCAACATCAGAAATGGATAGCTGATTTCAGCGCAAGATATCCTGACTATACGATATTACCAGCTCAATACCGGTATGCTACCGACACGTTTGTGCCTATGGCTGAAGCGGGACAGGTGCCTACCATATTTGAAACTTGGTACACAGAGCCGCAGAAGCTTATCAACGGTGGGTTTGTCAAGGATATTACTACAGAAGTCAAAACCCTTGGCTGGGACAAGAAGATGAACTCATCTATTCTGGCGCTTCTGTCTCAGAACGGCAAAATCTACGGTATCCCACGAGACGCCTACGCGCTCGGTCTTATGTTGAATGTGGAACTTTTCCGCGCCGCCGGACTCGTAGACGGTAACGGCATCCCAAAATACCCCAAAACTTGGGACGAACTCGCAACCACCGCACAGACGATCAAACAGCAAACCGGTAGCGCCGGCTTCTGTCTTCTTGCACGAGATAATGCGGGAGGGTGGCATTTCACTAATATAGCTTGGAGTTTTGGAGCACAGTTCACGGTTCAAAGAAATGGTAAATGGATAGCCCAAGTCAACACGTCTGAAGTTGTCGCCGCGATGAATTATGTGAAAGACCTCAAATGGAAGTACGATGTGCTGACGGCCGACCCTACAAGCGAGGATTGGTCAAGCGGCTTTCAAGCCATAGCCACGGGTAAGGCTGCGATGTACATAGGGGCTCAAGACGCGGTCAATCAGCCGACTATGGCTAATGGACTTCCGGTCAGAGACTTGGCGCTTGTACCATTGCCGGCGGGTCCAAAGGGGCAATTCTCCCTCATGGGAGGCACGCCTTATATGTTCGCCGCAAACGCGACATCAGGTGAGGTTCAAGCTGCGCTCCGGTACCTTGAGATTATGGGTAAGGCACCAGTGGTAACGCCGGAGTCTATCGCGGGACTAGAAGCAGATGCGCAGATGCGGCGAAATGAGGGAGTACCGGTCATTCCAACTTTTCCCGCATGGACAGATTCGGATTTCCTTAAAGCCCAACAGGATGCCATAGATAAGTACCGTAACGTCGATATGAGGCTTTATAATGACTACTACGCGATGGTTTCTAAGCCATCCAATCTTAAAACCGAAGAATACGACGCTCAAGACCTGTATACGGAATTGACCAAGGTACTGCAAGCGGTTGTTACGGATAGAAATGCGGACGTCAAAGCTTTATTGGATACCGCTCAACTAAATTTCCAAAAAATTCTGGATAATCTGTAAGAGGGTGTAGAGGAGCGGAATACCGCCCCTCTATTTATTTATACAAAGGCAGTATATGAAAAATACTAGTAAGCCGTTACAACAAGAATTCAAAAAGAATCTTTCCGGATGGCTTATCATGGTGCCGTCTGTAGCACTTTTCATCTTTTTCGTATGGGAACCATTGATTGAAAGTATAAGAATCTCTTTGTTTAAGGCAAACGGGATACGGCTTGTCCAGTTCATAGGGCTTAAAAACTATACGGATGTATTTCAGCATCCGGATTTCCTCCCAGCCCTGCGGAATACCTTCGTGTATACCCTATGGTCACTCGTGATTGGGTTTCTGGTTCCTATAGCCCTTGCCATACTCATCAACGAAATACGACAGGGTAAATCGTTCTTCAAGATGAGTATCTACATACCCAACATCATTCCTGGCGTGGCCATGGTTCTCATGTGGAAGTACATTTTCAATCCGGGGGACACGGGGATTCTGAATATTCTCCTTCGTAATATCGGCATCGACGCACAACCGTGGCTCACAAACCCGCGATGGACCATTCCGCTTATCGTGCTGACTCTTACGTGGAAAGGCGCGGGCGCAACGACCTTACTCTATATCGCCGGGCTGCAAGGAGTGGACCCGGAACTGTACGAGGCGGCCGTCATAGAAGGCGCAGGCATCTGGAAGCGTATACGCCATATCACTATTCCATGTATCTACAACCTCGCACGTACTCTCTTGATACTCCAGATAATCGCCGTGTTTCAAATACTCTACGAACCTCTTGTTATGACGAATGGGGGACCGAACAATGCATCTATCTCGATCATGCAGTTGGTATTCAAATTCGCTTTTGAGCAGTTTAACTACCCGCGAGCTTCGGCAGTTTCCGTGATTATCAGCATGATTCTCATCGTACTTACGGCATCGTATTTCAAGCTGAATAAGCCGAACGAGAGAAGCGAGTAAAGCAAGGATAAAAATGATGAAAGAAGAGACAAGGAAGACACTAAATAACGGCGTTATCAGGGAATTTGACTTTAAGACGCGGAGCGTACGGATTATCTATCGTCTTGTCGTTGTTGCGGCCATATTCGCTGCGCTTTTATGCGCCGCGCCCCTCGTATGGGTCATCTTGCAAGGTTTCAAGGAAATACGCGAGTTTGTGCGGGAACCGACGATATTGCCGTCGAAATTTAATTTTAACAACTACTTAATAACGTGGAACCAGTTACATTTTGCACGCTACTATGTTAATTCCCTTATTTCAGTACTCGGCAGTGTAGTATGTGCCGTGCTATTCAATGGTTTATTAGGCTATGCCCTATCAAAAATCAAACCTAAAGGACATAAAATCGTCCATGTACTGGTGATGTGGGCACTATTGATACCGGCTACTACAAGTATCGTACCGTTGTTTATAAACATAGCCCGCTTGAGACTCACTGGTTCCTTTATTCCGCTGTGGTTCAGCATAGGTGCCAATGCCTTTTATGTGGTACTGTTCAAGAACTTCTTTGACGCGCTTCCTCAATCGCTTATAGAAGCTGCGAAAATAGACGGCGCATCCGACCTGTCTATTTTTAGCAAAATCGCGGTTCCCTTGAGTCAGGCTATCATCATGGTGGTCATCATGTATGCAGTGAACGTTGCATGGTCGGACTTCCTCTTGCCCTACCTCACACTTAAAAATACATCGCTTGAGACCGTTATGGTGCGCCTGTTCCAGTTTAGAACGAGCAGGGCTAACGACGTTGACATCTTGAGAAGCATCGTATTCGCGGTTCTACCACCTATAGTCATTTTCTTCGTGTTTCAAAAACAGATAACCCAAGTTTCAATGCAAAGTGGGATTAAAGGATAGCGTTTGTACTAAAGCCCCAAAGGGATTTGTACCAAAATTCCGATCGAAACTATCAAGAGTTTTACTCTTGTTAGAGAAGACGTTGCTCCCAATACTCAACAAATAATATCAATATCAAAGGATAACACAATGGCGACAAAATACGCGGACACATATCTTTTATGCAATCCATGGAGAATCATCGAAGAAGGCTGGCATAAAGACAGAAATCTTGCGTCCGAGTCAATCTTTTCACTCGGTAACGAATATATGGGCGCACGTGGCTACGCCGAAGAAGGCATCTGCGTACCCACTCTGAGAGGCTGTTACTTTAACGGCGTTTATGTAGAAGAACCGATACAAGGCATCGCCTACAAAGGCGTCGTTTCCAAGACCCATTTCATGGTAAACGCGGTTGATTGGCTATGGGCAAAAGTCTCGGTCAATGGACAAGTCTTTGACATGGGCACCTGTCCTATCAAGAACTTCAGACGTGAACTTGACATGAAAAATGGACTCTTGACACGGAACCTTGATTGGCAGACTCAATGGGGAACTGTGAAACTAACCTTCCTGCGACTTCTCAGCATGGAAGAGCCTAAAACAGGCTATCAAAAGATAGCTGTGTCCCTTGACAGCAAAGCAAAAGAGGCGGTTTCCGTTGAGATTGAGATTGCGAATACTTTTGATACGACTCATGGAAACAGCAAACAGTACTGGGAAATGGAGAAACGTGCATGGTTTGAAAAAGGAGTGGCGGTTCAAGCCAGAACCAATGCTGCTGGGAACTCTGGGCGCTGCCTTTTCTCCGGTTTCACCTACATAGCTGGGGCGGGGGCGTCTGTAGAAAGACTGGAAGCGGAAAAAGCAGCGGGCTTTCGATTTACCTTTTCCTTGCCCCCCGGAACCGAGACTTTTGTTGAAAAAAGTATTTATAATTATGTGGAAAAAGAGAAAAGTGCGGACGGTGAAATCGTATGGGAGAATTGCTGGGAGGTTTTACGCAGGCGTGATGAGAAGACATTCGCACAAGCGCTTGCGAACCAGACCGCGTATTGGGGAAAAGTATGGCAGGACAGCGACATTGTGATTGAAGGAGACGAGAAGAACCAGCAGGGCATCCGTTTCTGCATATTCCAGATGCACCAAACCTATCACGGTGCTGATCCCTCGAACAACATTGGAGCCAAAGGCTTAACAGGGGAAGCTTACAACGGGCATACGTTCTGGGATACGGAGACTTATTGCCTACCGTTCTTCCTGTTTTCCAATCTCAAAGCCGCGAAAAACCTGCTTGAATACCGATACGCGGGCTTGTCTGCGGCAAAAGAGCGGGCAAGGCAGCTTGACTGCGCGGGCGCGTGTTACCCCATTGCCACGCTGAACGGCGAAGAAGCCTGTGCGCTCTGGCAGCACGCAAGTCTTCAGTTTCAGCCTTCAACTGCGGTAGCTTACGGCATCAGGCATTATGCGGCTGTGAGCGGGGACCACGAATTCCTCTTTACTCATGGCGCTGAAATGCTCGTTGAGATAAGCCGCTTTCTTGTAAGCAGGGGCGCATGGAACGCGGACCATAGCGGCTTTGGGTTCTATGCGGTTATGGGTCCGGATGAATTCCACATGATGGTCAACAATAACTGTTACACGAACTTTATGGCAAAGAAGACTTTTGAATACACTGTAGCTGTTGTTTCGGATGTGAAAAGGACGGCACCCATGCTTTATCAGGCATTAGTGGGAAAAACCGCTTTGACAGACACAGAACTAGAAACTTTCGGCATAGCCGCGGAAAAGATGATTATTCTTTTTAACCAGGAAACCAAACTCTTTGAGCAACATGAAGGGTATTTTACTCTGCCGCATCTCGACATTCACGCCATTCCGGTAACCGATTTCCCGCTTTACAGTCATTGGTCATACGACCGCATCTACCGTTTTGACATGATAAAACAGCCGGATGTACTCATGCTTCTTTTTCTATTCAATCAAGATTTCCCCCTTGCCGTGAAGAAGGCGAACTACGAGCTATACGAACCGCGTTGCATACACGAATCGAGTCTGTCTCCGTCTATACATTCAATCTTTGCGTCTGAATTGGGCGAATATGAAGAGGCTTTTCGCTTTTTTGGCTTCGCCGCCCGCATGGATTTGGATAATTACAACCGCAACACCGGCGAAGGCTTGCACACCACAAGCATCGCCGCAGCCTGGGTAAACATCGTCTACGGCTTTGGTGGTTTGCGGAGCGACGGACAGGTTTTAGCGTTCAGTCCCAGTATTCCATCCACGTGGAAGCGTTATTGCTTCACGCTCCGTTACCGGAAGGCACGTTTACAGGTGAGCGTCTCCAGATGCGAGGCCGTCTTCGAGGCAGAGGCACCGATTACAGTCGCCGTGTACGGGAAACGATACGAACTCGGACAGTGTCCGCTGGCGATTCCACTCATTCAGGACCGCAGTGATTAACGATTGCAACGATTGTACCGGTTAGCGATCGCAACAACTGTAACAATTATACGAATCATAGTATAATATTTTAGGGGAATTTTTATGGATAAGACACAATTTTATGCAAAAGACATGGACTGCCCGCGGAGGAACAGATGGTGCGGATGAAACTGGCTGGATTAAGCACCATAAAAGAACTGTCTTTTGATCTGGAAAACCGTAGCCTCACGGTTTTTCATGAGGGCGGACTGGAAGCCATAAAAACGGCAATCGCTTCGCTGAACTTCGGCGACACTATAACGGAAAGCGGTCCCTACGATGGGACAATTACCGCTGATGACGATATTACCGATAGGAAATTGTTGTGGACGGTACTTGTTATCAATTTTTCCGTCTTTGCAGGTGAAATTATTTTTGGGCTTATCGCCCAATCAATGGGTTTGGTAGCGGATGCCCTTGATGAACTTTCAGACGCTTTTGTATACGGGTTAAGCCTTTACGCTATCGCCGGAACATTGCAGGTAAAAAAGCGTATCGCAAAAGTCAGCGGTGTTTTTCAATTAGCCCTTGCGTTATGAGGTTTTGTGGAAGTGGTTAGGCGTTTCATTGAAGCGGAAGCGATACCCAATCCTCTGATAATGGTTATCCTTTCCTGCATTGCCTTTTCGGGAAATACCGCTTCAATGATTTTACTCGGCAAATCAAAAACAAAGGAAGTGCATATTAAATCAAGTCAAATATTCACTTTAAATGATGTTATTGCCGCTGCCGTTTTGGTGTGTTTTTTACAGAACAGGATCCCCGATCTGGTTATCGGGGCGGTAGTGTTTTCATTTGTTCTGCGGGGGGGCTATTGCTATATTCAAACTGGCAAGATAGACGAGGTTTTTTGATGTTCTACGGAACTTCTGTAGAACTCTATGGAAACCCTGTAGAACTCCACAGATATTTCCTAGAATTCTATAGAGGTTCTGTAGAATACTACGGAAGCCCGGTAGAATGCTACAGATGTTTCGTAGAACTCTACAGAACTATTGTAGAACTCTATGGAAGTTTCGTAGAATTCTACGGAATTACGGTAGAATACCCCCGGTGTTGGGAGTATATAAATTTTTTGTAAATAGGAGCGAAATTATGGCAGGAGACTTCATTCCCCATTCGGATGGGGTGTTTTTGGAATGGGCAAAGACGCTTTTGGCGTATGTAAGCCCTAAATTAATGGCTTTCAACATTCCACAAGAGGCTTTAACGCCAATTCAGGGGCTTTTTACCACCTATGAGACGGCTTTTGAGGCGGCGCAGAACCCGAACCGTGGAAAAGTAGACGTTTTGAATAAAAATGAGGCAAAAGAAGCCTTAACGCAGAGCCTTCGGTTTTTCATTAAAGCGTATTTGACCTATAATCCGGCGGTTTCGGATACCGACAAGAAAAATATGGGGTTGCCGTTGCATGATTCAACTAGAACCCCGGTTCCGGTACCGACAACAATCCCGGAAATCGAATTGGACAGTTCAATCATTAGGCAGGTTACTGCCGCTTTTCGAGACGCCGGAAGCAAAAAACGGGGCAAACCTGCTCATGTTCACGGCGTTGAATTGCGGTGGGGATTATTGGATAATCCGCCGTTATCAGTGGAAGACCTTAAAAATTCCGCCTTTGATACGGCAAGCCCTTATACGTTTACCTTTGATGAAACGGAAAGGGGCAAGGCTTTATACATTTGTCCCCGGTGGGAAAATAACAAAGGAGACAAAGGCCCGTGGGGTGAAATTTATAAGGCAATTATTCCATAAAAATATATCAGGGCGGTTTCGCCGCCCTTTTGTTTACATAAGGAAAAAAGTTATCATGAAAATAGTTTGTGAAATATTAAGTATAAAAAATAATTAGCGGTAGATATGGCTTTGTTTGAGAATTCATCTTACTTTGCATATCACCCCAAGTATTACACTCCGACGACGGACTCTCACTGTACCTTGAACATTTCACCTGTTTTGCGCTATCCTTATCCTATGGAAATAAGAAATCGTTACGCGCCAAGCCCCACCGGATTACAACACATAGGCGGGGTGCGGACCGCGTTGTTCAATTACCTTTTCGCAAAATCTCAAGGCGGCTCATTCATCTTACGAATAGAAGACACAGACCAAACACGGTCAGAGCCGGTATTTATTCAAAATTTATTTGATACGTTCCAATGGCTTGGATTTCATTGGGACGAGGGTCCAGATGTGGGTGGATCTTACGCTCCCTATATCCAATCAGAACGTGTCGTCCTTTATCAAAAAGCTGCACAGGAATTGCTCGACAAAGACAAAGCCTATCATTGCTTCTGTTCTACAGGAAGGCTCGAGAATTTGAGGAAAGAACGAGAGTCCGCCCATTCAAGCGAAACTGGCTACGATAGGTTCTGCCGCAATATCTCCAAAGACATTGCGGGGTCGCGGGTAAAAAACGGAGAAGCATACGTCATCAGGCTGAAGATCCCCTTGGGACAATCTACCCATTTTCACGACCACCTTTTAGGCGATATACAATGGAAGAACGAAGACGTAAATCCAGACCCAGTTCTGCTTAAATCAGACGGCTTCCCTACATATCATTTGGCGAATGTAGTTGACGACCACCTAATGGGCGTAACTCATGTGCTCCGCGCCCAAGAATGGCTTCCCTCAGCGCCACTGCACACGATAATCTACGAAAGTTTCGGTTGGGAACCACCTAAATTTTGCCACTTGCCTATGGTTATGGGGAATGACGGCAAGAAATTGAGCAAGCGGCACGGCGCTACTAGCATTGATGAATTTAGGCGGCAGGGCTACCTTCCCGAAGCGTTGTTAAACTACATAGCACTACTGGGCGCGTCTTACGAAGAAGGTAGAGACGTCTACACACTCGAAGAACTCGCCGCTTTATTTAATATTGATAAGCTCAACAAAGCACCGGCCGTCTTTGATTATAAGAAACTTGACTGGTTCAACGGGCTGTATATCAGAGCGAAGAGTAATGAAGAGCTGTCCGAACTCGCCTTGCCCTATTGCAAGGGGTTAATAAAAGAAAACACAGCACTTTTTATCGACGCAATGGCGCTTATAAGAGAGAGAGTTTCGCTCTTGTCAGAGATTCCATCAAAAATTGCCTATTTGTTTGAAGATCCGCCTTTACCAGAGCCATCAGAATTCTTTCCGAGAAAGGCGAGTCTTGCCAAGACTGTGGAATTGTTGGAGCTGGGCAGATCTCTTATTTCCATAGTATGCAAAAAAAGCGACGAGGAAGCAGAAGCTTCTTTCAAAGAAGAATCGGCTAAGGCAGCGGCTTCCGTTGGTGTAAAGCTCGGAGATCTGATGATGCCCCTTCGTGTAGCGATAACTGGAGCAAGGGTAAGTCCTCCGCTTCTTGGCAGCCTCCGTCTGCTAGGCGAAGAGAAGGCTCTTGCACGGGTGAAAAAGTGTCTGTCTCTGCTAAAGGCAGCGCTATGCAAATAGATATCTATACGGACGGCGGATGCCATGGGAATCCAGGACCTGGCGGCTGGGCTTACGTCATACTTGACGAATCAAAACGCATAATCGAGGAAAAGTCTGGCGGGGATAAAAATACTACAAATAACCGTATGGAACTTCTCGCAGTGATAAACGCCTTGGAAGCCGCATCCGCTATGAACACTGTCGGCATGAACTTCGTCGTCTTCACGGATTCACAATATGTCCGTCAGGGTATAACTTCATGGATATATACATGGAAGAAGAATGGATGGATTACAGCCGCCAAGACACCGGTAAAAAACAAAGACCTATGGCTACGACTGGACGGCTTTTCACTTTCTGTTGAGTGGGTATGGGTACGGGGGCACGCGGGCGATGTTTTTAATGAAAGATGCGATACAATGACTCAGTCGGCGATTACCTCGTTTCTTTCAGTGAACCTTTAATGGTGAGAACGTTGTTAGCGAATTCAGCATCAAGCGAACCAACGTAGTGATGCGTTGAGTCTTCACTGGATGCATCCGTCGTAAACACAGCCTTTGACCAGTCAAAATCGCCCATATCGGATGATGCGGAGCCTGTCTTCGAGAAGTCTGGCTTCAAAGTGAATGTGCGTTGATCCTCTGTTGAGCAGACACCGCGGGCGATTTTGCATGCTGTGGTTACGTTTATTTTGCCTGCCGCATCGGTCTTGATTTCATACGCGGAGTCGCGATGAATATAGCGGATGGTCAACTCCTTATCGTTAGCTGTTACGGACAACTGGTCGTTGACGCGAATGACATCCGGTGCGACCGCATAAAGAAATAGTCCGCGTAAGCCCGATGATAGGGCGTAGCCTGTGTGTTTCACCGTGTTTGATGAGATAACGTAGGTGACAGCCGCATCGAAGCGGGTAGTAGACTTGGCTTTACTCGCGCCAGTGGTACCATTTTCTCCTGGTGCAGACGGGTCAAAAGCGTCCCTCACCGTTACGTTTTTTGCGCTCCAATTGAAATAATTCCCGTTATCTGGTCCGGCAACGTTCATCCGATAGTCTATCTTTGCAGAACGCCCACATCCGAAAAGACTAAACAGGATTATCACATAAAGAAGAAGAAAAGATATTATATTCTTCATAATTCCTCCATACTTTTTCATCCTATTCGTTTTTAGAAGATTATACAAGAGACATTTGTATGATTTTCTAGACACCAATAGAGTGAAATATTACATAATACATTGGTATTTTTTCAAGAAAAGCGTCAAACCCTCTTGCATAAAAAGATGATACTATATATACTATATTTGATTGGAATAAAGCTGTAAAAAACACTACATATTGTAGATGTCGAAAATACATTTCTTTATAAGACAAAGACTTGGAGGAGAAACTATGCGTTGTCCAAATTGTGGTAGTCTTGACGACAAAGTAACGAACTCGCGTACACTGGCGGCCGGGGATGCGGTACGCCGGCGGCGGGAGTGTTTGAGTTGTGGGTTTAGGTTTACTAGTTACGAAAGAATTGACGTTAAACCTTTTATGGTCATTAAAAAAGATGGTAGGCGCGAGCCTTTTGAGCGGGCTAAAATTGAGCGTGGCATCCAGAGGTCGGTGGAAAAACGTCCTGTATCTCAAATGAATGTTGAAAGTCTGGTGAATGAGGTCGAGGATGCTACCGCGATGATAGGCAAGACAAGTAATGAGATAATGGCAAGCGTCATAGGTGATTTGGTAATGGAGAAGTTGAACGAGTTAGATAAAGTCGCCTATATCCGCTTCGCTTCTGTGTACCGTCGTTTTGAAACCATAGACGAATTCGTTGAGGAAATACAGAAATTAGGGAAAGGAGTAAAGAACGGAGGTATGGATCAGCGTTGTTGAAAGTCTATCAAAGACTTTCTAATCGGCATCCTAATCCTCATCATCAGAGGAGAAAAATGATAAAGTATGTGGTCAAGCGGTCTGGGGAAATTGAAACCTACGATCGTGATAAGATAAAGAATGCTATAACTAAAGCATTTACGGCAGTTGAGAGAAAATCCGTCGGCAAAAGAGCAGACAGAATTGAGTCGATTACCGCTCGCGTTGAGGAGATGATTGGCGAAATGATGGAGTCCCGTCATCTAAATTCGATTCCTGCTATTGAAGAGATTCAAGATTTAGTTGAAAACGCCCTCGTCGAGACAAAGGAAGTCGTAGTGGCAAAGGCGTACATCCTTTATCGTGCTAAGCATGAAGCAATGCGAGATGTAAAGCGGCTTATGTTAGACATTGATTCCACGATGGATGGCTACCTGAAGCAGGAAGACTGGCGGGTCAATGAAAACGCCAATGTCAACTATTCGTTGGGTGGCTTGATTTTGCATAATTCTGGTACCATTACCGCAAATTACTGGCTCAAAAATGTATACACGCCGGAAATCGCAGAAGCGCACCGTAACGCGGATTTTCACATTCACGACCTGTCTATGTTTTCCGGCTACTGCGCTGGTTGGTCCCTGCGGCAACTTATCGCCGAAGGGCTGGGCGGTGTTGCGGATAAAATCACCAGCAAGCCGGCGAAACACCTTTCGACACTAATGCAACAGGCGGTCAACTTTTTAGGCTGCCTTCAGAACGAGTGGGCGGGCGCGCAGGCTTTTTCGTCCTTTGATACTTATATTGCTCCCTTTGTACGTGCCGATAACTTGAGGGATAAAGAAATAAAACAATGCCTGCAAAGTTTCGTGTTCGGGGTGAATACCCCGAGTAGATGGGGGAGTCAGGCGCCATTCACCAACATCACCTTAGACTGGAACTGTCCTGAAGACATCAAGGATATGAAAGCAGTCGTGGGTGGTGAAGAAATGGACTTTACGTACGGGGACTGTAAGCCGGAAATGGACCGCGTGAATCGCTTGTTCATCGAGCTTATGCTTGAAGGGGATGCGGAAGGACGTGGTTTTCAGTACCCCATCCCGACCTACAATATCACTCCGGACTTTGATTGGGACAGCGAAAACGCCCGCCTGCTCTTTGAAATGACTGCCCGTTATGGTACTCCATATTTTCAAAATTTCGTCAATTCTAGCCTCAACCCGGGGGACGTACGAAGTATGTGTTGTAGGTTGCGATTAGACAAGCGGGAACTTCGCAAACGCGGGGGTGGGCTTTTCGGATCAGACGAGCTCACTGGTTCTCTCGGTGTTGTTACTATCAATCTACCGCGTATCGGCTACCTTGCAAAGAACGAGAAGGATTTTTACAAACGACTTGAAGATTTGATGAGACTGGCAAAGGAAAGTCTTTCTATTAAACGAAAGTTAGTGAATCGTCTTTTAGAGAGAGGCCTTTTCCCCTACACCAAACGTTACCTGAAGACGTTTGACAACCATTTCAACACTATTGGGCTTGTGGGTATGAATGAATGTCTACAGAACTTTTTAGGAGAGGACGTTACCATTAATACGGAGAAGGGCCGGGCGTTTAGCCTTGCTGTGCTTGATTTTATGCGGAACAAGCTGTCGGACTTCCAGGAAGAGACTGACGAGCTTTTCAACCTTGAGGCAACTCCCGCAGAATCCACGTCTTACCGTCTTGCCAAGCACGACAAAGAGCGCTACCCGGGCATCATTACGGCGGGCAAGAACGAGCCATACTACACGAACTCAACGCAACTGCCTGTCATGCAGACGGAGGATGTTTTCGACGCGCTTGATTTGCAGGAGTCTCTGCAAACAGCCTACACTGGTGGCACGGTGTTTCATGCCTTCTTAGGCGAGGCTATTGAAAATTGGCAAACATGTCGTTCTTTGGTCAGAGCCATTGCCGACAACTACCGCATCCCATATTACACCATTTCCCCGACCTTCTCCGTATGTCCCATACATGGGTACCTGAAGGGCGAGTATTTTACTTGTCCACGTTGCAAGGTAGAAGAGGAGTCGACTCTACGTGATCAGATTACCGCCTTGGAAGAAGAGCGGGTGGTAGTACTAAACGATCGGCAGTTGCAAAAGGTAGGGTAATAATCGAGAGTTGGGATTACAGAACTGGATTTTCTGTTACCGATGTTGTGTGAAATTGACACGCTTTGTTTGCTGACAGAGAAATAGAAAAAATCCCACTCTCTCCAATACACAGGAGGATATAATGAGAACTATCGAAGCAATCGATAAAGACTTGGCTAAGGCGAGGGAATCCCTTGCTCATGTGGAAGGCAGACCTGCGGAAGTTTATAGTCGCATCGTGGGCTATTATCGGTCTGTACGAAATTGGAACAGGGGAAAGCGTGAGGAATACGGTGAACGCCTGCTCTATAAGGCTTCTGAGGTGGAAATAGCAAAAAAAATCGTTCACGAAAAGGAAGTACAAGCATCTACACCTTTTGTCAGGCTTGCATCGCCGGGAGCGACGCACAGGGAATCGCAGGTGATTTTATTTGTGCGTCCGTCGTGTCCATCGTGTCCATCTGCGAAGGACGCGGCGAATAGGCTGGGCATACCGGTGGTCACAGTGAACGCGGATACCGAAGCAGGGATTGCCGAAGCCGGCAAATGTAATGTATTTTCAACACCCACTGCGATTTTGTTGTCTAACGACGGCAAGGAAATCAGCAGAGCTATGGACAGCGCTGGCATTGCGGCATTTGAAGATATGATCGCGGTCTAGAGCGCAGTTGAGCAAGTCGAGTCGTTTCAAAAGATGCCTCCGCTGTTTTTAGGCAGATCAGTGGAGGCCGTTGGATACGGGCGCTCAACGGCAGGCGTTATTAAGAATAATTGAATAAATGTCTAAGATAACCGACCCATATTTTTCTACCAGATTTTTTACAAGAGATTATTGTATTTTTGCTATCGTACCCACCACGTATCCAGTCCTATGTCGTATTTAGGACGGATCGCGGGGCGTGCGAATTTGTTGATATATGCCAGACGGAACTCGGAAATGTGCCATTGGGGAATCACATAGAAATTCCACATCAAGACACGATCAACCGCGCGTCCTAGAGACAAAAGCACGGATTCGTCCTCTTGATTCTCCATAATCCGCTCAATCAGATAATCAATAGCCGGGTCCGTGACTCCCGGCGTATTCCATGTTGAGTCGATATAAGCTGAATGCCAGACAATCGCCATATCTGCGCTTGGATATGCATTCAGTGGAGAGCCGCGAGCAATCATGTCAAAGTCACGGGAACGCAGGCGGTTGATAAATTGACTCGTATCAATCATACGGATACGCATATCAATTCCGTATTTAGCAAGATTACGCTGAAACGGTATGGCGATGCGTTCCGAATCAGGTGAGTAAATCAATAATTCAAAGGCGAATTGTCCGCCGTCTGTCTTGTTGAGCAGTTTTCCGCCCTTCAGCTCCCATCCTGCGTCCGCAAGGAGGCTTAACGCCTCGCGGGCCTGCGCACGGATGTACCCGGTTCCGTCAGTCGCAGGCAGCTGGTATTCGGTGGTGAATACTTGTGGCGGGATCTGCCTGCGTATTGGCTCCAAGATGGCAAGCTCGTCAGGAGCGGGCAATCCGTCCGCCATGTATTCTGTGTTTTGAAAATACGAGCGCGTGCGTTTGTATTGACCGTAGAAAAGGTTTTTGTTCATCCATTCAAAATCAAAGAAATAATTAAGCGCCCAGCGTACTCGCCGGTCCGCGAATATCGGGCGTTGTATATTAAAAGTAAATGCTTGCATTGCTTGTGGAATTTCATGGGAAATCGTCTCTTTTTTGATAAGACCATTGTCAAAATTCTTACCTGTGTATTTTGTCGCCCAGTTGACCGCAGAAGCTTCACTTCGAAAGTCATATTCGCCTGCCTTGAACGCTTCAAGGGATACGGTTTCATCGCGGTAGTAATCATAACGAATCGTATCAAAATTAAACTGTCCTTTGTTCACCGGTAAGTCAGTAGCCCAGTAGTCTCTCACCCGCTCAATGATGACATATTGTCCCATCTGGTAATCCGCAACACGGTAAGCGCCTGTGCCAAGTGGCGGTTCTATGAGCGGCTCGGAGAAATCTTTTCCCTCCCAGAATCTCTTCGGGAATATGGGCGAGGAGCAGAGTCCAAGCATCTTTTCCTTATCGCCCTTGTCCGCGCCTTCCGGTAAGGGTATGTCAAAGCGCACGGTGTGCATGTCCAAGGTAGTCACGGTAATGCCCGCGTAGTAAGAACGAAACTGCGGGACACCTTTTGTCATAAAAGTATTGAATGAAAACACTACATCTTCTGCGGTGATTGGCTGTCCACCATGGTCTTTTGCGTTAGGGTTTATGTAGAAGGTGATGAAGGAATAGTCCGCGGCATAGTCAAATTTTTCCGCAATGAGTGGATAGTAGCTTGAGATTTCATCTAACGAGCTTTTGAGTAGCGTATCGTAGAAATATTCATAGCCATTCGCACAGTTGCCACGAAGCGCATAGCGATGGAAATTGTCGAAGGTACCAATGCTCGCCTGCGTTAGCGAGCCGCCTTTGGGTGCATCAGGGTTCACGTAATCAAAGTGTGTGAACGTATGTGTATATTTCGGCTTTCCACGTAAGGCGATAGCTGTTGCGCCTTTTATAATGGGTTCTTGCGCGGTCAAGATAAGCACATTGACAGGAAAAAGAAGAAAAAATGTTGCCTTTAGAAAAGAGCTAGAAGAAAAAGGAAAAGATTTCATTACATCTATCAGCATAATTAATGTACAGGGTGTTTGTCAAGTTAACTCTGATAGCGTTATGATAATTGAGAATAAAAAGAGGATAGAGATAGAGGACATATTAACAGAGGGGCATTCGCCTGAATTCCCGATATATTTAGTAGAGGAGAACGCAACTCGGTTTGTACGCGGCAAGTAAAGTAACCCTGCTTCGCTCGAAGTTACGTCAAAAATAGACCATGACGATATGTACCTTCTTGAACCACAATTCAACATGTTATTCCTCTCTTTTGTTAAGAAAGCGAAGCGGAATTTCCGTTTCCAGTTATGGGACTTCTGCATCATGGGAAACCATATTCATTTCTTGATAAAGCCGGGGGAGAGGCGGCAATTTATCTGAGATAATGCGGTGGATGAAGTACAATTTCACCAAAGCGTGAGCGCCTCGACTCACAGTGCGTGAGTACCCCGACTCACGGTGCGTGAGTACCCCGACTCACAGTGCTTTTAAAGTGTCTGGCGCCAGTGGGTGCGGCGGGTGCCAGACACTTTAAAAGGCTACTCTTGTGGTGGGTAGAGGCGTAGGAGTAAGGCGGACGCTAGTGTTTCTGATTTCTCCAAAGCGCGAAGCAACAGTGGGACAATCATTGCTAAAGCGCCGCGGACTCCCTTTTTGCCACCGCGGGAGAGTTGTGCAGTTCTGATACGCTCTGCCTCCCCAGTAAGAATAGGCATACATCGCAGACTTATCCCCAAAGTCATGGCAACGTCCCGTCCACGCGGAAACCTTATGCGCGTCAGAAAATGGTTGACCACACGAAGAGTCTCTCGTAGAGGCGTTACCGCTATGTAAAGTGTCAGACATGCTACAACTGCAAACACACGGGTTATGATGGAGACAGAGCGATAAACTTCCGCAGTGGTAATAGATATATGGAGAAATTCAATGATTACGCGGCTCTCATCGTCCGCCCAGTTGAATATAAGCTGAAAAAATACGACTATTCCGAGTAGAGGAAGACTTGAAAAGGTATGCTTGAGTAGGAAGCCGACCGAAACGCGCCCCCAGAGTGCACCCGCAAGGAGAATGAGAGTCAATATTCCTACAGAGAAAGAAGCATCACCTGCTAACACGATGCCACATAAACCTAAAAGCGCCAGTAGTTTCTTGTCCACGTCGAGTCTCTGGAGGAGAGAAAGTGGATTCGCGCCTCCTAAACTTTGCTTGGAGCCGACAGGGTCCGTCTGCAACTCAGACTCTATACTCCTTTTCTTTTCAAGATACGCAACCTCGGATGGCGTCCCAAAAGCCGCTATTCGTCCCTTGTCCATGACAAGCATAAAGTCAAAAGCTTCCACCGAATCTAACGAATGAGTTACCACGATAATCGTTTTGCCTTTTGCTTGTTGTTCAAATATCATATTCATAATGCGGACACGGTTTTTTGCGTCAAGTCCCGCAAACGGCTCGTCCAACAGAATGATTTGACTGTCCATAGCCAAGGCGCCTGCAAGCGCGGCGCGGCGTTTTTCCCCGCCTGATAACATCTGTGTCTCCCTATTCGCAAATTCCGCAAACGATAAGCCCACGTCCTCCATCGCGCTCTTAACTATTTGGACGAGCGGTTTACCTTTAATCCCCGCATTTTTAGGCGCAAACGCTACATCGTCCACAATATAGGCTTCAAATAGCACGCTTTCAGGCGACTGAATAGCAAGCACAGCCCTCCTGAATGGTTTCTCTTCGCCCATAACGTTTACAATACCCGTATCTGGTGTGAGTAAGCCGTTTATATGCTTGAGAAACGTCGTTTTGCCACATCCGTTCTTCCCCACAATCGCAACTGTGCTGTTCTGTGGTATGCCCACCGTAACATTATTCAATCCAGAGGAATCGGTCCGTGAACCATGCGGAAAATACGAAACGCCACCTTGAAATTGTCTCTTATATTTCTTTGTATTCAAATATGAAAAGGACACAGAATCAAATTGAATGATGGGCGGTTGTTCCATGAACATAGGCATCTGCGGCGGCTTTACAAAATCCGCCTTTAACCCCCATTCTGATACTCGCGGGTTTTGGAGCAAGTCTACAGGCATTCCGTCAAAGACGAGTCTACCTTTGTGGAGAACAAGACAGCGGTGCGCTCGCATGGCATGTTTTAAATCATGGGTGATGTGGATAATGGTCTTACCTTCTGTATTCAACTCGTCCATGAGAGTGAGAAGACTATCCGCGGCTTCGGGATCAAGCATGGACGCAGGCTCGTCCAAAAGGAGGTAAGGGCTTTCAACGGTAAGAACATCCGCAATCGCAAGCCGCTGTTTCTCTCCGCCTGATAAGGTTTGTGGTGCACGGTCTCGCAATCCCTCAAGCCCTACGTCCATGAGCGCATGATCAACTCGCGCCTTGATTTCTAACTCCGGCACTCCAAGATTTTCTGGTCCAAAAGCAGTATCTTCCTCGACTGTCGAACCGATAATTTGCGAGTCTGGGTTCTGGGTTACAATACCGACTAACGCACGTATCTGTCTTAAACTCTCCGCGGCTCTCCCAGACCCAACATCGTCTGCAAGAACCGCAGCTGATACGTCAAACTCGTTCACCAAGACACTTCCTGTCCGCGGTGCGAGTAGTCCGTTTATGCAGGAGGCTAATGTACTTTTTCCACATCCGTTCTCCCCCAGCAAGACGATGTATTCGCCTTCGCGTATATCAAAACTGACGTTTTCTAGGATTGTCTTTGTTTCATTCTCGTAGCTGAAAGAAAGGTCTCTGACACTTATCATTACCTGTAAGACTTTACAATATTTTGGCCTTTTTGTATACTGGAAAAGATTGAAAGATATGTAGTGTAACAGAATAACAAAAGGTTGTAAGGTAGAAAACATAGCGTACTTTCTAAACTGTTTCTAAATTAAGGAGTTTACCATGAAAAGAAATTTTATTGTTACGGCTGTCGCTCTGACGGTTGTTTTTAATGGTTTTGGCGTCGACCTTGCCGACTTACAAAAGAATGTTGATAGTTTTTCATCAGAACTTGCCATGTCTCTTCCTTTTAATGCTAGTATGGGTCTAAATTGGTCGGATGCATATATTGGCAAGTTTCTTGGAGTTCCGCCGCATTTCGGCGTTGGGGTGTCTGGCGGCTTTACTTCTTTGAATTCTGTCGCTTTTGATGATTTATTGGATAATTTCGGGGTATCGCTTCCCATAGGAGAAATGCTCCTGTCTTCTTATGTTGTGGAAGGGCGGCTCGGCGGCTTTTTCCTGCCTTTTGACGTAGGAGTGAAATTCGGTATTCTGCCTCAAGTCGACTTTGGAGACCGCCTCAAGATTGACCACTTACTGGCGGGTGCGGACATCCGCTTCGCAGTTGTGGAGGGCAACGTGATTTTACCGAGAATATCCGTGGGCGTTGGTTTCAATTTCCTGAAAGGTGCGCTCACCGCGCCTCTGGATAATGGCGTTTCTTTTAATGTCGACGAAAAAGTACTTACGCTTACCCAACCTGAAGCGACCTTCTCTTGGGAGACAAAAAGTATAGACTTAAAGGCACAGGTTTCTAAGTCATTCTTGATTATCACGCCCTACGCTGGATTTGGAGCGAGTTATGCGTGGTCAAACATGGGTTATTCAGTTGAATCCAAGATAAGATATGATGGAAGCGATGTTGATAATGCCGCTATCTCGGAAATCAAAGAGAAGTTGGCGAGTGCTGGCGTTCCGGGTCTTGACAAGCTCTCCGCAAACGGTTTTTCGTCAATCGTTGCGGCAGAAGGCTGGACATTCCGTGCGTTCTTGGGACTTTCTTTGAATGTGTTTATCGTTAAGTTTGACCTTACAGGTATGTACAACTTCATAGATTCGAACTACGGTGCTACCATGGGAGTACGGATGCAGATATAACGAGCGAGATGCTCGTA
Source organism: Treponema sp. (assembly GCA_031255285.1). Lineage (GTDB taxonomy): Bacteria > Spirochaetota > Spirochaetia > Treponematales > Breznakiellaceae > JAIRKH01. The sequence continues at coordinate 24,200 of JAIRSU010000026.1, read as the reverse complement.
ACTTACTGACAAGAACTATCTTATTTGAGAGAATATATCTTATGATGTATTCTCTCTTTGGGTAAGATACATTTTATAATGTAAGAATGAATACTGTGTCGCAGAATGGAAGAGAAAGCTTCAACGACGTCAAACATCGTAAAAAAACTTTTGTCTTTTGACACCCAAAAAAGCTTGACATTATTTCTTTTATATGCAAGAATGGGAATATCTTAAAATTGCTTTGGTATTAAACTGGTTCTTTACAAACAGGCGGTAGGTATGCATAATTACAAACGTTTTGAAAATAAAGTTGTACAAAAGATGAAACGAGGAGCTATTCGTGTTATCGGGAGTGTCGGAAGCTTCTTTAAGTTGATCTTTAGAGGGCTGATAAAACAATATACGGTAGTTCTTGTTCCTCATTCTGAGAAAAGGGTTTATAATCTTCACATAAATATATTAACGATTCTATGCTTTGTCCTCACACTTGTGGGATTGTGTATGGGGGTCTTTTATCATGGGAGTTTGCGGTTGGGAGGTGCAAGTATTACCTTCTCTGATAAAGATAACCGCCTCCAAGCGACTCAAGCGAGCCTTGACCAGATACGCGACGAGACGAAAAAGCTCATGTTAAAGGCAAAAAGTTTCGAGTCGGCTCTTTCCAGTACACTCTCCTCGCTTGGAGTGGATGTGACGAATTCTGAAGGTACATCCTCTCAAGATAGCGACCTTTCTTCGCTTTTTAACATTCAGGAAATGCCGGAAGGTTCAATGCAGGAGATAAACGACCTTCAGCAGCTCAGTAGCTACCTTGAAACAGCGATAAAACCGATAACGGAAATCGGCACTCTGCTTAATTCGCAAAGCGCCCTCCTCACAGAGATTCCCAGCATTTGGCCCATAAAGGGTGGCATAGGGCACGTTTCCTTTGGGTTCGGACAGCAGAAGAATCCCTTCACTGGACAATATTACATTCATAAGGGTATGGACCTCTCCACCTATCGTCAGGGTGACCCGATTGTCGCGTCCGCAGATGGACAGATCGTTACCGTTGATTACGACCCGGGTGGATTCGGTAATTATATTATTATAAAACACAAGCATGGTTTCTATACTCGTTATGGACATCTGCTCAGTGTGCGAGTCAGAACGGGTCAGCGTATTCAACAGAACGAGATTATTGGGTATATTGGCAATACTGGTCTCTCAACGGGTCCCCATCTGCATTACGAAGTTCATATCGGCTCCGATGTCGTTGATCCTCAGAAATATCTCAACATCCGCTCCTCTCTGGCGAGAGTACAAAATAGGCAGTAATGCAGGGATAATAATGTCTAAAGAATTTGTTCTAAACACAATAATAGGAGACGGTTCAAACGTTGTAGGCGATGTTGAAACCCGTGGATTCACCCGGGTGGACGGTAGTGTACGAGGGAACCTTCACTCAAAAGGCAGGATTGTCATTAGCGAAAAAGCACGTATGAAGAGCGACGTATCTGGAACAACGATAACTATAGGTGGAGTCGTTTATGGTAATGTCATTGCCAGTGAAAGACTCGTCGTGCTTGCGAGTGGGCTTGTTATGGGCGACATTATCACGCGGCGTATACAGGCAGATGACGGTTGTCTTATTCATGGCAAGGTCGCGGTCTGTTCAACCGCCGAAGAATGGGACGCAACTATTGCCAAGTACCAAGACATCAAAGATATTCGCTTGGCGCTTTCAAGTTCAAAAGAATCTAAAAAATGGAAAAAATAAATGGTTTTTCAACGGTTGACATGGCTTCTCCATTCTTTCAACCAGCCGCCGTTCAGAATTCCAAGTCCAAGAAAACAAAATCTACGTACGCGAAATTTCAATTTTTTAACTTACTTGAAAAATTGGAACAGGATCCTGAAATCGCTGATATGGAAAACTTCCCAGTCACACAGGAAACTATCAACATACTGATGGACGAAGTTCACAGCAGGGGAGACGAATTAAAAAATCGTCCACTTCTTCAAGAAATTCTCCATTACAAGAATGCCGTGCGTAATTTCCTTAATTTTATTGTAAAAAATACTTATGACATAGAAAAACAGACCGGCATTCGCAGAAAACGTGAAGAATGTCAGAAAGTTTTTCTTCAAGTGAAGGTCGTCGACCAGAAACTCGAACAGCTTGCTATGATAGTACTTACAGGGCAAACCGATCAAATGAAGATACTCGCTCGCCTTGAAGAAATTAATGGGCTTCTGGTAGATTTACTGGAATAGAATTCGCCGTCTCCCGATATGTTTTGAACATACTGAAAAATAGAGAAAATTCCCTATTGCCAAGAAAGATAGAACTGTCTTTAATAAGGTCAAAAGTATATATCGTCGTCAATTCGGCAAATAAGGACTCTGCTATGAATGATTTTGATGAGGACATTTCAGAATTAGAATACAATGTCGGTTTAGCGATAGCCGAACCTGATGTCATTCTGGCGAATAGAGAGATAACTCCCGATACTCTCGTTTACAGACTACGGTTGCCTTATTCTAAGGAGACATTTCTTGCGACTTACGGAGACCAACTTGAAGACCGGTGTATGGTGGTAGTACCTACGCGCTATGGTAAGGATCTGGCGCAAGTTTTAGGACAAGTGAATAAGGTCCCACTCTATTTTGAGTTCTCACTCATAGACCGGGTTGCTACAACCGTTGACATCGAAAGATCCCTAGCAAATAAGGAATCGGAAAGAAATGCTTTTAACATAGCCAAAGAGAAAATAGCCGCGCATAATCTCGAAATGAAACTTGTTTCCGTGCACTACTTGTTAGAAGACCCAAAAATTCTGTTTTTTTTCACGGCCGAGAGTCGAGTCGATTTTCGAGAACTTGTCAAGGATATGGTTAGCGTGTTCAAGGCTCGGATAGAGCTTCGACAGATCGGTATACGGGACGAGGCACGTTTTCTTGGCGGACTTGGTATCTGTGGAAGGCGCTTCTGTTGCCATGCCATTTCTGATAAACTCAAGCCCGTATCGATGAAAATGGCAAAAGAACAAGGTATGTCCTTGAATTCCAATAAAATATCCGGTCAGTGCGAGCGCCTCTTATGCTGCCTTGCCTATGAATATAGCTTCTACAACGAACAGCATCGCAACAGCCCACAGGAAGGTGCGAAAGTCCTCTACAACGGCGAATCATGGTACGTAAGAGAAATTAATGTTGTAACGAGAAGCATAAAAATTACATCGGAAAATGCCGCGCAGGTAGACGTCCCTTTTTCATTCTTTGAAAAAGTAGATGGTAAATGGAAAGTAAAGTGAATAGTTGTGACTTATATGATAAGCATTTATAGGCGTAACCATAAATGTAAACATATTATCATACTTCATGTTTTCCCTCTTTTCCTTTTTTTAATTCTTTCACGATGCAAGACAGTGTATAAAACACGAGAGCTAAAAGAGAAGGTAATCCTAATAGAACAGTTCCCGACAAGACGTTCAAACCTTGCGCTATTATGCTTGCACGTTCGACAAGGGCGAAGAACAACGCCGCAAGCGCGGTTCCCCATACACGTCTGAAACCCAGAAACACTGTAGCGAGTGCTATCCATCCTCGTCCGCTTGCGCCGCCGGGTGTATATGCGCCTACTCTGAACGTAAGACAAGCACCGGCAATGGCGGCGAACATAGCGGCAATGGACCATGCACCCGCTGTGAACCGTGTTGCATCAAAACCTCGCTCCGCCGCGAACTGTGCCGAAGCCCCAACAATGCGAAGTCGTAACCCCACCCTTGTTCGATAAGCTATAAACCATACGGCAGCAAAGCATCCAATAGCTATATATGCGAAGAACGGCAGAAACCGAGCCATGTCCAAGCCGGTAGTATTCCGTAGTACTCCTCGCGTCCCGGACCATGCATAAGAGAGTGTGGATGTCAATCCGTCCGCTGCGAGATTCACCGCAAGCCCTACGATAAAGGGATTTGCGTCGCTGACGGCGACAAAACGTGCCAACCCCCAGCCCGCACTCGCACAGAGAACAATCGTCAAACAACTCGCTATGAGTACGGAATTTGTTTTTATCATGAAAAAATAAGAAAGAAACGCCCCCATATTCATGAAACCTTCAATGAATATACCAAGAACGCCTGCGAATTCCGTCAAAAGCGCCCCAAGCGACGCAAAGAAGAGAGGAGTTGTCGAAACGGCTATGCCGATGATTGTAGTCATTCTCGGTATTATTTAGGAAGATATATTATTCAACGAAATAAGGTAAGCTCGATTTAATCAGATTTTCTGAACCATTTATTTATTATTCAATAGTCCTTCAACTATTTCCATTTGTTTTGTACGGACGGCTTCACTCACTGCACTGATATAGTTAGCGTCGTTCTGTATGAATTCAACGTATCCGTCTTTCACACCGACCATTTCCGCTTCGCCAAAAGGCAAGCCGCCTTCCAAGAAGAGGCGAGTTTTTTCATAAGCCGCTTTGTCTTGATGAACGACTGAACTTCCGATCACGACGCCCGGTCGAACACCGTAGCCATTGGTATCTGCCCAGACCACTTTCGTACCACGTTCCGCGGCAGTCTGCACAACACCTTCGTTTGCACCGCCTGCTACGCAGAGGATGACATAGGAACCGCGATTAAACATATCTATTGCGATTTCAGCGGCTTTTCCTGCATCAAACCAATTGCCCAACACGCGGAAGTCGACGTTGAAATCAGTCGCGATAGCCCTTGTCCCTTCAAGATAAGCGGGGAGAATAATTTCGTTCATAGTTGGATATTCCTGTCCCGCCAAGAGTCCGACTTTCTTTTCTCCCCCACACTCCATTGTTACCAACCCCGCAATGGATCCTGCCATGAAGAATTGTTCATACTGATCGTAACGTAAGGTATAGACAGAAGGATTGCCGGCAAGCTCGCCATCAAGCAAGAGGAATTTCTGTTTTGGAAACTTTGCTGATACCGATACCGCGATAGCGGGAAGCGAAGGGTTTGATGATACAATAAGCGCGTATCTACCGCCTGCGGACATTGATGTCAAGGACGGCTCCCACTCCGCTTGATTATAGCCGGCTTCCACCACCGTAACAGATATATTCTTTTCAGCGCACGCCTTCTGGACGCCTTGCGCCATCATTTCATAGATGGGACTGCCTGCTATAACGCCCGGCACAAAGACGCCGACTATAGTCGTCTGCTTTTCTGCCTTACAGTTCATTAAAAGAGCGGCGAATAATAGTAAGAACTTCAGTTTTTTCAAGGTTTCCTCCTTAATTGATAATAGCAAATATCACCGTAAAAGCCAAGCTTTAACTATGTGTTGGCAAATATCCTTATCACTTATGCGCTAGAAACTCCTAAAATCTTTGTCTGAGGAAATATGAAAACAAAGGAATGTAGAGGCTTTAGTGAAACAAAGCGTGCAAAGTTCAGGCGAACAGAGCACGCCTTGCCTTTAAACAAAGTTTGATAGTCTCAAAAAGCAAGTTAATTTATCTCGTCCGGGTAGTAAGCCACGTGGGAGACTGAGAATGCCACACAAGCGTATGTCCATGCATTTGTAGATCCGCATCTGTAACCGCTTTAACAAGAGCATCGGCTTGGGTAAAATTAAAACCTTTATTTTGAGTCCGCAACGCCTCTGGCTTCATGGCGTTCTCTGCGGTAACAGTGTTGAAATGCTTTCTCAGATAACTAAAGCGCATTCCGCTATCTGACAAGTCGCTTGGCGAAACGACATTGCCGATGAGGAACTTATCCATATAGCGGGTATATAGGGGATCAAAATCCATAATAGAACCACCGTCTGCAAAATTCACCGTATTTGGGTTTTTCACCGCATAGAACGCAGGTTTCGCTGTAAAGTCTGCGTCAAAAAGCGTAGGCTTTGTGTCTCTACGCCAGCTCGTTCCGTCGTCGAGTCCCCAGAATGTAATGCGAGTGATAGAGTCCGCGCGTTCGATGAAAATCTTGAACATAGCCGCATATTGCTGTGCCTGCTCTTGTCGCCAATCTTCAGAAAATTGCGGATTCCCACCAACGTAAGTAACACCCTGTATATCCAGCTCGCTTATGCTGATTTCCACGTCAAGCGATTCGAATAGCTTAATAGAAGCTTCCATCGTTGCGGGGTCGGTCCACACGCCGTGATGGGACTGCATGCCAATTCCGTCTATCAGGCGTCTACCGCCATAATCAGGAAACCGTTCGTTTATGTCCTTAACCATGTTATAAACCGCCCGTGCCTTGTCTGGGTTGTTAAGATTGTAGTCGTTGTAGTAAAGTTTCACATCGCGGTCCGCGTCCCGTGCGGCTTTGAACGCTATTTCTACATATTCGGGACCGACAGCGTCGTACCAAGAAATCTCCCTACTCCCTATGTCCCCGTTTCTGTTTTTCCTGCGGAGACAGTCTTTCCAATCATTCGGGTTATCGAGTGCAGGTGATATGGCTTCATTTACCACATCCCATGAGATAAGCTTACCTTTATAATGACTAACAATAGTAGTAACGTGGTCTTTTAAACGCACAATAATTTCATCTTCTTGAGAAATAGTCTCTTCACTGTTTCCAAAGGAGAAATTACACGCCATTGATATAAGAACTATGAGTACCGCCGGCGGGGATAAAAGGAAAAATTTCATTGTTCCTCTCTTTTTGAGAAACAGAGCTAATAGCAGCCCTGTTTCTCGCTACCTCACTATTGCGTCAAACGCGGGCTTGCGCTTGAGCTTCGAGTCAAACAACAACGGCGCGTCCGTACGTCCTGGTACCGGGAAATCGTTTTTCCAGCTCAAGTTGTCGCTTGTTCCCCAGATAACTACCACGTCGAGGTTCTTCTTTTGGTACTGCTCTCTGAACACATCAAAGATAGCGCGGTAACGAGTCGCTTGCTCCTGGAGAATAGCAGGCGTAACCGCTTTTTTCGACTCGGAGTCGCTTGTATAGATGGACATATCCATTTCCGTAACAAGTACTTTGACGCCTAAAGAGGCAAACAGCTCAATGGTTTCTCTTATCGCATTCACAGACGGGTTTCTTATATCTATGTGCATTTGCATTCCAATAGCGTCTACAGGTACGCCGCGGGCTTTCAAGCCTTTCACCAAGTCGTACATACCTTGCCGCTTCTGGGGATTGGACGCCAAGTTGTAGTCGTTTATAACCAACTGTGCCCTGGGGTCAGCTTCTCTTGCGTAACGGAAAGCATTGTCTATGTATTCAGGTCCGATGATCCTGAGCCATTCGGAATTGCGGAGTTTACCGGTTTCATCTAACACTTCGTTAACTACGTCGTAAGAATCCACATCGCCCCTGTATTTTCTCATAACAGTCTGGATGTAAGTCTTCATCCGTTGGTCAAGTCCTGCCTTAGACGCGCCCGCACCTCTGAAAAGCCAGCTAGGGTTTTGACTGTGCCATACAAGCGTATGCCATCTCACGCGGTTTCCGGTATTCATGGCAAAATCTACAATCTTGTCCGCTGGACCCCAGTTGTACGTACCTTCGGACGGCTCTACCGTGTCTCGTTTCATCTCGTTGCCCGCCACGATGATAGAAAAGTGCTTCATAAGCAACTGCGCCCACTCTGATGAAAAATCGATATCATCCACACTAACCGCAGCACCTATGTCAAACGGTACCTTGTCGCGTAGATTCGGAATATTCACCTCAGCTTTGGGACGCAACGATGGGTCGAGTTTCACAAATTTGACATCGTCGATATAGAATTCAACGGTATCATTCTTGGGCGTCTCAAAGTAGACCTGCACATCAGTGATGGTTGGGTCCTTGGCGACCGTGAACTCACCCTTAATCTGTGTCCATTCACCCTTATTCGCCTGCGCTTGCAAGACGTTTTGATACGCCTGTCCGCTTGATGAAGTCTTTTGGGTACTGAAGACAAAGGTTATCTTCGCGGGACCATCTTTGTAGTAGAGCCACGCCTCCACGCTGAACATATCGCCTACCGCGTTTGCAGCAAGCTTGTGTGTCGCGCCTTGCCATTCATGGGTACGATTGAATATGCGCAGGGCTGACGCGCCTCCGTGTTTCACCGCATTCGTAATTTCGAGTTTTTCCAAACCTTGTCTGTTGTCTCCACGGGGTCCCCACCCAGCCAGACCATTCTCGAAATTGGTATCAATTACCGTAACGTTGCCTGCTTGAGCAAATACCGCCGCCGCCGACAATACCATAACAATGGTTAAAAATTGTTTCATGTTTCTCTCCTCTTTAATGAAAACATAGACCGTATCAGACCCCTGATATAGACCGTATCATACCTCTGATATAGTACCGTATCATACCTCTGATATAGTACCGTATCATACCTCTGATATAAACTTACCTAATATTGGACATAGCCTATATCCAAAAGTCAATCTATTCCTTCACGCCGCCCACATTCAAGCCGACTACAAAGTAGCGTTGCAGGAAAGGGTAGACTACCAAAATCGGCGCCGCCGCGACCACTGTGATTGCGGCGCGTATACTTACCGGTGTTACCATGCTGTTCGCCGCATCCTGATTCATGCCCATTGCGCCGATAGCCGCCGCGCTCTTCGCCTGACTCTGACTCGATTGTAAGTATTCCATCAACTTGTACTGCAAGGTATGAAGATTGGCGCGTCCTGAATTATAAATCATTGTATCGAACCAAGAGTTCCATGCGCCCACGGCCACGAACAACGCTATAGTCGCCAGAACCGGTAAGCACAAAGGCAGAATTATCCGCAGAAATATGACGAAGTCCCCGCATCCGTCAATACGCGCGGATTCGATGATGCTTTCCGGCAGGCTGTTCATATAGGTTCTGATAACCACAAAGTTAAATGCGCTTATCATGCCCGGTACCACGTAAACCCAAAAAGTGTTGATGAGATGCAAGGACCGCATCAGGAAGTACGCGGGGATCAACCCTGCATTGATGTACATGGACACGACGATAATAATGGTGAAGGGCTTACGCAGAACGAACTCCTTGCGACTTAAGGCGAAAGCGAGCATACTCGTGAAGAATACGCCGGTAACGGTCTGTATGACGGTGCGAAGTACCGATATGTAGAAGGCATGGTAGATGGTTCCTGACGAAAAAACCGCCTTGTAGTTTTGTGTACTGAATACGCGAGGCCAAAGCGTAATACCGCCCCGCGTGGTGTCAGTGGCGTTGTTAAACGAAACAGCGATGGTGTTCCAAAACGGGTAGAGAGTCATCGCCCCGATAATAAGCATAATAAGAACGTTGACTATGGTAAAGACTTTTTCTTCAAGTCTGGACGCCGTGTAATAGTTCATTTTTTCTCCTGTATTATGGGAGTAGGATGCAGGCGGCTAAATCAGCCTATCCTCTCCAAAGCGTTTGGCCAGGTTGTTCGCTATGAAAATGAGGCTTATGTTGACCACGTTCTTAAACATACCTGCGGCTGTAGCGAGTGAATAGTTGAAGTTCTCAATACCGTACTTTATGACATATATGTCTATAGTTTCCGCGACGTCTTGTATAAGCCCATTCTTGAGGAGGTATTGCAATTCAAAACCCGCGTCAAGGATGTGCCCTATGCTCATTATCATCATAATGATGATGGTCGACCGTATGCCCGGCAAGGTAATGAACCACATCTTCTGATACCGGCTGCACCCGTCTATCTGAGCGGCTTCATAAAGCGCCGGGTCTATACCCGCAATTGCCGCAAGGTAGATGATGGTATTCCATCCGACTTCTTTCCACACGTAAGTGAAACCTACAATTCCCCAGAAGTACTTTGGCTCGCTTAAAAACAGAATAGGTTCTTTAATGATGCGAAGCGCCATAAGGAAATCGTTGATAGCTCCGTTTTCAACAGAAAGCATAGTCGCTACCAGTCCAGTAACGATAATCCACGATAGGAAGTGGGGCAGATAGGAAACGGTCTGAATCACTCGTTTGAACCTGACGCTTTTTAGTTCATTAAGCAAAAGTGCAAACACAATAGCGGTAATGTACCCAAGCGCCATATTGATGAAACTCATTGCAACGGTATTCCGCAGTACGCGCAGAAAACCCTTGTCGGTGAAGAGGAATATAAACCACTTCATACCCACCCATTCTTGGCTGAAGAAGTCACGGGCGGGTTTGTAGTTCTGAAACGCCATGGTCCATCCCCAGACCGGAACGTAAGAAAACAGAATCAAGTAAAGAATCAGGGGCAGAGACATAACGAGAAGCTGTCTTTGGAAAAACAGCTTCTCGCCGAAGGTCTTTTCCCGATTAAGAGATCTTCCTTCTATCAACTTTTCGGACTCCATTTCCGTATACGTTCATTGACCGCATTCTGGTAGAAAGCTTCATATTTTTCAAGCCCCACTTGACTAAGCTCGTTGAGGTATTCCTGCCACAAATCTTCGAATCTATCTGGTCTTCCCATAATAATACGCGGAAGGTATTTACGATAGAGTTCTTCGGCTTTTTGCCATGCCATTTGCGCTTCGGAGCCGTCTGGGGTATTGATTTGCCATGTGGGAAACCATACCGGATTCGGCGGTGGATCTGGGTCCATGAGTCCCGCATGACTCTCGACCCCGTAGGCGGTCCACAGCTCTTTGTCTTCGGCTTTCATAAGCGCCTCGCGCTCCCCAAATATGTCTGCAATGTTGGAAGGAAGCCCGTCGTCGTATGAACCTTCTATTTTCGGCGCATGGTTTCGCCACAGCGCGGCTTGGTTGTGGAGTATCCATACCCCATCCTCTTGCTGTAGCCGTTGGGTTTCCGTACGGTACGGAATTCCGTCTTCATCCAACTGATAATCCTCACCCAAAATACCATAATAGCCGATTACCTTTTGCACGTCGTCTGCGAGCTGGGCGTCCAAGAACCTGATGATACGCACTGGGTCTTTTGCCTTGACGCTGATGCCGATGCCTTGCCCCACGTTGGGAAGCTTGCGGTTGCGATAGCGCGGACGGATAGATTCGTCAAACACGATGGGAAGCGGAGCGTAGGTACGGTTGTACATCCCTTGGTTTGCCAGAGTAGCTTCCGCGTTCTGGAACTGCCATGCCTGGTCATGGAAACCCAATACCCGCCCTGATGAAATTTTCGCCAAATACTGATCGTAGTTGTCCACGAAACAGGAACGGTCTATAAGACCGGCCGTGTTCATTTCATTTAATTTCTTGAACCAGCGTTTGGAGATATCTTGATACAGGAAAACCTTGTATTCGTGGGTAACAGGGTCGACTGTTCCGTTACCGTCGTTGGGATAGCCCGCAAGGAAGTTCGGCGGATTTATAAGGCAGAACGAGCGCCAATCATAGGTCAGAATAGTGAACCCGATGGTCGGCATATCATCTATTGTAGGATATCTTTCCTTATATTTGATGAGGAGGTCGAAATATTCATCTACTGTTTTGACTTTTGGGTATCCGAATTCCTTTAAGACTTCCTTCTGTACCCAGAGCGCCGAATCTCCATACCACGCACTGTGGTCAACGCCGCTCATAACGCCCCAGACAGGCAGGACGTAAACTTTACCGTCTTCGGCTTTCATCTTCTCCCACGCTTCTGCATAATGCTTTTTGAGACGGGGCGCATATTTGTCGATAAGGTCGTCAAGCGGAGTGAGCGCACCAGCTTCATAGAATTTATCGCTGTCAACTTCAAGAAGATCAGGATAATCGCCGCTGGCGATCATAACGCCGATTTTCTGATCTTTTTCGCCTACAAGGATGTCCCATGTAAAGGTAACATGGAGGTTGTTCTCTATCCATTTGTAGATTTTGTTGTCGGCTGGGGGCTGTTGAGCTGCGGCCATAGAAAAGATAGAAATGTTGATGGGATAATCAGGGTCCCCACTTGCGGCCGCATTTTCGCCTTTCTTGTTGCACGAAGTGAACAGTACAAGCACCGCCGCCATAACAAACAGCGCCCAAAAGCGCCATTTAAGGTAAGAAGGTCTTATCATTTGCTTCCTCTTTTAGATAAATTATGACAAATAATAGGCGCCAATTCCTGTATAAATCTATAAGTTATTTTCCCTAAAATAAACAACCACAGGGCAAGCCCTGCTATGTGAAGATTTCTTCGTGATTACCTTTGCTTTCGTGGATCAAGTTTAGCTCTGCTGTGGGGGATAGTCCCGCGCTTCCACGGTTCCGTCTGCCCTTGCTACGAAAACATGGGGACCTTTTTTGGCGAACAGTCCGTTTTCCATAACTCCGGGTATGCAGTTGATTTCTTCTTCCATAACAGCCGGATATATTGGCTGTTGAAAGAGTGTATCTAGTATGATATTGCCGTGGTCTGTAATGACTGGACCTGCTTTGCGGACAGCGAGGCGGACGACCCCTTTGCCTTGTAATCGGTCCAAGGCTTTGCATACGGAAACGCGAGCTGATGGTATCACTTCTACAGCGACAGGAAAGGTCAATCCTAAATGCTCTACAAGTTTCGTTTCATCTACCACAAGAGCAAATATCGTAGACGAATAGGCAACTATCTTTTCCATGAGCAGAGCGCCGCCTCCGCCTTTCACACAGAAATGATGGCTATCTATTTGGTCCGCACCGTCTATGGCAACATCAAGACTCCCGCCTATATGTCGTGAGTTCAGCGAATACGTGGGAATGTTCCATTTTTCACACTCCATTTCGGTCTGAAGACTAGTGGTTACTGCGCTTATGTTCTTCAGTTTTCCCTGCGCTAACAATAGCCCGATGTACTGAACTACAGTGATAGCGGTTGATCCTGTACCAAGTCCAACTTTCACTCCGTCCCTTATTAAGGCGTCCACGGCCGCCTTGCCCGCATTCTCTTTCATTTCCGACTGTTCCAAAACCATCCTCCTTATTATAACGGTGTGATTCAAGGCGTTCTATTCGGCGCCGCCTGTGTGGATAGTTCTTGCTTTGTGAAGAATCGAAACTGCTCCTGAGCCTGACGGATGAACATATCATAGCCGCCGATCACTCTACATCCGGCCGCGGCCGCCCGCTTGAGGCATTTAGTCTGTTGTGGATAGTAGATTACATCCATGACCGTTTCCTTGCCTGAGAATTTGTACATCTCGATAGGGTCGCTGTCAATCTGACTGTCCATACCTACAGATGTTGTCTGAATAATAATGTCATTGTATTTCTCCATACGTGCGAAACCCACGGTGTCGAGAGCCGCCCACTTGAAGTCGAAAGTCTCGGCAAGTTCGCGGGCGCGTATGGGTGTGCGGTTGAGAATCAACGCCTTACCCCTAAATCGGTGCACCTCTTCCGCCACGGCGTGAGCCACGCCGCCCGCACCGACTATGGTGATTCTCTTACCCTTCAAGTCCTTCGTACCAAGAAAATTGAGCAGGGAATTCGAGAAACCCATGGCGTCGGTATTATACCCATGCCACCCATCTTCCTCGCGCACAATAGTGTTGCACGCGCCTGTCAACCTTACATGATCCGACTTTTGCGCGAGATAGGATACAACCGCTTCTTTGTAGGGGACCGTAATGGACGCCCCTTTAAGCCCGATTTCATCGGCGAGGCGCATGAATGCCCCAATAGAAACTACGGGAAAGGGAAGGTAAATGGCGTTAATGCTCTCGGTACCGAATGTGGCGTTGAAGAAGGAAGGGCTTAAAGTTACCTTGAGCGGAAAACCAGCGATGCCGAATATTGTAGTCCCTTCGTTAATGCTTTTGAAACGATAGAATTCCGACAGTTCCTTGGGGTCGAGCTGCCCAAGTGCGGCCATCGGCATATTGGACTCTCCTTTTACCGAAGTATAGGTTATCTGCGAGCCAAGTCTATCGGCAAGCACTCGTGTGCATAAACCGAATTCCCCTATACCGATGATGATCTTCTCCAAATCTTCCGTCTCTCTCGCTGACCTGAATATTTTTACTACGTCGTCGAGAGAGCGAGGGGCTACTGCGACTTTCACTATTTCATCGCCTATACGTTTGCTCTTGCGGAGAATTTCCGTTATACCATCGTCTGTACCGTTCATGTTATGGTAAGAACGAATGATTCTGGTTCCGAAAGTCCGCGCTGCCTCTTCGATGCCTGGCACGGATAGGTCGTTTTCAAGGTCAACATAGGCGAAATTGCGGCGCCTATCCGCTTCGGCAAAGGCAAGCCCCATTGAAATAAGTTTGATTCTCGACCATTCGCCGCCGTGGAATAGTCCGCCGTCTATCTCGCGGCGCACCGTTAAGATACAGGGTATCCCCGCCATCTCAGGAAACCTACGGACAAGTAGTCTTTCATCAGGTGTAAGGTAATCCGCCCGCAATTCCACAATGTCCACGAATTTTCGGTATTTCTCAAGAACTTCAATATCCCTCTGGAGCGTGGAGCCTGTTAAACAAAGACATATTTTAGCCATATTTATTATTATACCATATTCAATGTCTTCTGGCAATTCAGGTGAATATCTCCAGCAATTAGACATTACTTCGAGGGTTTCCCTGGAGCCTGCGTTTACCTTGACATTTGGCTCAGTGTCCCCTGAATATCCACACCAAAAGGAACAGTTTCGGGAATCTCCCTGCCGTCCCACTTTTCGGCGCGGATTTTTTGTATTTCAAGTTCACGGAGACGCATTTCTATAGCTTGATTCACAGCAACGAGCCTGTTGTACTCGGCAATACCTTGTCCTTCGGCAATCTTAGCTTCCGCATCTTTTTGCGCCGCAATGAGCCGCGCTTCGGCTTCAAGTTCGATTTTTCGTTTCTCGCCTTCCGCAAGCGCTATTTGGGCGTCCCGTTTAGCATTTGCCTCTTTGATTTGACGCTGCGTCTCCTGTTCCACGACCAGTAGTTCTTGTTCCGCTTTCCTGACTTGCTGGCTGATTTTCATAGTCTCCTCAATCTGTGCGTCGAATTGCTCGGACCAATCCCAATTCGAGATATTGAGTTGGGTTATCTTCACTGGATATTGAGAAGTTTTCTCGGTCAGGTAAGTAAAGGCGCGCTTACTGATTTCGTCCTGCTGATTGGCGACGTCAAATATACTGTAGTTGCCGATGATGGTCTTCAGACTCACTACAACGTTATCGTTGATGATTTGCCGCAAGCCTTCTTCGCTATAGCCCTTTGCTATTTCAGGGATTCGTGCTTGGTCAAAAGTCCAAAAGACCGTTCCCACAAAACCTAAAGTCTGGTTGTCTCTGGATATTGCACCGTTTGCGCCGACAGGTATTTTTATATCAACCTGTTTCGGCTCAATGCTGTAAATCTTGATTTTCCCAATAAGCGGCGCATGAAACTGCAATCCGGGTTGCAGAGTTTCGTCGCCTGCCGCGCCAAGAAACAATCGTACTCCGCGGCTGCTCGCTCCGATTATCGTAACAGGGTTGGCAATGAGAATAATGATAACCAGAACTGCAATCACTATGATGTTTCTGATGTTCTTGATCGACAAAAATGAGACAAATGATTTCTCACTCATAATACCTCCTAAAGTTTAGTTATTTTAGCACATTAAGAAGAACATTGTCCATAAAAAGAAGGCGGTTATTTTCGCGTGCATATCCGTAGAAGAAATCTTAATCATTTGACAAGAACAGTGCGGCTATGCTAGGATATTCCTGTGGAACAACAGCATCTAACTCACAAAGATACCGTAAATTATGGGAGTTTCTACACCCCTGAACGGCTGGTTGGCATTGTATACGAACTCATAACGAAAAAGGTTCCTGATTTCGCCAAGTATACCATACTCGATACTTCCTGTGGGTATGGCGGTTTCCTGCGCGGTGAAAATACTATCGGTGCGGACATTGACAAAAACGCCGTCAAAACCGCCATGGCGAACGGAGGCGCAAAAACATATTTTATACAAAACAGCCTGTTGCATATCTCGCGCACGCAATATAATTTGGGTAAAGATTCGAAGATTATCATTGTTGGAAACCCTCCTTATAATGATACAACATCCATGATTCGCAATAACATAAAACGCGCAGACTTTGAAAGAGACGCCGATGTTTTCTCGCGTGATTTAGGAATCTCGTTTCTGCTTTCCTATGATAAATTGCAGGCTGATTACGTTTGCATCTTGCATCCTTTATCGTATTTAATAAAAAAAGCGAATTTTGAGAGTCTTGGGGCGTTTAGAAAAAATTATAAATTAACCGATTCTGTAATAATTAGTTCCGCTGAATTCTCCGCAACGTCAAAATCAACGTGTTTTCCAATAATTATTGCTTTTTATGAGAAAAACATATTCGGTATGGATTATAATTATATTTTGAATTATAAATTTGAGACAAACGACGGGAAGAAGTTTTCTATGAACCAGTTCGAATCTATCGGGAAATATATAACAAAATATCCTAACCAAAAAAACGTCTCCAGAGAAGAAGCGGTTGCGTTCTTTTATACAATGCGCGATATAAATGCGCTAAAGCGTACCGCGACATTTATTGATGTTGAGAATTACAATACAATCCGCGTTACAAAAGAAACACTGGCGTTTTATTGTTATGTTGATATTTTTAAGAAATATATCTCACATATTCCTTATTATTTTGGAAACAGCGATTGTTTTATAAATATTGAGCCGTTCTATGATCTGCAAGGTACATTCTTATTTGAAAGCGCGAGAAAACATCAAAAACTCAAGCCGTATATTAGCGATACAAAAAACTACAACGATTCAAGAATCATTATAAATAACTATTTCAGAGATATGCTGGGAGAACATTATGTGCAGGGAAGGCAGACACGGCGGGGGATAGAAGGGAACGGCGCGGGCTGAGGCGTTAGATACGGAAGTATTTCGGAAGACTTGCCGTTTTTCCAAGAAGTTGCTCGACCCACCTGAAAACGTTTGAGATGACTTTCTCTATGAAATAGAGTATATTATAGCCAGAGGAGGCAGCAATGGCTGGGGAAAAAGAAGTTGTTATTTCCGAATTGGATAACAAGAAAGGGCTGAACAAGACGAGTAAGGTTCTTGCAATAAACGGCAGTCCGCGTAAGAATGCAAACACCGCAATCTTACTGCAAAAGGCGCTGGAAGGAGCGGCTTCTGCTGGAGCGGAAACGGAGCTGATTCACCTTATTGATTTGCGGTATCAAGGCTGTATCAGTTGTTTCGCGTGCAAGCGCAAGGGGACAAAGTTTATCGGTTCCTGCGCATTACAGGACGATTTGACGCCGGTATTGGAAAAAGCGATGCAAAGCGACGCGGTCATACTTGGATCGCCCATTTATTTGGCTGATGTAACTGCCCTGATGCGTGCATTTATTGAGCGGTTGGGATTTATGAATATTTCGTATGACAAGAAAGGGCGGAATGCGTTTATCGGTAAAATAAACGCGGCGTTTTTCTATACTATGAATGTTTCGAAATTGGCTTCCGCGCTATTTAGTTATGTCTATATATTTAATACAGGGCTGTTAAAAAGATGTTTGCGTGGAAGGGTAGAACAACTGATTTGCGCCGACACATGGCAGTTTGATGATTATGATAAATACATGGCGTCGAATTTTGATGTTGCCCAGAAGAGAAAAACACGGGAGACGGTATTCCCTAAAGATTGTGAAAAAGCCTATCAGATAGGAAAGCGCCTTTCCAATTAAGACGTCTAAAGTCTTTTTCAGTTGTATCATGCAAATATAAAAATGAAATAATAAAGTGCACCTCTACTTTGCATAACAGTCCTGCCTGTGCTTTGGGAACTAACGACTCATATTTGAACAGAAGGGTCAATTCCTTACTGGAATTGGCCTCTATTCCTTACTAGAATTGACTCTTATTCCTTACTGGAATTGGCCTCTATTCCTTACTGGAATTGACCCCTATTCCTTACTGGAATTGATTCCTTTTCCTTGCTAGAATTGACTCTTATTCCTTACTGGAATTGACTCTTATTCCTTACTGGAATTGACCCTTATTCCTTACTGGAATTGAGCTCAATTCCTTACTAGAATTGGTAGTCAACTCTCTAGCGGGAAAAGCTAGCGAGCAGTTTCGCACCGGGAAAGTGTCTGGCGCCATCTTGACGGGGAAAGCGGTGCACTTTGAACAACACCCCGTGCGAAGTCGTAAAACAGGCAAAGCCTGTGTCTGACACATGGACAGTTAGGAGGGGGGGGGGCGCGCTTTCCAAAGCGCAGTCGGCTGACCGTACGTGTTTTGCCACGCCCCCCTGCGCGGGAGCCGCATTGCGTCTCCCGCTACCCCCAATCTAACAGGCTTCGCCTGTGCGAAGAAAGGTGCGGGTATTGAAATAGAATATACAATAAAGGGAATGAAATGTATTTTAGATGTAAACAATGCGGCGGTATTTTCTCATTAAATGAGACTTGCAAAGATCGTTTTAATATAACACAAACAAAGGAATTTGAAAATAATGAATATTTTATAGTTCACCATTTAAGTGTTCCTAGTTATATGTTACAACATAATAATTATTCCACAAAAGGCTGGTTACTTGCCAGAGAATTATTATTTCAATTTATATACAATAATTTAACACCAGATCAAGCAAGAAAACAAAACCGTCATATACTTGACAATGGAAATAGAAAATGGAATTTGAATAATACTCAAAAATTAACTGAGGTTGAAAGAATAAAATGGAGTTTTACTCTTTGGAATGTAAGGTATAATGTGGCAGAAGAGTATTGTGAAGACATAAAACATTGGGCGAGAAGTATATTTGAAGATACAAAAGAAATAGTTAAAAGAATAAATTGGATAAAAATAGTATAAGGAAAAAACAAAGCCGCCCGCCGCTCGTGAGGGCGTTTCGCAGCAGATTTTACTTTGCCTAACGGGACTATATGCTTCACCGCTAAAGCGGCTTGGCCTTCCCATGTATAGCGCCCGAATACTCCGGCAGCGCCGAGATTTGACAAAACACGGGAGTTTCGCATATACTGCCGAAGGTGGTATAGGTGAAGAGAGGGGCGGGTATAGGGCGTTATGCGAAATGAGGGCTAAAATCTGTGGGGAATATATAGAAATAAGATTTTATTGAAAGCACTTGACGCAATGTAAAAATCATGATATTATCGATTGTGAATTATATGAGAAGGCGGTGCAATGTTGAAAGGATGTACAGTAAAAAAGATAGCAACAGATATTCAGATATATTGTTACAGGATTTTTGGACGCTTTATTGCACGATAAAATGACTTATTCTTCAATAATGGGAATGGATATAAATAGAGTTTATTTCTATATTATTTTACATCCTTATTAATATACATTGGGATAATACATAATATTATATCTGCATATAAAACGTCTTATATAACGTATTCTTAATTTAGAGGCGTTTCACCGAGAAAACGCCTCTATAAAAAGGTGTGAGAAATGAGCTGGATACAACAGATACAATCGCTATACGATATAGTGCGTCCTGTGATGGACATCGCCATTCTCGCGTTTCTGCTCTACAAGGCTTATGAGTTGCTGCTCAAGACTCAGGCTTTGCCGATGATAAAGGGCGCGGGCTTTCTTGCCTTGGTTTACGGCATCGCAGTTCTGCTAAAACTAACGACCATGGTGTGGATTCTCAACGTGCTTGCGCCTGGACTGCTCGTCACGGTCGCTATCGTGTTCCAGCCGGAACTGCGGAAAATTATCTTACGTCTGGGGCAGAGCGAACTTTTCAGACCAAACAGCAAACCGAATCTGGGGCACCTCGAGGCGGTTATCACTGCGGCAGAAATTCTGTCCCAAGAGCGTCGTGGTGTTCTTGTGGTGTTTCCTCGTAAAATTAATCTAAAGAGCATCATCGACACTGGTACGCGCCTCAACGCGGAGATCTCTTCCAGTCTCATAGTCGCCATATTTCAATTCGACGGACCTCTCCACGATGGGGCAATGGTTATCCAAAACGAAAGAATCATCGCAGCAGGCTGTTTTCTGCCACTATCAGAACAGCAAGACATAAAGAAGAGTTTCGGCACGCGGCACAGGGCGTCCCTGGGTATGTCCGAGCAGTCCGATGCGGTGGTACTGGTTGTATCCGAGGAAACTGGTGCTATAAGTGTAGCTTTTGACGGTAAGCTCTACTATGACCTGTCTTCAATAGAAGCGACCCGCAAACTGAGCAACCTTCTCGAGCACGGTAGACGAAGCGGCGAATTGAATACAAGCATCAATGTCGCAGAAATCACCCCGTTCAAGAAGTGAGAGACTAACGCTTTAAAGTTGACTAATACGGATACCATAAATCACATACCTACACTAATCTCCGTTATTGGATATTCTAGGATAAATTCGGGAATGACCAATGCAGTTCGAAAATTTCAAAGGGAGCGGAAGCATTGGTGTACTGGAAAAATGTTAATCAAAAGTAAAGCAGAATACAACTATTTGGAATAAACAAGGCGGTACTTCGTCTAACAGACCTGTTAGCGCTCCAGCCCTACGGCGCTCCATAGTCAAGGCTGATGGCGATCCTGCTTCAAAACATGGTTTTGGGCAGGCTTTTTTATATAAGCGCCATTTCTGCCTATAAGTAAAATATCAAAAACAGCTATACAAACATTGTATGTTCCAAAACAAGGAGTTTTTGGGCAGTTCCAGGAAAAACGCCGCGCTGTTTCTTTCCGCCTTTCCGCGCGGCGTATCAATCGGACTGTTTTATCCCTAAAGATTTCTTTCCATTTCCTGAGCTCTTATGCTGGGTTCGAGGTACTTTTCTATAAATTCTTTCTTAATTCGCAGTAACTCGCTGCGAGGCAATTCCGTTAACGCGCTCCAGCCCAGGTCCAAAGTACGCTCAATGCTGCGGTTTTCAGTTTCGTCTTGGGAGAGGAATATTTGCTCGAATCTTTCGCCGAATTTCAGGTATTGTTTATCGACCGCAGACAGCTCCTCTTCGCCGATGATGCTCGACAAGTTACGCACCTGTTTCACCTTGGAGTATGCGGCAAAGAGCTGGCTGCTTACGTCTTTGTGGTCTTCTCTCGTCATGCCCGGACCGATGCCGTCTTTCATCAGGCGAGACAGGCTTGGCAGACCCGCGACCGGCGGATACACGCCTTTCTGGAAGAGTTCGCGGTCAAGCACAATCTGTCCCTCGGTGATATAGCCGGAGAGGTCGGGTATAGGATGGCTTATATCGTCGTTAGGCATGGTTAGTATGGGGATTTGGGTGATGGAGCCGCTCGAATCCACGATTTTCCCGGCGCGCTCGTACAGACTCGCCAAGTCTGAATAAAGGTAGCCCGGATAACCTTTGCGGCTCGGCACTTCACCGCGTATAGACGACACTTCGCGCAGGGCTTCGCAGTAGTTAGTCATATCGGTCATCACCACAAGTACGTGCATATTCTCGCGGTACGCGAGGTATTCAGCGGCTGTGAGTGCGCAGCGCGGCGCTATAAGGCGCTCAAGACTGGGAGCGTCCGCAAGAGACAGGAACACGACGACGTTTGAAAGCACCCCAGCCCTTTCAAAATCGTCCAAAAAGAAGCGGGCGACGTCGTATTTGACGCCCATGGCGCAGAAGACCACGACGAAAGATTCATCCGAATTGAGTATCTTCGCTTGACGGACGATTTGCGCGGCCAGACGATTATGCGGGAGCCCGTTGCCGGAGAAAATCGGGAGTTTCTGTCCACGAATCAGCGTGTTCATACCATCTATGGCGGAAACACCGGTTTGTATGAAGTCGCGGGGATAAATGCGCGCGTAAGGATTGATAGGCAGTCCGTTCACGTCAAGGCACGTTGATGAAAAAATATCGCCGTACCCGTCAATCGGCGCGCCCAGCCCGTTGAAGACGCGCCCCAGAAGACCAGGACCCACGCGCATTTCCATAGGTTTACCCAAGAATTCGACGCGAGAGTCTTCCGCCGACAGACCGGTGTTGCTCCCGAAAATCTGAATTGCGGCCCAATCTTCACTCAAATCAATCACGCGCCCAAGTCGTCGTCCCTCGTTTCGATCATAGACCGCGACGACTTCGTTGAAGCCTACGTTGCGGCTCCGTTCCGTAACGACGACTGGTCCTTCTATGCGGCTCAAGCCGCGGTATTCTATTCCTCTCATATTTTTCTGTGAATAATTTATCATAATGGAAAATTATTGTCTATAGGCTTGAGCGTTCGTGCGTAAGTTACACGGCTTGGCTTTTTCGAGGAAAACCTGTATGATTGTGCAGTCATGCTAAACAGAGACGTGTTTATAAACACATATCACAGGCTCCCGGTTGTTTTTAACCGAGGGCAAGGCGTTTATCTCTTCGACGTTGACAGCAAGCGGTACCTCGACTTTACATCCGGCATAGCGGTCAACTGTTTGGGGCATAATTACCCCCCGCTCGTCAAGGCAATAACAGCGCAAGCCGCGAAGCTCATCCATGTGAGCAATTACTTTCAGAGCGATACGAGCGCCGCGTTTGCACAGCGGCTTGTACGCGCGGCGAATATGGAGAAGGTGTTCTTTTGCAATTCCGGAGCCGAAGCAAACGAAGGCGCATGTAAGACAGCGCGTAAATATTCGCTCAAGAAGTACGGGTCCGGGCGGCATACCATCGTAACGCTCACGGGAAGCTTTCATGGGCGGACCATTACCATGCAGTCTGCTTCCGGACAGGACAAGCTCCACAAGAATTTCGGTCCTTTCACCCAAGGGTTCAGGCACATACCTAGCGGGGATATCGAGGCTTTAGACAGGGCGCTCGACGGCTCTACCGCAGGGCTTTTCATCGAACCGATACAAGGAGAGAGCGGCGTCTTTCCTCAGACGCAGGCGTTCATAGCCGCCGCCGCGCAGCTCTGTGTGGAACGGGACGTTCTTCTTATGTTCGACGAGGTTCAGTGCGGAATGGGGCGGACTGGCTCTTTCCTTATGGCGCACGACTATAGGGTCAAGCCTGATATAATCACCCTTGCAAAAGGGCTGGCAGGCGGGGTGCCCATAGGCGCGGTTTTGGTCGGCGAAAAGACCGCGGACGTGTTAGGCGTCGGGGATCATGGATCTACTTTCGGGGGAAACCCACTTGCGGCCGCGGCCGGGCTTGCTGTTCTTGAGACTGTGGACAATCAGGCTTTTCTCAAGGAAATCGCGCGTAAAGGCGAGAAAATCATGACCGCAGTCCGTTCATGGAACAAGAGCTCCGTCAAGGAGGTTCGGGGTAAAGGTCTCATGATTGGCATAGAGACGGACAGGGATGTGCAAGACATAATAACCGCCTGCCTTAAAGAAGGGTTGCTCGTCCTTTCCGCGGGGAAAAACGTCTTGCGCCTCTTGCCGCCCTACATTATAACCGATGAGGAGATAGACGCGGGATTATCGGTCCTGTGGAAACTTCTGTGAGGATGCGCGACTCATATGTACAATGAGCCGTATTTTGACGATACTCTTAAAAGAAAATAAGTGAATAGGAGAATGTATGAATTTTTTAAGTATTGTGCTTATTGAGTTTATTGTTGTAGCGCCAATAGTGTGTGTACTATTGGCGAGGATTTTCAGGCGGACCATAATACGGGCCATACTGATACCATATATCCTGACCAGTGTAGGGCTTGTTATGATAGGAATCGTGGCTGGGTACCGCCAACAACTGTCAGATTCGGTGATAGTTATCCCGGGAATCGTTGCGTTAGTCATAATTTTCGTACTGTCTTCAATCAGAGCCATTGCACGTCCGCTCCGCGAGGCGGAAAAGATTACCAGGGCGCTGGAAGAAGGCAAGGGCGATTTGACGGTCCGCCTTAGTTACGACAAGGACGATGAAATCGGCGCGATGAATCGGCATATCAACGGCTTTTTGAGCCATATAGCGGAACTTATCAGGGAAATCAATGAAGAAGCCGGGGAGACCAACCACAACAGTAGCACGCTTCGTGCGGCTATGGATAAAATCGTAGGTTCAGCGGACGCTATTCAGAACGTGGTTCAAAAAATGAACGAGATGATTCAAAAACAAATCACGCTTGTGGAGGACGCAGTTGAAGCGGTAGGCAGGATAAACAAACACACCGAGCATCAGAACGACCGCATCTCCGTCCAGTCAGCCAGTGTGAGCGATAGTTCCTCCGCGATTGAGCAGATGACCTCGAACATCAATACTATAGCCCAGAGTCTTGAAAAAAGTTCAATTGAGTTCAGCACACTGAACCGCGGAGTCAAGGACGGACAGACCGCAGTAATGCGGCTCAAGGAGACGGTAACTACCCTGAACCAGCAATCCACAGGCGTGTTGGAAGCGAACAGGATAATCCAGACCATAGCCGCGCAGACCAACCTTTTGTCCATGAACGCGGCCATCGAAGCCGCGCACGCAGGAGA
>JAIRSU010000019.1 GCA_031255285.1 Treponema sp. | reverse complement strand
CGCCCCTTTTCCGGCGCGATGTCGCAGAAGGCGGCTATCCGGCAGCGCCCGGGAAAGGCGAGATACGCCTCGATATGAAGCCGCGCAATGTTCCCTGTCCCGATAATCCCGATATTGAGCGGAGAGTTAGAAGATACGCCCATAAGATTTGCTCCTTGTTCTATGGAAGATTAATGATAAACGATACGTAAAAAGTATACAGCGCCGCGCAATAAATAGTCTATTCCATAAATTCCATGTTCTGTATAATCCATTTTATCCATCTTTTCCATTTTGTCAACCATTCTCAACGAATGTTTACCAACAACTTTAGGACGCATTGCACTTAACGTTCCGTCTGTATGAGACATTTGGGCAAGTGAGTATTAGAATGGAGTACAGCGGAATGATCTAGCAAAACCGCAGCTCTATCCGCTTTAGCAGGCGCAGCGTAAACAGTCCTGTTTATGCGAAGTGGGTGTACACTATTGTTTATTTATATAATTATTTTTAAATATTTTACTATAACTATCACAACATTTATTTTACCAGTTTTTTTAATGGTTTTATTGTTTTTAAACCCCAATCATAATGACTGGATGTTGCCGATATTAAATATGCACCCAATGATGTTGTTCCAGTCCATTGGTACTTTTTCTTTGCGAACAATTCATCGTCGCTATGTTTTTCAATTAATGCCATTACGTCCTTGTGGCTTTTTTTGAACATGGCTATTGCCTTTTTTAATTCTATCCCTTTATATTTGTCATATATCCGGTGATTCAATACCGGTAATGTTTGCCAAGTAGCATCTTCTGCCGGAATTGACGGTTTTTTGCCGGACATTCCAATTTTATACCAATTTTCCATCATCAAATGCCATTCGTGTAAATGACAAATCACATCGCTGATCGTTTTATCTCTGTCATTTAATTCATCATTTTTATACATCGCATTTTTAACTTCATCGGGAAGAGTGTCAATAAAATCCAATAATTTATTGAAATTTATTTCCGCAAATTCAAGTAGTTCCTTTTTATTCGTGGGTCTGGGCATATTATTCCTCCAAAATATTTCCCAACTAATATTGGGATGATTGTTTTATTTATATCATGAAATTATCTTTTTTGACAATCCTGTTAGGCGTGGTATTTTTTGCTTTACATATTTTTCTTCTTTGTTCTTTCTTTTGCCTTTCTTACGTTTTCTTCCACCCTATAGCGAATTACCTTTTTGAGTATATCCCAAGGAATTGGTTTGTTAAACGGGAAACATAACGTTCCCTTTCCAGTACGATAGGGAATAAGTTCCTTTTCAAACTCATTAATCCCTGACGGGCTGGGGAAAAAACCATAATGGTCCTTAAACGCGGCAAAATGGACCAAATTACCGTTTAAGTAAAACGTAGGAATCCCATAAGATATTTTTTCAACCGCCTCGGGCGCTTCTGATCTTATCAAATTCCGCAGTTCATTTAGTGTTCTTTGTATTGCGGGTTCAAATCCCATAATATATTCATCTATAGTTTTTATTTCTTCAGCCATTGTAATACATCTTCCTTTTAATTTGAAATAATTTACTCGTTATTTTTTTTCAATAATTTTAACAAAAATTTTATCCCCGTTGTCTTTATTTTTTCATGTATAAATTTTGCAATTATTATTGATATTATCGTTCCGATGAATAGCAATAATTCTACCAGAAACATATTCTTTATGACGCCGACTTGCATTGCCGCCGCCGGTATATCTATTATTGCGTGTAATACTATTGAAAAAGGATACAGCCATAACTTATTTTCCCCGTAAACAGAGTAATATACTATTACTGAGAACGAGACTTGTATACATATTGCGAAAATGCGTTCAATTCCGTTGACCAAAAACAGGTATGGGGGAGTCGTTAACATTGCCGTTATCTGTGCGTTTACTTGTTCCAATACTCCTCCCTGTAATTTATTGGTTATCATTTCGACATTTCCTGAATTGAAAATGAGAGCGAAGATTATTGTATTTATCATTGCAAGACCGACAAATAATATTGCTTCTATCCCGCCATGACCGACGCCGTAAGCTAATCCGATTCCAAGCCCGTTATATTTCTTCCTTAATATTTTGAAAGAAATAAAACGAGCGGTTTCTTCAAAAATACCAGCCATGAAAATACCGTAAATTATGTAAATCAACGGTTTTTCCCGCAAGGAAAATTTTTCGAATACAATGGAATGTATAGACCTTTCCAATATCAATGCGAAAAGAATAAATCCGGCGATTCCAAAAATCATGGGGACAATTTTTGCGTTATATTTTTTATGGAAGATGATAAACAAAGCAATAGGAAGGCCTATTGAGACGATTGCCGATATTGCCATACAAACAATTGAAAGTATTGAGACCTGCATTTTAACCCTCTAAATTATTTTACTACGTTTTTTCCATGTGTCAATGGTCTTTGCGCCTTTTTTTGAAAATTTTCATCGGGCGTTCCGCATAGTTATGACAATGAGAACGCTTGATCTCTATGACTGCCGATATGGTTTCATAGTATTTCTTTGCGTCCCTCGGCTCGCGGACGAAAAGTTATCAAGCAGTGTGCGCCGTTGACAGACCGTGTTCCATGCGTTATCTTTGAAAAATGCCGCATAACTTGAAAGACGTTTACTTATCAATAAAGACCGCTATTGACGACCGATTGGGCGAGTTCCGCGCCCTATGGGAGAATGGTACAGACGCCGATGTGTTTCGCGAAATGTGCTTCTGTACCTGCACTCCGCAAAACAACGCGCACAAGGCATGGGACGCGGTATGCGCCTTGGACGGGCTGATTGAGACCGCCCAAGCCGACCGTATCGCTGCGGTTCTGCGCGAAGGCGGCGTGCGGTTTCACAGGAACAAGGCGCGTTATATTACCGCAAATAGAGAGTCCTTCTTTCCGGACGCTAAGGCGCGCATCGCCGCGATTCTGAAGGACCGTACCCAGCGAGAAGCGCGGGACATTCTGGCTGAAAGAGTCTATGGATGGGGTTTGAAAGAAGCGTCTCATTTCCTGCGGAACATAGGCTTTGGCAGTGAAGTTTGTATTCTGGACAGGCATATCTTGAGACAATTATCCCTCCACGGCGTATTCTCGCAAGAGACCAGTACTGTATGCCTGACAAAAAGCGTGTACCGGGACGTGGAAGCAAGGATGGCTCTGTTTGCGGCGCAGGAAGGCATACCAGTTGACGCTTTGGACTTGACGTTCTGGTTTGCGGAAAAGGGAGCGTTGTTCAAATAACCACTTGGGCTGATTGCAGACCCAGTCGGGCGCGGACCCCGCTTGAACCGCATACTTTGCGCCTGCCGTCTGTATTTTGCAGAGAGAGTATACCTTCCTGCAAATTGTACGGAAGGATTTCGGGCGGGAAATTTCAGAAAGGCGCGACTTGTTAAATTTTCGATAGTAGCCTATAATTTCAGGAAATTATTTTTATTCTTAAGGAGACTAATATGCGAGATTTTGGACTCAACGACGCTGATGTTGCGGCGTCGCGGAGCAAATACGGCACAAATCGGCTTACAGAGCAGGAAACCGAGAGCTTTTGGGACAAACTCAGGGATAATTTCAACGACCCGATGATAAAAATACTCATTGCGGCGCTTGCCATCAATGTGACGCTTGTTGTTTTAAACGCTACCGGCGTCATAAAAGGCGAAGAAATGGCGTGGTACGAGCCGGTTGGCATCGCCGTAGCCATACTGTTGGCGACGTTCGTTTCCACGTTCTCGGAATACCGCAACGAGAACGCCTTCCAGAAACTACAGGATGAAGCATCGAAAATCAAGTGCAAAATCTACAGGAACGGGGAAATCGCCGAGCTTCCGATAGACGACATCGTGACGGACGACGCTATACTGCTCCAGCCCGGCGATAAAGTGCCGGCGGACGGCTTAGTAATCGACGGCAGTATCAAGGTAGACCAGTCTGTGCTGAACGGAGAATCCAAGGAAGCGGAAAAAAACGCGGCTCCCGAAGATTACCATGATGAAAACGCCAACATGGATTTTCTCAATAAGTATAAAGTGTTCCGCGGCTCGGTCGTTTACAGCGGCAATGCGGTTATGCGCGTGTCGGTTGTGGGAGACCGCTCGGTTTACGGGCAGATTGCTAAAGAATTGCAGACCGACGACGACCGCGAGACCCCGCTCAAGGTAAAACTCGGCGGGTTGGCGGACACCATCAGCAAATTCGGCTACATCGGCGGCGTGGCCATTGCGATTGCGCTCCTGTTTCAGCGCATCGTCCTGCACAACGGCTTTGACCCCGCACAAATCGCGGCGTATTGCGCTAACTGGAGCGTCATCCTCAACGATCTGATACACGCGATTATGCTGGCGGTCATCATCATCGTCATGGCTGTTCCCGAAGGCCTGCCCTTGATGATAGCCATTGTTTCCGCGCTTAACATGGGGAAAATGTTGAAAGACAACGTCTTGGTACGGAAAATCGCCGGCATTGAAACGGCCGGAAGCCTAAATTTCCTGTTCAGCGACAAAACCGGCACCATTACCCGCGGCAAACTTGAGGTGGTTACTTTTATCGACGGAGACTGCAACGAAGCCAAGGCGTATTCCGCGGTTCAGGCCGGCGTGAAAAAGTATCTATCCTTGTCTATTCACCAAAACACCGACTCCGTGATGACTGGGCACGGCGAACACCGCAGGGCTATCGGCGGCAACGCCACGGAACGCGCGGTACTTGCATTTTTCCCAGACGCGAGTGAGACGGTCAGCGTGAAGACGCTGGGCAAAATCCCGTTTAACAGCGCGAACAAATACTCCGCAACCACGGTTTCTGGAGACGTGAATTTGACGTTCATCAAAGGCGCGCCGGAGAAAATTCTGCAAAAGTGCAAATTCTACATTGACGCGGAGGGAGAAAAGAAACCGTACCTGAAATATGACGCGCTTAACGCCAAGATTGACGAGCTCGCAGGACGCGCCATTCGCGTACTTGCCCTTGCGGTTTGCGAAGACAAAATCATAAACGACGAGTCTTTACCGGAAGGCGATTGGACTCTCGTAGGCGTTGTGGGCATACGGGACGAAGTGCGCCCCGAATCAATCACGGCTATAAAGGAAGTCCACGGCGCAGGCGTTCACGTGGTGATGATAACCGGCGACCGCAGGGAAACAGCCGTGGCTATCGCAAGAGACGCAGGGCTTTTGACCGCAGACAGCGACATCGTACTGACGTCTGCGGAGCTTGCGGAGCTTACGGACGAGCAAATCAAGGAGAAACTGCCGCGTCTGCGGGTAGTTGCGCGCGCTTTACCCTCGGACAAGAGCCGTTTGGTCAGAATAGCCCAAGAGATGAACTTAGTTGTAGGCATGACTGGGGACGGCGTGAACGATTCGCCGGCATTGAAGAAGGCGGATGTGGGCTTTGCCATGGGCGGGGGCACCGAAGTGGCCAAAGAAGCCGGCGATATTGTGATTCTGGACGATAATTTCAACAGCATTGACCAAGCCATCCTCTACGGGCGCACGATATTCAATTCTATCCGCAAATTTATCGTGTTCCAGCTTACGATAAACGTAAGCGCGGTTTTGATAAACTTTGTCGCGCCCCTTCTGGGGCAGGAGAATCCACTCACTATCACGCAGATTCTCTGGGTGAATCTGGTGATGGACACGCTTGCGGCGCTTGCCTTTGGCGGGGAGCCCGCGCTCCATCGGTTTATGCAGGAAAAGCCGAAACGCCGAGACGAAAAAATCGTAAGCGGCGTCATGTGGAGCTCGATTCTGACCGGTGCGGTGTGGACCTTCCTCGTGAGCGTGGTTTTCCTGTTCACCAATATCTTCTCCCGAAGCGGGGGCTTTTTTGCTGAACCTGACAGCATGCACACGGCGTATTTTGCGTTCTTTATTTTCATCGCGGTTTTCAACGCATTCAACGCGCGTACAGACAAACTCAACTTGTTTGACAGCATAAGCGGCAACAAGAACTTCCTGAAAATCCTTTTGCTCATCGCGGTTGTGCAGGTTATCCTGGTATATGTCGGCGGCGGTGTTTTCAAATGCAACGGCTTAAACGGCGCCCAGTGGGGCGTAGTGCTTATTGCGGCCGCGTCGATCATCCCTGTTGATTTGATTCGCAAAGCGGTCAGAAACGCAGCCCCAGCAGTCGCTTGAAGGTTTAGACGCGCCTGACGTAAAACTGATTCAGAGTCATTGAGAAAGCGGGGGGTCCTGTTCCAATAAACGGATCTCCCGCTTTTTTTTATAGACTCACGCCGCCGTACCGCCTGCGTATATATCAATATATTTTACTTTTTTATCGATAAATTATGCACATCTATTATTAAAAAAGAGCTGTTTATTATTAACAGAGAATTCCTTATCGAAAACATAGAGCTCTATATCAATAATATAGAGCTCTATACTAATAAGATAGAGCTCTACACTAAAAATATAGAGCTCTACACTAATAAGATATAGCTCTATATCAACAACAGAGAGCTCTATATCAGCAAGATAGAGCTCTACACTAAAAATAGAGAGCTCTACACCAGCAAGGTAGAGCTCTACACTGAAAATAGAGAGCTCTACACCAGCAAGGTAGAGCTCTACACTAAAAATAGAGAGCTCTACACTGTTAGTATATGCGTAGACTCAATGTAATAGAGGCGCGGATTAACAATATGTACGCATAAATTTTCGGTATATGCGTACATATTAGTGATATACGAGCATGGATTACCGCACGCTAAAGCAACGGATCGCTCATGATTAACAAGGCGGCAGGAATCGAAAGGATAACGACATGCGGTTGATATTCGATTAGGTAATTGTCAGGATATTTTCTCTTTTAGCTATAAATACTATATAATTTAAATAACTTTAAAGGAGAAGATATGATATACGGAACTTTTTTATGTATGGCCGTCATGATAATGACCGGATGCAATACAGATGCTGAAGTGAAACCTGGGGCGACATACGACAGGAATGGGAGCGCGGATGAAATATGGGAACTGCAAAACCTGTTTGAAACACAGGACGGGAACCCCATAACGGATTGGGAGACGCGCAGAGCCGAAATAGAAGCGGTTGTTTCTTACAATCAGCACGGGAATATGCCGCCGCCGCCTACTACCCTGTCGTACGAGGTTGGGAAAATCACGGCCGGTGCGGGAAGCGCCGCAAAAGAGTATGACGGTATGACGATAACTATGACGTATGAGCGGGCGGGAGCGGTACGAAGCGCGGATTTGCAGGTTATTGTCGCGGTTCCGCAAAATACCGACGCCGCGGCCGACGGCTACACGTCCTATGCCCCGCCCTACCCTGCGATCATTTACCACACTTTTTCCATCGCTTCCAATCATCCACAGTTAAAAGCTTTGTTGAAAGCCGGTTACGCGGTTATCAACATGGAAACGTACGCGCTCCAGTCGGCGGTGGGATACCAGAACCCTAACGGTCCGTACAGAGGCGTTGTGCCTGAGCTTTTCAACTACAACTACTTTAACGAGTCAGAGAACGCTCCTTCATCTTTGCTCTCAGGCGCCTGGGGCGCGGGACGGGTCATTGACGCGCTGGAAGACGGCGCGTACGCAGGGCAGATTGACCCAACGAAAATCGCGGTAACCGGTTTCTCCCAATGGGGTAAAGCAGCCCTTGTATCCGGCGCGTTTGAAAAACGCATAGGCGTCGTCAATCCCCAACATTCAGGCGCGGCCGGCGCGGCAGTAGAACGATTCATCACGCCCTTTGTCCCGGGTCTCGAATTCGTCAAGAAAGCCACGGCAGAGACTCTCGACAGTGAGCCGAAAACATACTATTACACAGGTTCGGGTGATGCCTTTAAGGTCGCAGTACCGGGAACCCAGGGAGCCCGAAGCATGGTTTTTGGCAAGAACAACAACCAAGTAGGGCTACAAACCCACGATCAAGCGCGCGGAGAAACACGCGCCTGGTACAATCAGCGGTTTCAGTCTTTCAAGGCGAGTTACAAGCTCGGCTGGGATGTATATAGCGGCAACTCCGGTATTGTGGTGAGCACGCCCTTTGACCAGCACTACTTGACCGCGATGGTCGCTCCACGGGGACTCCTCGTTAACGCGGGCTTTCAAGACTGGCGTACCAATCCTGAAGGTATGTTCTTCAATTACCTCGCGGCAAGGGAAGTCTACAAATTCCTTAATGAAAAAGACAAAGCGGCTTTTCGCCTGCATAACTTGGGACATGACAATTCTTCTTCGTACCTCGGATCCGACCTTATCACGTTCTGCGACTATGTGTTTCGGGACATGGCGCTCCCGGCCGGCTTCGCGGGCGATGACGCTTACCCTTACGCGGACGACCCGCGCAGTTACGAGGACTATCTCATGCTGGACTGGGCGGCGCCCGGTTCAACTTCGGTTGCAAGCGAGATACGGGCAAAACTGTAACATCGATTCTATAGCTACTCTAGCTTCCTGCGTATCAGGAGAGGGTTTCAGAAGAACGTAAAACGGGCTATTATTCCCATTATGAATACCGTTACCATAACTGTAGAATCTGTCCCTCTCCCCCCGTGGACCCATGAAATCAAAGCTTTCATTCAGAGAGTTCTCGCAATTCTTGGTAAAGACAACTGGGACCTTTCCGTGCTTTTCTGTGATGACGCCTCTATACGGGCGCTCAACGGCCGTTTTCGCTCCAAGGACGAAGCAACCGACGTGCTGTCGTTTGCATTAGGCGAGTGGGACGGGGACCGTTACTTACCTGGCGACATCGCGGTCTCTCTTGAGACAGTAAAGGTGAACGCCGCATATTTTGGCGTTTCCGAACACGAGGAGATTCGTCGACTCTTGGTCCACGGCATTCTCCATTTAGACGGTATGGACCATGTAGAGACTCTCGGCTCGGAAAACGAGCCGATGTTGCTTTTACAAGAAAAAATACTAGAGACCGCGAGCCTTACACATTAGACGGACGCCACGCCAAATAGTCGACATACCGCTGAAATTGCTTGCCTTCTGGGGATTCCTTTATCATGAATCCCACCTCGCAAGAGTCGGATGCGGTATTGACCCAGCGAGTCTCCACCTGTAGTTCAAAAGCGGCTATTTTAGCCGCCGACTCTGGTATGACTTGCATGGTATAGACCCCTCCGGGACGAACATCGACAAAGACTGTCGTTTCTATACGGCAACCCGTCACGCTAATATCTTTTAAGAGAGCGTCCCCATCAAAGAGACCATGCACGCGTACATAAGCTATGGTTCGATAGCGGGCGCCTTTTCTTTTTTCAAACATAATTACTCCTTAATATACAATGAGACTGCCTTCATTATTAAGGCAACTGTAAGACCCCCACAAAGGTAGGCGCGCTGTAGACAGGGGAAAAATTGTTGTTCATACCCGACGCGGCTATGTAGAAGGCTACGTAGGCGTACTTTTCCACAGGCGTTCCGCTTGCAGGAACGACGTCCGCGTTTGCAAGACTGGACGCCTTTGCCGAATCGGTTAGGTCTTCAGAGGAACGGAAATACCGGTCAGGCTCCGGCTTAAAATTACCTCCTCCATCTGACCGAAAGAGGGAATAGGGTACTCCGTCTATTTCCATACGGGGAATCCATCCCGGATTCTGTAAGAAATCAAGCGTGAGCGTTTTACCGCTTGAGCCTGACGCAAGCACGTTGTCTATGTTCACTGACTCGAGTTCAAGCGTGTAATAGTTTCTATTCCTAAATACTGTGCCTACGGCGCTGACATTCGCCGTACTGGTGGAGGAAGTATCCGTATAAGGCAGAAGAACATTGTAGTCGGACGCCAGCGTCGGATTGAGAGCGCTATAATCAGAGATAGATACGGACTCACGAAGCAATCCGCTCACGTATATACGGTAAAACAGTGTGAAATGGAAGTTGGACACGGAATCGTAACTACTGCGTGACGGCAGTTGTACTGTCGCCCTTGAATTAAGCTGGACTGTTATGCCCGACTCTGGAATTGGATCCAAATAAAGATAATCCTCTATGCCGCATGATGCGAATAGTATCATAAATATACACAAAACCAACATTGAGTTATCCTAGCATGAATCTCATTTAAAGACAAGAGACTTTAATCACGCGCGGTTGAGCTGGACTGCCGCCCATGACAGTAATTGCGCGCCCGTTTGTACCGTTTGTTTTACCCCTTGATTCGCATTTCTTGTTCTCCGCTAGACATTTTTTAATTATTCTGATATTATACCTGCCTTAGGAGGATTTTCAGAATGAAAAGAATATTTGCGGTTTTAACTTGCGCCGCAACTTTCATCCTTGCGGGCTGTACGAAGAGCAGCGTCGATACTATCACTATAGGCGGTATATTCCCGCTGTCGGGACCGGTTGCGGTTTATGGAGTGGAATGTAAGAACGGCATCGAATTGGCGATTGAGGAAATCAACGCCGCAGGCGGCGTCAACGGGAAGAGACTCGTACTCATTTCAGAAGACGACGAGGGCAACCCGGAAAAGACCGTCAATGCGTACAAGAAGCTCACCACGAGCGACAAGGTCAACATCATCATCGGAAGCCTGACGTCCGGCTGTACCCAGGCAATCACATCGCTGGCGCAGGCTCAGAAGGTTGTACTGGTGGCGCCGGCCTCGACTATGGAGTCAATCACGGATGCGGGCGACTTCATCTTCCGCGCATGCTTCATTGACCCGTTTCAAGGCACGGTCGGCGGGATATTCGCCTCTACTATCCTGGGCGCGAAAAACGCTGCGGTGCTCTATGATAACGGTAACGATTACTCGGTGGGGCTTAAAGACAACTTTATCACGGCTTTCAAGCAGAATGCAGGAGACATAGTTGCGGAAGAGTCCTATATCACCGGCGATGTGGATTTCAACGCCCAGCTTACCAAGATCAAAACTGCGGAACCTGACGTGGTTTACCTGCCGGATTACTACTCAACCGTGTCCCTCATTGCCAAACAGCTCCGCGAACGGGGCATTGACGCCCCAATAGTCGGCGCCGACGGCTGGGACGGTCTCACGGAAAACGCGGGCGATGAAGTGCTGAACGGCTTCTACTCAAACCACTACGCCCCTGATTCGACAGACTCCAATGTGGTGAACTTCGCAGACGCTTTTAAGAAAAAGTATAACTCCACGCCTGTTTCCTTCGCCGCGCTCGGCTACGACTCCCTTTATATGTTGAGAGACGCTATTACCAGAGCAGGCGGTACCGATTCAACCGCGGTGCGGGATGCGCTCGCCTTGACTAACGGCAGTTATGTAACAGGCAACCTCACCTTTGACAGTAACCGCAACCCGGTCAAGTCTGCAGTCATCCTAGAAATCGTCAGGCAAGACGGTAAACTGGCGACGGTCTACAGAACAACGATAAATCCGTAAATTAGCAGTGAATGGAGAATCTGTTTGAACATCGACGGACAACCTCTTTGACAGAGTCCTCCATTCATTAGCAAAAGGTAATCAATTTGATAAGCATCTTCTTACAACAACTGATAAACGGCGTTTCGCTGGGAAGTATTTACGCGCTCATTGCGCTGGGCTATACCATGGTTTACGGCATCATTCTGCTCATCAACTTTGCGCACGGGGACATTCTTATGATAGGCGCTTATGCGGGCTATTTTATCTTGACCCGCTTTGGGGTGAACCAATGGACGATGATAAGCGCGTTTCTGTTCGCCATGACTCTGTGCGCCATGCTCGGTATGTTCATTGAGCGATTCGCCTATCGCCCGCTCCGTTCCGCGCCCCGACTCAACTCGCTCATCACGGCTATCGCTGTGTCTCTCATCTTGGAAAATGGGGTGCGTGTTACGCCGTTTATTGGACCGAACCCGCGTCAGTTCCCCCGCCCGGAAGTCAGCAACATCAGTCTGGGCGCAATCTCAATCTCAAATGTACAGGTGATTGTTATTGTTCTATCGGCTCTGCTTATGCTTGCCCTCAACTATGTCATCAACTACACGCGGCGCGGCAAGGCTATGCAGGCGGTCTCTTTTGATTTGCAGGCGTCTAGTCTGATGGGCGTGTCGGTCAACGGTACTATATCCTTCACCTTTGCGCTCGGCTCCATACTTGCCGCGGCGGGCGGTATTCTTTATGCGTGCGCCTATCCGCAAATCTCCCCGACTATGGGCGTCATGCCCGGGCTGAAAGCCTTCGTGGCCGCAGTTCTTGGCGGCATCGGCTCAATTCCGGGCGCAATGCTTGGCGGACTGCTCCTGGGCGTGTCGGAAACCCTCACTAAAGGCTTTATTTCGTCTCAATACGCGGACGCCGTCTCTTTTTCTATCCTCATCTTGATACTTCTGGTGAAACCGACTGGTATCTTGGGCAAGAAAATGCGGGTGAAAGTATAGACCTTCCCGCAGCTCTACATATCTTGACAATAAATGATTATGCAGATACTATCATTTATATTCGGGAGGATATATGACAAAAAATAATGCGGTAAAAGCGCTTGTTCTTTTTAGCGCTGTATTTGCACTCTGCGTATGCGTGTGCTTATTCAATTTCGAGACTTTGAAGTCCCCCATATTCCAAAGAAAAACGACCTTTAGCGAAGCGGCTTTTGCTAAATACGAGAAGGACGGAAACATATACATCGTTGATTCGGGATTCTTCCG
>JAIRSU010000009.1 GCA_031255285.1 Treponema sp. | reverse complement strand
ACCCGAGAGTGTCTGTCACCCGAGAGTGTCTGTCACCCGAGAGTGTCTGTCACCCGAGAGTGTCTGTCACCCGAGAGTGTCTGTCACCATCAGCGCCGCTTGTTAAGAAGTCGTAAAACAGGCGAAGCCTGTGTCTGGCACCATCAGCGATAGCGATTGCCCTCTGGGTGCAGACCAACTGCCCTCGGTTTGAAAGAGTGTCTGTCCCCGCCAGGAGGCGGCGCGGTGTCTGTCACTAAGAGTGTCTGGCACCACGCAGGCTTCGCCCGTGCAGAACAGGCGCTGTCTGAAAGGGGGCGCCGCTGACCATGAGGCAAAACGAGGTTAGCGTTCCAATTGTTGCAAAGATTTGATTTTAGCGTAGAAACCGTTTCCCATAGCAAGGAGATCGGGCTGTCCATACTCGGTAATAGCGCCGTGGTCGAGGACAATCACTTTGTCTGCATGAGAAAGCGTCGAGACGCGATGCGAAACAATGATGACAGTCGTTTTGTGTAGGTTTTCAAACAGATTTGTTAATATGCGGTTTTCAGTCTCCGCGTCAACAGACGAAAGACTGTCATCCAAGACCAAGATACACGAGCGTGTCTGAGAGAGCTTGGTGATCGCCCGTGCAACAGCGGTTCTCTGCTTCTGTCCGCCTGAAATGGTCAAGCCTTTCTCCCCAATAACCGTATCCCACCCGTCCGCGAAATCCGCCAAGTCGCGGTCAAGAGACGATATTTCAATAGCCTTTTTAATCTCGTCCTCGTCTGCGCCATCAATCCCATACGCTACATTACTCTTGATAGAATCGGAAAAAAGATAGCCGTCCTGCGGTACAACACTGAAAAGGCTTCGGAGTTCCATCAGGTCCCATTCACGCACGTCAAGTCCATTCACCAAAACCGTTCCAGACGGCGGTTCTATCATGCGGGTGAGAATCTTGAGCAGAGTCGTCTTCCCAGAGCCAGTCTTGCCCAATACACCGAGAATCTCCCCGTGTTCCAGCGTGAAGTTGACGTCTTTCAATACGGGCGTCTTTTCATCGTAAGCAAAAGTAAGATTCTCAACTCGGATAACCGTATTGTCTTTCAATGGTTCATGGACCTCACCTTGATACGAGGCGATAAGCGGCTTCGCAGTCATTACTTCGTTGATGCGGTTGAGGCTTACCGCGCCTCGTTGTACCATGTTCACCATAAAACCTGCGCCCATGATAGGCCAAATCAACATCTGTAGATAACGAAACAGAGCGGTGAGTTCCCCCGGAGTCATAAGCCCGTTGACGACCCGAAAACCGCCGACTGCTAAAAGAATAATTGATGTAAGTCCTGAAAAAAACGATATGAGAGGAAAAAATACGCCGTAGAGTTTCACCAAATCCATATTCGCCTTGCGGTAATCGTCGTTAGAGTCCGCAAACTTGCGTAGGAAGTACCATTCCTTGACAAAAGACTTCACAACGCGGACGCCGGCGAAGGTCTCTTGTACGACGTTACTCATGCTGGAATAGGTCTCCTGCGCCTTCTGAAATCGTTTTCCAACTAGTTTCCCAAAAAGCAGAATCAGCACGGTAACGAAAGGTAAAGGAAGTACCGCCAAAGCTGCAGTCTCCGCATCCTGAACAAAGATTATAATGAGAATCGCTACAGCCATGACCGTTCCATCAAATATAGCCACAAAACCCATACCTATGGCGATTCTGATCGCATTCATGTCGTTAACTGCCCGCGCCATGAGGTCCCCTATCTTGTTTTTCTGAAAGAAATCGTAAGATAATGTGAGAATGTGGGCGAAAAAAGCATCCCGCATTTCCATCTCAATGCGCCGCGAGGAACCGTGTATAAAATACCGCCACAAAAAACGCCCGCCCGAAATGATGGTCATCATGAGTACCAGCCCTCCAACGAGGGGCAAGAGAGAATTCCACCTTGTTGAATTGAAATAAATAGCGTCTATGGATTTTTGTAGAAAGAATGGTATCAGTACCTGCGCGGCGTCTACTATGATAAGAAAAACAAAGCCCAAAAAATATCTAAATCGATAACGGTAGAGATAAGGATAAAGAGAGCTGTAATCGTTTTTCATTTCTTGTTAGTCGTCCAATTATCGTTTAGTCTTTTAAGGGGTGGTCCATGAATGATTCATCCGCCTCTTCTATCTCTTCTTATCCGCTTCGTCTTTTGCTTTCATATCCGCGTCAAGTCTTGATCGCCAAACATCGGCTTTCTTCTTGATGACTTCGGCATTTTCGCCTTCTCCTAGGAGTATATGTATCCGACGCATTGCAAAAAGGAATTCAATAGCGCGAGTAAGGTCACTTGTCACATTACCCGCCAGTTCGTACTTTTCGCGGTAACAGTCTGCAATAGACAGCAGCAGTTTTTTTATAAGCCGTATATGGTAAACGGTCGCTTCATAATTCGGAGAATTAAAATCCATGTTAGAGATAGCGTTCTTCATGTCAATGAAATTCTTTGCGATAATGGCGCATCGAGCTTTGAAATCAACAAACGCCCATTTCCACTTTGAGTTGTCTCCAAAAGCCTCTTCTAACAACTCAATTGCTAATCCCATTTTTCTCACTAAGAGATAGCGTTCTCCTGCGCCGACGCTTTCTATGAGGTCTAGTTTGTCTTGATAATCGGAAACAGGCACGTCAAGGTACGGAGTAACGACGCTCTCCATATAGGAAAGGGCTTTCACAATAGTTTTTCTGCCCTTAGTCAACGCGACTTCGTTTCTTGTCTCAAGCATATATCTTGACGTTTCACTCATTACAATGTAATAGGACGTGAGGTCTATCACTTTTTGGGTAAGTTTGATTTTGCTCAACGCTGACTCCGCGGCGTCTTGGGGCATTTCCGTTAATGCTTTTGCCTCCCAATTCGTTATAATATCTATGGAGTTTTGGCATATACTGACTTTTTCCAGA
The DNA here is from genome assembly GCA_031255285.1 of Treponema sp. Classification (GTDB taxonomy): domain Bacteria; phylum Spirochaetota; class Spirochaetia; order Treponematales; family Breznakiellaceae; genus JAIRKH01. Next base: position 21,067 of record JAIRSU010000009.1, on the reverse strand, counting down.
TACTGTTGTCTGTCTTTCATAACACTTCCTTCTTATCGTTTTACGCCGTATTTTGACAGCATTTCGTCTGCATGGGCAATGGCCGCTTCGCCCGCATCTCCAGCAAGCATACGAGCGATTTCGAGTCGCCGCTCTTCGGGTTTGAGGACGCTTACATCAGTAACTGTCCTGTCTGCATCTTCAATCTTTTTTTCTACCTTTAAATGATTATCGGCGCGAACTGCAATGCTTGCAAGATGCGTAACGCAAAAAATTTGCTTCAGATTGCCAATTTTCGCCAAGTATTCGCCTACTGTGAGCGCGACCTCACCGCCTATGCCCGTGTCAATTTCGTCAAACACAAGCGTTTCGAGCATATCCGCATCGGAAAGTACGGTCTTAATAGCAAGCATTATGCGGGAAAGCTCTCCGCCGGACGCGATACGGGAGAGGTCCTTGAGTGGTTCGCCCGCATTAGTGGATATGAGAAATTCAACGTTGTCCGCACCAGTAGGTCCGCAAACTAAAGAGTTTGTCCCTTTGGGCGCGACGTTCACCGCAAAAACCGCACGCGGCATCCCTAAACGTACCAGAATAGCTGAAATCTTTCCACCTAAAACCGCGCCCGCTTCTTTGCGCCGTCTTGACAATTCTCCTGCGCATATAGCCGCCTCTTTCTCAAGTTCACCTATTTCTAGAAGCAGTTTCTCACGATTTTCCTCAATATTGACAAGCGCTTCAATTTCAGCCTCCGCATCCGCTTTATACGCAAGAATAACGCCCTCATCAGAGAGACTATCCGCTTCTTTTAAATAGGCGTCTTTGGGCGCACCGTACTTCCTCTTGAGTCGGAACAGGAGTCCAAGCCTTTCTTCTACTTCTTCAAGCCTTCCTGGTTCGTATTTTAGTCCTTCAAGATATGAACGTAGTTCTTCAGCAACATCTTCGGACTCAAAATAGAGATTTTCTACACGCTTTAGGATGGGCACAAGGGTATCGTCGATGACAGTTGCGCTTTCTATATTCGACCGCGCCTTTCGTATCATGCTCAAAACGGAATCTTCATCGGAAAGAAACGCCGTATCCGCACTATTCATGTATGCCGAGAGCTTTTCAAAACGATTCAGCCGCGAAGCTTCGTTCTCAAGCGTCTGCGTCTCCCCTGGTTTAGGGTCAGCCTTGGCGATTTCGTCAACTGCATAGCGGAGCATCTCTAGTTTTGTTTCACGGTCATGTTCCGCATTTGTCTGCGCCGCAAACTCGTTCCGTTTCTCCACTAATTTTGAGAATACCTTACCGAATTCAGCGACTTCAGCGTCAAGTCCAGCAAAATTATCTAAATACTTACGGTGGTTTTCCTTGTTTATGAGAGATTCATGGGAGTGTTGCCCATGTAAATCAAAGAGGAATGCCATGAATTCAGCGAGGTCGCTCCGGGTAACTTGAACGTTCTGAATATAACTATTGTTTCTGCCTGACTGTCTGATATTCCGCCGTACAATGACACATCCGTCTTCTACACCTATGTCCCGCATATTGAGCCAATCTATAACATCCTTGTTACGCGGATCTATGGACACCATTGCAGAAACACTCGCTTCGTCAGTACCGGAACGGATCACATCCGCATCTGTGCGTGATCCTAAAAGAAAGCTTAATGAACCTACGATGATGGACTTCCCTGCGCCGGTTTCACCAGTGAGTACATTAAACCCTTTCCGAAATGAAAGGGAGAGGTTATCTATGAGCGCGTAGTTCTTGATGCTTATTTCTTCTAACATTTTTCCTTCCTATATCATGCGCCGGATACTGTTTTTCTCGGTATTCATCGTTTTTAAACCTCGTATATAACAATATCGTATTTTATCTATGGTTGTCAAGGCAAGCCAATGCAGAAGATAAAGCGTCATCAGATAATTGTATGTTTGCGAAAGTATCGTTCTCGTAATTCTTTGTAACTATCTTTCATTTCCAAAAAGTTATCCATTGTATAGCTCGGCGCGAAACGCGCTGTAGACGCATAGCGGTAAAGCGTATAAACTACGTTGTTTTGCCCTGCCCATTCATACTCGAAACTATTGAGCGCGGAACGTGGCGCAATTCTCCAACGTAGATGAGTACCCACATGACGCCAGAGAAAGACGGCTTTTTTACGAGGGTTTCTCGACAGCTTCGACAGAATAAGAAAACGCATCCGCAAGAGAATAATCATACACAGCATCGTAAGAACTAGAATAATACCCCAATATCTTTTGATAAGCCTTGCCGCACTCACAACTAATTTCACCAACCCGCTTTGAGTGAAATCATCAACTGCCTGCTTAGGTTGCAAGCGCGAATGGTTTTCTAAAATTTCCTGCATGAGATGGCTGAATAATTCAGGGTCCACGCCTTGAGAAAAGGTGAATTCTTCTCCTGCGGCAAGCGTTTGGGATGTGGGGTCAAATTCAACCCAGCCGAATGATGGAGAGAATACTTCTACCCATGCGTGAGCCATATCTGCACGGACCGGGTAGTAGTTGAATGTGTTGGTTTCCGGGTCCACGAAAAAGCCCGCCGCGACACGGCAAGGAATACCCAGCGACCGTAATATTAGTGCAAAGGCAAAGGCATAATAAGAACAGTAACCTTTCTTACTGTCAAATAGAAAATAGGCGAGCTGGTCTCCATCCGGTGCAATGCCCGGTTTCAGACTATAAACATATTCACCGTGCTTGAGTCTGTTGTAAACCCTGGCTATCTTTCCATTTATACTTTCTTCACCACGGACGATTTCTTCGGCAAACGCTTTGATTCGTTGGTCTTTACCGAAGTCCGTGTAAAAAGTATATTCTTCTGCGCTCAAACCATATCCTATATCATCCTCTTCCAGAAGAATATTTTCTTCCATGTTTTCATAGGCGTCATCGAGAGAAGGAATCAGACTTTTTACCGCATAGACTGAATTAAAGGACGACGCATCCCAATTCTCAAAAGGACTTGCCTCAACTGGCTGATTCATTGCGATAAACGACTGGGAGTCGAAGTTGACGATGTAATATTCTTGTTCCACAATATTGGTTTTCTTTGCGTCTATGGGGAAATCAGGAATAAATTTCGTAAAGGAATCCGGTAAAACTGTGGGTTGCGTCTCTTGATCTGTGTCTGTTCTGAAGAAGCCGATGGTCTTTTTATACCCACTCATCACGTAACGCCGTAATAGAGTACCGCCGCCTTCCTTCTTCACGATGAACATGAGATCATCGTTCATACTGATTTCACTTTCCAATTTCAGAATTTGGGAGAAATCAAACTTGAATATTTTAGGCTGGAGAAGGCCACCTGATTTGCGGCTTGCGGCTTCTTGAGAAGGTTTTAGGAATAAGATGCCGCCCAATACAACCAGAACAAGCGTTACGAGAATTGCGGCCGTTTTTTCGGCTGTTTTTAGCTTCAGTTCCGGAGGCGGCGAGAGAATGAAAGCGATAAGTTGTAAGAAGGCAACAGATGCAAATAGTCCAATCATAAAGATGGGTAAAGGATATATATCTCCGGTTTTTGCCATGCCAAAAATAATAGCGAGTAGGACATCCGATGCGAGAATTTCTCCACGAAAAAAAGCTCTTGAGTGGAGCGAGAAAAAGGAGGTGAAAGCCATCCAATAAAAAGACGCCAGTGCGGCAAAATAATTGCGGTCGATATGGAAGAGCAAGGAGTCTAAGACGAGAGCAACATCGCTCATTCCGGGGAAAAAAGTACGAGGGAGAACAACAAGGAGACGAATAACCCATGGAAAAAACGCTATGATTACAAGAGAAATGCCTATTCCTCTCGCAGAAGTAAATTTTCTAGATAAGAAAGCGGCGATAACGAAACCGACAAGTACAATGACAACAAATATCCACGAATCAGCTAAATCTTTGGCAATGAGTCGGAATTGATAGAGTATCAAGAACAAAGCTATTGAACGCGAAATCATTGCCGCATCGGTTTTCATGGGATAAACAGTCCCGGTTTTTATAGTACCGTTATTTGGGTCCTTTATAGAACACCCGTACCTGTTTATAGATGCCTTCACCTTCGCTCTTAGTTTCTATATCCGCAATATCATTGATAGTAGTGTGTATCAATCGTCTATCAAAAGGATTCATGGGCTCGAGTAGAATAGAGGTTCGGGTTTCCTTGACCCGGTCCGCTACAGTATAAGCTAGGCGTACGAGAGTTTCTTCTCTACGGAGGCGGTAGTTTTCGCTATCCAGAATGACACGAATATCACCACGCCCGAGCTTACTTGCATAGAGGTTTGCTAATAACTGTAAAGCGTCTAAATTTTTACCTTTTTTCCCAATTAGAATGGAAGAATCTGCTGAGTCGATTTTAAACCCTATTTTACGATTTTCACGGAAAGCTACACTTATCTCTCCTGTATAACCCATACGCTTGATGATGTTCTCCACAAATGAGATAAGGTCCCTTTCAAAATCGTTTTGCACTTCCGGCTGAAAGTGTGGCTGATTCTGTATCACGGCTTCCTCGACACGGGCTTTCGGGGAAGAGCCGTTTTTCTTTGCCGTTCGAGGTTCATCTACGTGGACATTGATTCTCACAAAGCCTTTCTTAAACAGTCCGCCTCGTTGAGCTTCGACTATCTCAACATCAAAAGTATCTTTTTCAACACCCAATTCAGCCGTAGCCCGGTCAATCGCTTCTTTTTCGGTACGGCCTTCGAATTCGTATACCATATATGCTCCTTCTATAAGGAGTGGACAGTTGGGAGCGTGGGACATTAACCATATTCTCCCAATTCCTCTTCCTCAAAGATTTACTTTTTTCTCTTTTTTACCTTGGGCGGCAATTTAACAGGCTGTTTTGTAGGAGGTTGCCGAACGGCTATTGCCGCTTTCTTTCGCGCCAGAAATTTATTAATCGCTAACTGCTGAAATAGGGTTAGTACGTTGGACATTATCCAGTAAATCAGCAAGCCGGATGGCACGTCATACAGTATGAAGAAAAACACTATCGGCATAGCGTAGAGCATTATTTTCATCTGTGTATTATTATTCGCCTGTCCCGGCGTTTGGGTTACCTTGCCATAGAGTAACTGAGACGCCACATAAATGAAAGGTAACGCCCGAATCGCGGTCCATCCCAATATGGGCAGACGAAATCCATCTGGAAAATTCCACACAGCTTCCGGCAAAGACAGATCGGGAATCCATGACGGAATGAACATAGCGCCGCGCAGATCAAAATGGTTGTTAAACAGGTTGTACATAGCGAAAAATATGGGGAGCTGTATGATCAGGGGGAGACAGCCGGACATAGGATTGTAACCTTCTTTCTTGTAGAATTCTGCCATCTCTGCGTTCATTTTCTGGACATTATCCTTGTATTTGTCCTGGATTTCCTTGATTTTTGGGGCAAGCGCTTGCATCCGTAGGGTAGATTCTGAGCTTTTACGCGTCAGAGGGAAGAATATGAGCTTCACCAACAATGTAAGGAATATGATTGCCACGCCGTAATTCGGGACGAGTTTGTAGAATAACATGAGTAACCACTTGAGCACAGTTTCGAGTGGAGCGAGTATACCAGATGTGTCCGCAACCTTGATAAGGTCCATATTCGTGAGGTTGAAAGCATTTTTCCCGTTATTGTAAACGGCGAGCGTCTCCTGACTCTTAGGTCCCAGATAGAAGCGGTACTTGTCTTCGGTCTGAGATATGCTCAAGGATGGACGGACGATAGAGAGTCGTGACGCGACTGCAACACCCGCTTCTTTTTCCGCGGAAAAGGCTATGTCGTATTGCGCCGGATAAGGGAGTGCGATGAGAGTGAAGTACTTGCCTGCGATACTTACCCATGCGGGTCTGTTGCCGATAATGGTCGGCGTTCCATTAGCATTCACTTTTTCCGTTCTTCGTTTACCATTTGTGTATGTGTAATAATTCCGGTATTCATAACGTTGATCGAGTTTCTCAAACTTAGGTCCGATTTGGGGACCAAATTCAAGGGTATATGCTACACCTGCAAAATTGAAGCCAGCGTTTTGCGGTCCATTTAAGATGACCGTCAACTCGAACATATATTCGTTAGGCTTAAACTCGTAACGTTTCGTCAGACGGAAAGTATTCGCACTGTCTGCATCCGCTATTTTGAAATCACGGTAGAATTCGATAGTATTTTGCGAAGGTCGCCGTGTGTTGAAAAACACGGACACAGGCATTGCATCAATACCGCCAAAAGCGATGCTGAAAGCATGAGCTTCCTCTTCACCTGAAACTATCATCTCTACGAAATCCTCTTTGTCGCTATGTTCCTTCAATTTATATGAAACGATATCGCCACCCGCGTTACTAAACGTGACTACAACCACCCCATTGTCGACAACAATACGTTCTTCGGAAACCGTTGCGGAATCTACCACAGGCAAAGCCGAAGATAGACTCGTTTCCATGCCGCTTTCTTCGTGCTCGCCTGTAGAAAGATCGCTTTCCACTTGCTGAACAGGCATGGATTCTCTCGTACTTCTTTCTACGACCGCCGGGGGCGGAGGAGGAAAGAACACTCCTTGAATAAGGTAAAACACAACGATAACTAGTATCGATAGCACAACGGCTAATATTGTCTTTTTTTCCAATGAATACCTCTACAGTCCTCATACTTTTTCACAAAAACATAAATTGTACCAGACTCATGATTGCACGAAATACTATGGCACCGGGTCCCAACCGCCTGCATGGAAGGGATGACAACGCAATATACGCTTGAACGCCAAAAAACTTCCCTTGAGTAAGCCATATTTCTCAATCGCTACAAAAGTATATTCAGAACAGGACGGCATATACCGGCAATATCCAGGAAACAATTGTGCAACTGTGTACTGATAAAGACGAATTAACAAACATCCAAACTTTTGTCCTATATTCATAGTACTACCTCTCTTTGAGGAGAACGGGGTTATTATAAAGAACCTATTCTCTAACAATCCCTTTCTTAAAGAGAATCATCAATTGCTCCATCCTGTCCTCAATGGAGCGACCATCCGGCGGGTAAACTAATAGAACCAAGTCGAAACCCTGTCGTAGATCACTTTTAAGATGCCTATATGCCTCACGGCTAACACGACGTGAACGATTTCTCTGAACTGCATTACCAAATTTTCGTGCAAAGGTAAAAGCTATTCTATTCCATTCAAGTCCATTCTGTAGGATAAATAACTTCGCCCCCGAACAAAAAACACATCTACCCTTCTTAAATACCACGCTTATGTCAGCCCGCTTTTTCAGACGCTCGTTCCGCATAAACCGGGGCATACCCGCAACACAGGAAACATCTTGAACCATATCAATAAGGATTCTTCTCGTCTGCTACCGTCAACTTTTGTCTACCCTTTGCTCTACGTCTCTTCAATATGAGTCTACCACTCCGAGTAGACATTCTTGCACGGAAACCAAATTTTCGGTTACGTTTCACCTTACTAGGCTGATACGTCCTTTTCATAAACACTCCTTGCTTGCTGCTATGTTTCCGTACATAACACGGTAAACATATATTAGGATACACTATAACGGAAATAATAAAAAAGGTCAAGTGAGGAGGAGGCAAAATCAAACAAAAGAATCTGCCCAGCTTGATACGAATGGGTCTTCCCTCTTGACAAAATTTATTTTATATAAGATTATGAAATGTAATGAGAGATTAGCTCATGTGGATAGAGCGTCAGCCTCCGGAGCTGAAGGTGGCAGGTTCGAGTCCTGTATCTCTCATTCATACTTTTCCCCACTTGATATCTTTTTAAAAAGATTGTAGTCTTTTAAAAATTTTACCATAAGGAAAGGAGGTGATAAGTATGGCGCACATCATAGTTGATGATAGTGAACCTTTGGAGAAGGCGATTAAACGTTTCAAGCGTATGATAGAAAAAGAAGGTATTATCCGTGAGTTCAAGAAACGTGAGTATTATGAAAAACCATCCACTATTCTTAATCGTAAGAAAAAGTCGTTTCAGCGAAAACTGCTTAGAAAATCTCGTAGAGGCGGACACACCGAGTACTAGTTTCGTATTGCCCCTATAGATATTGGATTAGATGGTAGAGTAGGTATGGGACGTGCTTAATGGGTGTTTGCGGGCACTGAACTGATGACTCTTGAGGCGTTTAAGTTCGGTGGCTGAAACAAGGAGTCTCCTGTCTAAAGACGGGAGGGGGACATCTCTCGTTCTTTTATGCGTCAGCCTATCATGTGTTAGACATACCCGAGGGACGAGGTGTCGCGAGGTATCTGTGTTCGTGAACGGTAGATTCAAAAAGCGTTTGATGAGGAAGCGTTGCGGTGTCAGACACATGCAGAGGAATATTGACGTGGTATTCTGCCCCTCTCTCGGAGTGCGATATTTTTAGAAATATTCAATCTAGCCTTTCCGTAAGAAGGATTCCTTACTAATATTATTGTTCTCCTAATTATTGACTATGTCTTATAGAAAACGGAAAGGCGGCAACCGTGTATATTTCCTTACAGAAACGTCTTTCTACAGACTGGCAAGACAGAGCAGTTAAGGCAGTCTTTGCGCTGTTTATGTTTAGGCACCCGATAATCGCCTCGTTGCATAGCATCTATTACCAATGCGACGACTGTATCAACCCCGCGAACTTCCTTGTCATAAGCGGAACGCGGATTGTTTTCGGACACAATATAGCGGAATTCGCGGTTGTCGAGCGAGTAGAAGCGGGCGTCCGTAACAGTCTTGGGCGTTTCTGCATCTGTTGCTTCGAGCATATTGATATATGCTCCTATCTGTACATTTTTCGGGAAATCTGCCTCTCCCGCGGACAAATCTTTGAGTGCAGGCATGGAACCAGTCTTGAAATCTGTCAAAACGTAGCCATCTTTTTCAACAACTAAGTCCGCAATGCCGCTCAAGACATAACCATCTGCATAATCCTTATGGAGATGGTATTCTGCGCCGAGAATTTTACAGCCGTTTAAGGTCTCCACGTCTAATTCGAGATAGCTCTCAAGTGCGGCTTGAATACGTGGGCGAAGCATATCATATACTGGTTTCTGAAAATAACCTTCTCTATTTTGCGCCTCGTCTATAGCTGCCTTTGTTTCCTCGTTCAGCCATTTCTTGTAATTCGGTAAATCAGAGCGACGGAATGTCCCTGAGTCGTTCTTTAGTCGCGAGAAAAATTTTTCGAGAATACGGTGATAAAGGTTACCCAAATCCCGCTGGTCAAGAGTCTCAATACCAGTCTGCTTTTCATGGATATTCAACCCGCGGCGGAAAACCCAGGCGAACGGACAATCGAGAAATTCGTCCAGGTCCGTAGGCGAAAGCCGCTCTCTCTCCGCACTATCACTCTGGTAAGAAAACCGCTTCTGGGTGTAGAGACTCCGTGCTACCATAGAGATAAGACCATGATGCTTGATAGACTCTTTCTGCAAATCAAGTCCCGTAGAGTCATGAGTCAAGATATTGAACGCGGCCCATCCCTGCTTTTGTAAAGGCGAAGGATAAGTATCCATATTGACAGAAGAAATTCCGCATACCGCGGACTCGTCGTTGTAGGGATCCGGCAGAGGCGGCAGTTTTTTTTGATCAACTGCTTTCCCGAACAGCTCGCCGAGCTTACGATGAGGCACGGACGGATTGGAAAACGTTCTGTCTGCAACCGAAAAAACTGTCTTCCTGCCGGAGAACGAGTAGACACGAATAAATCTCTCGGATATATCTCGGTCTTGAATATCGAGTTGCTTTTTCCGATCCTCCCTCAAGAATGAAGACCGTTCATCATAGACGACGGCCGCATCGTCTTGATTCATATTAATGATGAAATGGTAATGCGGGGCAATACCTGCGGCAACTTTATAGGCATAGACAGGAATACCTCTCTCTTTTGATTGGAAAACATAAGTTTCCTCTTTTATATAGGCTTGAAAAATAGGAAAAGCAGAGCCAGCGTATTTTGTGTAGAATTCCGGGAATTTATCTTTATATTCCTCCTCAATTTCAACGAGTCTTTGCAGAGAGGCTATAGACTTCCCGATGACGTCAGCGGTTTCTATGTTGATATTCTCCATATCAAAGTGGTTATTTCCGAATATTAACCACTGATGGATGAGCGTTGAGAACTTATCGGCTTCAAGAATCGCCCGAATATCTCTTTTAAGCCGACGATAGAACTGCCAGATAGATTCGACGTACCGCCCTCCAAACTCCATGTTACGTCTTTGCATAAAAGTTTCTTCCCATACATCTATCTCACGTCCATTTTCATAGAAACCGGAGACACAGTGGAATCGTATGCCAAATTCCATAAGCAAGTCGATAGACTCCTTATCCTTCCACGGGAATGCCTTATCTAAGAGGAGGTTCTTGAGTGCTTGGAAAGACCAGTGTTTCGCTTTGCATGCAGAGAGTGCAGTGAAGATTCTGCCGCCTGGATATTTCGGTAGAGGCTTACCCTGACGTACGTTCGCGGTCAATCCGTAACGTCTGAACTCATGTGCGAGCCTCTCGATATTCACGTTACCGGCGACTGAAACGGCTATGTCTTCGGGGCAGACATGGTCAGCCAAAAGCTTTCGACAAGTCAGTGCGATGTACCTGAATTCATCGGCGGTTGACCTGAACTGTATCCACTCGATAGGTTCTGTAGATATTGGGGCAATGTCCGCTACTCGTATGACGTGGACGTTTTGGGCTTCTGCGGAAAGCGTCGTGAGTTCTTCCGCGTATTCCTCCCAATCTTCGGATAGTTCCGGGAAGAACAACAGCCATGTTTTACCGTTTGAATCAAAGGACGAGCGATTCCAAGATGGTTCGTAGAGGCGGTGTTCTTTCAAAAACCGTGTATATTTCTTGTGTATGAGGCGCATATCCGTCCAATAAGTATCGTCTCCGCTTGAAGATTCGGGCTTCTTGAGAACACCATCTAAAGCAGGCAGAAGAGTCGATAGGTTTGATATGAAGGAATGATAGCTGTCCGCGAATTTCGGGGGGATGTATTCAGATAGGAATTTCTTCTGGCGGTTTTCAAGGAGGAAATTAGATGCAAATAGCGTCCTGACTGCATAGTTTATGGGCTGTTTGCCACTTTGTTGCACGGAAAGGGTACTTTTCTTGAAAGCGTCCCATGCAATAAAACGCCCCACACTTATCGATTCTTTGACAATCCGCGCTGTCTCTCCGGCCCAGAATTGGGCAACCACACCTGTTGGAAATACAAAATGAACGTCTCTGTTCCGTAGGTTTGTTTGGATATAATCAATGATAGGTCTCTGCATTTTTTCATTATACGCATCACACGTCCACTCGTCAACAGACAGATGGAACCCGCTAGAGGACTCCGCATAGGATCACGAGGAAGTCGGCGGATAGGGACTACTTAACCACATTGCAAACCCTGCCATCACGGACGCCAGAGACTTTCTGTCTCTGATGATGAAACATCATGTGGGACACGCCCATTAGGGAGTCGTCTAACAGAACAGATGAAGTCTGTTTAACGAGCTTCGTTTGTCACCAGCGAACTTCGTAGGTCAGCGGCATCTCCAGCACGAGCAGGTCTAAAAGTGGCGTATCAAATTCCACACGCTTGCCTGAAGAACGTCCGCCTTGAACGCTCTTCACGTCTTGCGGAAAATCGACTACAACGTGGACATTCGCCTTTTGTATATCAGACACAAGACTCGCCGCCAGTTTTTTGTCTTTGAAGTTTCCCAAAAAATTTTGCAGTTCGTTGAGATATTCGGCTTTGGTCTGAATATATTGATAATCCTCCAACGCCGCAGGCGCCATGAGGCATGAAAGGTAATCGACGATGTCAGGGGACAAGAGAGAGACGACGTGCGGCGCGGATATTCTGTCTATAATGACTGAAAGGCATCTGTTCTGTTGGTCAAATGTGATGAACTGACTCCGCTGACCAGCTATTGAGAGAAAATCGTTTATGCGGGAGAGGCCTATGGTCCCCTCTATTGATGACGAGGTGGTATTGCGGAAGCGTACGGATTTGACGCCTTTAGACGTGGCTATTGACGCGCTTATACTGCTGGCGTCAATGATGTTTTGAGACGCGCCGCCTGCTTTAAATAAAGTACGAATAAGCTCAGTCATACTAGGTTGCAATCCGCTCTGAATGGTTATTTCCGCGGAGCCATCGTTCAAAACGCCCCCTGCAATTTGAGCGGAGCACGATGCCCATAGCGTGAAAACTGCTATTAGAGGGAAAATAAGCAAAGACTGTTTCATATATGCAAAACGTTCCTTTAAGGGTTAGGTTACATTTCCAGAATGGTATGGAAAATATTCTGTTTTTATCTGTGCCGCCGTATTTTTCCATGTGGTTTCTATCTTCACCGTCCTGGTAATCTGACTAGATTGAATAGCTTATTTAACTTTTGCAAAGGGGATTCATGTAGAGCTATGTGGATAAAAATGTCATAATTTTTCTTGGTCTTGACTCTGATTGTTTTGCCAATGCAGTCGGGTAAGGTTCTTGAAGTAATTTCTGGGAAAAATTGCCTCTTCAAAGGAGTGAAAGAACAGTGTTCGCCATCAAAATGGATTTTTGCAAGACGAGAAGGCAGAGGTGTAAGAAATATGAGAAAATCAGAATTACCGCCCCCTATGGTGAGTGAAAACCCGGGCTTGATTGAGTGGCAGTTTCTGCGCCCTATGTTTGTATTTTGATTTTCTACAGAAAGCGTCAGGAGGCACGGACCGTCCACTTCATTATCAGCTAGAGAGGTAAAGACGCGATTCATCGATAGTCTGATGCGCCGACACTTGAGTGCTACAGCCGCTTCGTATATGAGTAGCGCAATAGCCCAAACCGAGATGAGTACTGCTTTAGGCGTGGTTAGGGAATCGGGTGGATTATTTTTGTAGGCAGGTCTCGGTCTAACAGTACGCGGAGATGTGGAATCATCGGGTGTGATTATCTTTGGCGGCGCAAAGCTGGGCTGTCTCTCTTCGGGCGGCTGTGTCTCAACAGGCACGACCGTCAAAGATTCTTCTTCTATTATTAGCGGGATGTCTATTGAACGTGATTCAGGTTTTTGCGACTCTGTCTTTAACGAGGGCGGGAATGGCTCTTCTTGAAGCGGCGGCACGGGTAAGCGCGGCTGGAGCGTTCCTAGTCGTACCGCCTCTATAGCGAGGGAAGTCTTGGGTAGAGGCGCGGATGTCACTATCGTCATATTCTTCTGACGGGCACCGAGTCCGTCTACATATTTTTCGACAAACGCGAGCACACGATCAATGCTCACGTCCGCTTCAATGCGGGCGAGTCCGCGCATGGTCAGCTTGATTCTCTCTAGGTCATCATTGCCCATAACCCGCGCCGACATCTCAAGCCGAGGCGCCGCATCCGCAAAAGTAATGAGGTGAAAACTATCCCCGAGCTTTACGTTCTGTTCAAGAAAATCGCCGACTATGAACGCCTGCACCTCGCCGTCAAACCTTGTCATATCCACAATGAGCAGAATGTCCCGCGGGCCGCGGACTTGTCCAAAAGTAAAAGAGAATGTATATAAGAAAAATAACAGAAGGCATACTGACTTTCTCACTTCTATCATGGAATAGAGAGTAGGTCTTTAGGGATGGGTTAGATGGAAGAAGGAAACAGGGGAGTAGAGGACATTCCCCATTCCCCGCTTCAAAATTAACCGCTCTCTATTTCCTTCTCCCAATTCCTCATTCACTCCCTCACGAATCTAAAACTATATTGCGGCAGGTTCTATTCGCTTGACCGTATAAGAAACCTTGTCCGCACCTACCGCGAAGACAAATTGTTCGCCCGGCGCCTTGTTGAGCGCCGCATTGCCAAACGGAGAAAGATACGAGATAATTTTGTTTTCCGGGTCCGATTCCCACGGACCAAGTATGGTGTATTCTTCGGTTTTCCCATCGTGTTCGAGCTCTACTTTGGTGCCGAAGGATACACGGTTCATGTTGACTGCATGCGGGTCAAAGAGCTGAGCTCTTTCAATTTCATCCTTAAGTTTCGCGACTGTGGAATTGAGAATCTCTTGTTTTTCTTTCGCCGCCTTGTATTCAGCGTTTTCCCGTAGGTCGCCCAGAGATAACGCGTATTCTATCTCTTTTGAGTTGGCGGGAACTTCGACATCCATGATATGAATAAGTTGTTTTTGCTTTTCTTCATACTTTGCGGCCGTTACGATGAGAGAACGCATCATGGATTTTTCTTTCTTTACGTCTATATTGATAAATTTGAAGTCCGGGCGTTTATCCAGAATGCGGCTTCGGAGTTTGAGCTTGTCGACCGGGTCAATAGCCTTCACATCGTTGACTAGCGTGTAGACTCTTGTGATAGCATCCTGCGCCGCTTCGTCAATGAAAGAATTGAGAATCTCGTCTTTGAATAGTATCCCGTAGATCTGCTTGAAAATTTTGCGGTTCTCGGTCGTATCGCTGTGGTTTTCAATCTCACGGTGGCTCACGTCGAGAATGTGTATGAGAGTGAGGAGTTGTTTCTCAAAAGAAAGGTCCGCTCTTTTGAACCACGGTGTTTCCGCTCTGTTTTTAAAAAGCCATACCACAGCCGCACGGTATTTTCGGTAATTGTCAAAACAGTGAATGGTCATGGAAACCAATTTATCCTCATATCCCTCGTGTTCAAGAGCCGTTATGACCGAAGAAAGAAGGGCGTGGGGGAAGAGCTTCGTATAGACATCAGGCCACTCGGCGGTGAAGAGCTTGATGTGATGGAGGAAATTTTCTTTTAGTCTCGTATCTTTGAGATTGGAAAATACTTCAGACACATTGGAGATAGTCTCGAAAATATCCACGAAATTAACAGAAATACCGGCTCCAAGCTCAGGGAATTTCCCCACCAAATCCTTGACTATTAGGTAGGATGCAATAACTTGTTCATTAGCATATCCTGAAAATTTCAGGAAACTTGTGAAATAAGAAAATATTTCGGTCCAGTACTCACCATCAAACTCGACGTTCTTTTGTGCGGCGAATTCTTCTATTATTTTCACACGATTAAAGAAATTCTTTTCTGCCTTGAATTCATTGTAGAGTTTTTCTTCTATAGAAAGCGGATACTCATGCACAGTCCAGATATCAACGTCTTCAGGACTTACTCCAAAACACAGCGCTGTTTTGAGAATGGTCTTCGCCTTGGCGCTCCATCCTGCCCACTCGCCAGCCGAAAGCATCGAAGGCGACAGCTCTGCTTTTATTTTTTTTAAGTCGCACGCATTGTCAAAGCTCTTGATAATCGTTTTTAGAGTCCATTCGATGTCGTCTTTCACTTTCGCGACTAACTTCTCTTTCTTCCACATGGCTTTTAGCACCCAAATATGGTCCTTTGCTAGGGTCTGCAGGGCGTTCACCGACATCTTCAGGGACATGGCATGGTTACGCTTTCTGGCGAAGTCAATGGTGATTTCATCGTCCTTTATACCCGCGATACGTCCTACGCCCCACGTTTTGTGATACACGAAATTACCTTTATCAAAGACGATATGCTTCTCGAAATCCTTGATTGCATCGTGAACGTTGCGGTAGTTTTGATTTAGATTTGAAATACGGATATATTCCTCAAGCTGACTGTGAGCAGTATACCTTTTCCTATAGCAATCTATGAGTTCTTTTCGCGCTTGATAATCTCTTTCGTCGTACTCCAGAATGATTTTCAGGATACTTATGGCGGTATTGATGTCGTTCTGTTTCTTACAAGACGCATAGATATCCTGCAAGAGGAGAACGGCTTTCTCTTCGCTGATATTTTTCGCTGTTTTCCTCTGCACGTGAAGAAAGAAGTCCAGGTCTTCGGGGCAGTATTCGAGGAGCTTCTGCCAGATCTCGCGCACGTTGGTGAAGAGTTGCTTATTGATGTACCGGTGCAGGGCTTTCTTGTAATAATCAATGCATGAGTCGATGTCGCCTTCGTCTTCAAAATGTTCAGCAAGGCTCTTTGCGATGTCGGCTTCTGTGTAGTCAACCTTGACGAGCCGTTCCCACACGGCATAGGCTTTTTGTTCCTCATCGGTATTTCGGTAGCAGTCTGCCAAGGCGCGGAGCGCGAACTTTGATTCGCCGAAGTCTAAGATGCGCTCGCAGAGATACTGCACGATGTTCCATTTGTGGTTATCGGTAAAGATGGTTACCAAATTGACAAGTGCAGTATCGTCTATGATTTGCCGCGAAAGGGAGACCATGCCTGAGAGATACAGGGCGATAATACTGGTCTTCGTATGGCCAAGATGGGTGTCGCATATTTCCTTCAACTCTCCGCTCGTCTTCTTCTCATGGGCTTCTTTCAGTACCATGTCTAAATCTTTGAAATGGTTAGTGGAATAATTATTTAGCGCTGCCCTGGTCCACTTTTCCTCGGTCAACATCTTTTGAACATCCTTTAATAATTCTTCTGACATTTAATTCTCCTTATCTTAAAAGGGTTCAGACTCGGGTTCTTATTCTCAAGGCAAACGGATGAATTTAATTCCCCGCACCCTCCCTTAGTTTCTGAACTGCTCGTATATGGCGGAATCAATTACTCTGATTTTAAGCATAGTCTCTTCAATCAAGAGCGGCGCTTCTCGTCTTGGGTCTTCCCTCACGTTCTCATAATGGTCTATAAGCCAGAAATACCTGTTTAAAAGCCTTGGCTTCGAAAAGGAGAGGTTTTCGGGGCGATTCTTGACTTCGTTTTCCAACGAGAATATGGAATCCTTCAATTTTCTCAGTTCAATTGGTTTCAATTCTCTTTTAACCGAAAATACGCCGTAGAGATTACCATAAATCGGAAGCCATTCGAGAATCTCCTGTTCTTTATAACCCAAAGATGCTACCTTGTCCCGCAGGCGGATAATCAGTTCCGATTCCATCGAACGGAGATCCACGGCTTGAGGTGCAAGAAAGAAGGCTTCCCTGAATAGAACCTTCGCATACCGTGTTTCTTCCAGTAGCGCATTCACGTCTGCAAGTTCCGAGAGAATAGCACCGTCCTCTTTTTTGAGCCTTGCAGCATGTTCTAAGTACTTTATGGCAAGCTCGTAGTTGCCGCAGCCTTTGTAACAGCGTCCCACCTGAAGAAGGAGCTGGTGGTCGGGATTGTCGCTTCCCGCCAATGCTTCCTTGAAAAACTTGAGGGCGGTTGCAAACACGTAACGCCTCAATGCATAGAGGCATCTTTCGTAACCCGCCCCAATGCGGTCCATAAACATATAGAAAGGCTTCCACAAGGAAAGGATAAAATTTCCCTTTTCTTGGACTTCCGAGAGCTCTGTCAGTTGCTTCATACGCTCCTGCCACCAATTAAGGCATTTAAGCGCATACACCACTTCTATGTGTTCGTAGTCTATCTTGAGAGCTTCCTCCAGTGTTTCCAGCGCCGACATCATATCAGAGGCTTTTAAACTATCATAGGCTTCCTGAATGAGCCGTTCTATCGAGCTGTTCATGTGTTAAAACCATTCCTGTTAAAAGGTAGTTTAAAGTTATTCTACCCTATTTCTGATATTTTTTGCAAGTGGGGCGAAAACGAACTTTGAGCAAAAGCGACTGCTTTTTACTACCCTTGCACTAAAGAATGTAGATGTGCTATACTCTTCTATAGAAGGATAAAAAGGGTAAAGATGACTATTCTTGCAATAGACGATTCTTCAGAGAATCTTATTGTCATAAAAACAGTATTGGAGGATACCTATGAACTATGTCTGGCGAAGTCGGGCAAGTCGGCATTGAAAGCATTGGAACGCTCGAAAGTTGACCTCATTCTGCTGGACATTCAAATGCCTGAAATGTCAGGTTTCGAGCTGATTGCGGAACTTGAGAAGCAGGAGGCTTACAAGCATATCCCTGTGATTTTCCTCACCGGTACGATAAGAGAAGATATTGTGTCTCAAATAAGAAAAACATCAGCGAAGGACTTCATTGAGAAACCCGTTGACGCGAAAATATTAAAGGAAAAAGTTGCTTTTTTCAGTAAACACGTCCACCAATAGCAACTGTAGGGAGAGGAGATTTCATAATTGCAAGACAGGGTGCTGATTCAATCAAGGGAAGAAAAGCTCATAAAACAGCTCGAAGAGATTGCAGGACTTGATATTACAGCTGCTGTACGTACGCTGGGACAAAGAGAAATCTACTATCAAATATTGAGACAGTTTTGTTCCGGTATGGAAGAAACAGTTGGTATTTTAAAAGACTCTGCGGAGAAAGGCGACTGGAAGTCATGGACCCTCCGTGTTCACTCGCTTAAAAGCGTGCTTCGGACCATCGGCATGAGGACGCTGGGCGAAGAGGCCGCCCAGCTCGAAGAGGTAGGCAGGGCGGAAGTCGCGTCTGTGTGCCGTGAACGTACAATTACATTCTGTACAGCGCTCATAGACTTGCAGAAGAAGCTCCGCGGTACAGGGCTCTTCACGAGCCTACGCGAAACAGTCCCGACCAAGATAAGGCTTGGTGTATTACAGGACAAGCTCATCGCCTTGAAATACGCGTGCAACGGGCATAATAGTAAAGAAATCGAAGCGCGTCTGGCGGATATAAGAAACGTTTCCTTGAGCGAAACTGCCGACAAGTCCCTGCTCGTCATCAGTAGCCTTATTGATTCTTTTGATTATGACGAGGCTGTAGACAAGATTGATAGGCTTTTGCATTCTCTGCAAAAACCTCAACACATGGAAGAATTCAGTATATTAATAATTGACGATGAGGAAATAAACCTACAGACCCTTCAATTCATACTTGGAACGGAATACATACTGTCTACCGCATGTACTGGCGCAGATGCATTACGGCAATTAGAGGATAATCTTCCTGACCTGATACTGCTGGACATCATGCTCCCGGACATAAGCGGTTTTGAGTTACTTGAGAAGTTAAAGTCCAATCCCGCTACAGTACAGATTCCTGTGATTATCGTAACTGGCTTGAGCGGCGAAGAAGAGGAAGAGCGGGGTTTCTTTCTGGGTGCGGTTGATTATATCACCAAGCCTTTCAATAACGCTATTGTGCGGGCGCGGGTCAAGACCCACATCCGCATGATAAGCCACATACGGACCATAGAGAAACTCAGCATGATAGACCCGCTCACCAGCATTGCGAATAGGCGGAGTTTTGACAAACGTATGCGAGTGGAATGGAAGCTCTCGCAACGCGAGGACAGTAACATCGCGTTCTTAATGATAGACATAGACAAGTTCAAGGACTACAACGACACTTACGGACATCCTCAGGGCGACGTTCTGCTCAAAGCCGTAGCTCATACCATTGAAACGTCCATTCTCCGCGCCTCTGATCTTGTTGCCCGACTCGGCGGAGAAGAATTCGGTGTGATTCTGCCGGATACTTCCCTTGAAGACTCCCTGGTGGTTGCCGAAAGGATTCGAGCCAATGTGGCGTCCCTGCAAGTCCCCCTTGCAAACGGTTTCCTCACCAGGATTACCATAAGCATAGGAGTGGTCTCTGCGAGTGCGCAAACGATGTCTATGGAGGACTTCATCTCCCAAGCTGACAAAAACCTCTACAAGGCAAAGGAAGAGGGAAGGAATAGAGTTTCTTGGGGTGCGCTATGAGAATATTTGTAGACGCGGATTCTTGTCCGCGGCTTGCACGGGAACTTGTCATACGCGCCGCGAAACGCTTGCACGTCCAAGCCGTGTTCGCCGCAAACAAACTCATACCGGGTGTGAAGGGGGAGTTTCTCGCGATGGAACTCTGTCCTGACGGACCTGGAACCGCAGACGATTACATAGTGGAACAAGCACGGGAAGGGGATCTGGCTATTACGCGAGACGTACCGCTCGCCGCTCGTCTCACAGCAAATTCAGTCTCTGTAATAGACGACCGCGGACGGGTCTTTGACCGCAATAACATTGGACAATTACTCTCTCTGCGTGATTTTCAGGTACAAGCGGCTGAAAACGGACTCGGTGTGCCACGTTTCCCAAACTACGGCAAAAGGGAACTCAAAACCTTTGCCGACAGCTTTGACAGGCTTACAAGAAAACTGTCCATCAGAAAGTAAATCAACACCCCCGCGTGAAGTCGTCCAGCAAGTCTGTGAAAGTGTCTGGCACCCGCGACATCCAATTGGTGCCAGACGCCATGTCTTGTCTCGATGTCTTGTCGGTGTCTGACACCGAAAGTATCTGGCATCCCGCCGCGACCCCATGCCAACAGAGGTAGCCTGCCTGAAAGTGTCTGCACTCGACCGTCGCGCCTCCACCAGCCTGACAGCACTGTGCAAAGCGCTGGAGACGTATTGCTCAAAGCGCGTGAGTGCATCTGCTCAAGGTGTTTGAGCACACCTGCTCAAAGCGTTTGAGATGTATTGCACCGAAAGTGTCTGGCGCCACAAACGGACAGTTAGGAGGGGGGTGCGCTTTCCAAAGCGCAGTCGGCTGACCGTACACGTTTTGCCACGCCCCCCCTGCGCGGGAGCCGCAGTGCGTCTCCCGCTACCCCCCAATCTAACAGGCTTCGCCTGTTCTACGACTTCTTAACAAGCGGGGTCAGCAGACTTGTCTGTCCCCGTCTCGGTGACAGACACTTTCAGGTGCCAGACACAGGCTTCGCCTGTGCCTGGCGTCACGCTCTGTTGCAAGTACTGGAGACGCACGTATCCAAGTGCTGGAGATACTCGTCTCCATGTGTTGGAGACGCACGTCTCCATGTGTTGGAGACGCACGTCTCCTGATGTTGGAGGTCAGCGCCTGTCCTTATGCCGCGCATCCGTCCATCTGGAGGGTGTCTGTCACCGTGAAAACAGACGAAGTCTGCGCAAGTCGCGGTCGCGAGATGCGCCCTGAGAGTACCCCGACTCACGGTGCGTGAGCATATAGACTCACAGTGCGTGAGAGTGTCTGACACCGCGCCTCTCGTCACGCAGTCTGTGAAAGTGTCTGGCACCCGGTGCCCCACCCGCGGCACCCAACTGGCGCCAGACGCCATGTCTTGTCTCGATGTCTCGTCGGCGCCAGACACCGCATACTTGCATAAATCCTGTTCTTTGCTATAATGGTACCCATGACAACAACCGTCCATAACAATATGAACCATGCCCCCAAGGTGCGGGACGCGGGTACCCGCCGCGGTCTCCCTGCGCCGGGTACCCCCCCCCCC
>JAIRSU010000004.1 GCA_031255285.1 Treponema sp. | reverse complement strand
TCCGGCAGGGTAATGGCGATATTCCGCGTTACCGTTGCCCCGTCCTGGACGCCGGGAAGGGTTATTTCCGGGGGAAATTCGTCCGGAGACGAAACCGCAAAAGAGACGGTCTCGTGTACATCGGCAAGTTTTACTACCACCGGCTGTACCGGTTTATAGTAAACATTGTCCGGGCTTTCGCTTTCACTGGGCGGGCGTTCGGTATTTATCACCACTGACCCTGCCTGCGCCGCCTGCATCGAAGCCGCCGGAGCGGGCAACGGGTCAACTGTTACCCCGCCGATGCTTATGGCAGTCAACAAAACATCCGGCGTACCGGGAGGATTGCCGGTATCATCCCCTTCCTGGGGACATCCCGTAACAAACAGAAGCGGCAACAGGGCCGCCACCATTAGACTTAACAAATTTTTTCTTTTCATATACATCATTACACTCCTTACGGCATTTGCCGTTTTTTCAATTTCATCCTGCACACTAGAAGCTATACACCAGCCGCAGATTTATATAGTGCGCCTTTTCCACAGCGCCGATCCGGGGAAGCTGCTGGAACCCATACACAAAAGCGACATAGGCATTGGGATTGAACGTAACCTTAACATGGGGTTCTATGGTCATGTTGTCATAATCAACCTGGCTTAAGGTTCCAAAATCTTTGGCAAAAGAGAAGGTAAAGCCCGCACTTATCATGGGGGTAAGTGAATAAAGGACAATCGGCTTGATGGTCAGCAATTTCTTGTAATACTCATCCTTCTGCAAATTAGCCACCTCAAGACCGGTACGAAGCTGGGCGTCGAAGCCGTATTCCTTAAACTCAATGTAAAGCCAGTTCGTGTAGTTTTTATACGCGCCGTCTCCGTTGACCAATCCGGTATTCCGTCCGTTAGCCCAGACTGAAAGCCCCGGTACATAGTTTCTCAGCACCTTTTCTTCCACCCGGTAAACCATAGTATGACCGTCCTCGCCCTGCACGTTGTCCTTGTCAGGTCCGTCCAGACGCCAGGCGAACCGTACATCAAAAAGCTCGTGGGTATACCCAACGCCAAGAACGGTTTCGCTCATGAATGTCGTAAAATCAACCTCATGTTTGGTATGGTCAACCATGTGGCTTACCGGATTAAGGGAAAATCCGATATTAAAGCCGGGGACAAATACCGGTTTGTATTCAGTGCGGATACCTGCGAAACTGTTTCCAAAACTCTCATCAACGGATGTGTTTAGTTCTGGACCGCCGGTTGCCCATGGCGAGTCGCCCAGTTTCCCCGCGCTGATTTTGATCTGATTGTCCAGGTAATTACCGTACGCAAAAGAGTACGCCCATGCAACGGTTCTCCCGGTGAACGACGAATCTTCAAAACGGACTTTGAATCCAATAGATGGGATAGGCTTAAATTCAAGATTCAACCGGAAGCGTCCGGGAATACCCGTAAAACCGATAGCGGGGTTGAATCCACCCGCGTCATCGGTATTTCCCAGTTCCATTAGTTGTTTCGGATCATCATCTCCCACCTGGCGGGTCTCCCAATAAACGCCGGTTTTTATTTCCCCAGAGAAATTGAATTCCTGGGCAAAGGAGACACGCAGAGCCGCGGTCATAACAAGCAAACACAGCAGTAATCTCTTATTCATGTTGTTTTCCCTTTCTCATAAAACGTTACCGATTACTTGTAAAACTTTACCGACAGTATCGTAGAGGGGTTCAGTTTTACCGATGCAGTTCTCATATCAGCACTCATAATCACCGGTACAGGTTCCATTCGCGCCGTACTTTCGGCTATGGCGCTGTTTGTCGGCGCAGGTCCGTCTTTGTTATACGTGGCGACGGCAAAAGACGTTTTGACCGCCTGCGGCAGTCTGATATTCACCCACGTATCCTCGGACGCCGCCGCAGTGGAATTGTTAAACAGTACCAGAGCTATGGTTTCGTCGTCCGCATAGGCGGTGGCGCGGATATTGCCGGGCTCCGATGCGGTGCTTGTCCAGTCTGCGCCCACCCAGTTAGCATCATACCGATATTTGCCGGCGGCGTATTTTGAATAGTGGGACATAAAATAGCCGCGCAGTTGGGGCTCTCCGTTCCGTTGGTTGGTTACACCCTGTTCGGAATCGCCTATCAGACCGTAAAAGCGTTTCGCGTACCACATAACATAGGCGTTGTAATCGTTTATCATGACAGTATGGAAATCGGCGGCAAAATCCCAAACCGCCGCCCATGTGGGATCATATGACTTGTTGGCGTTAGTATTACGGAGATGTTCGGTCATCCACACTTCTTTTCCGGCGTCGATTGCCCATTCTTTTCTTTCGCCTATCTGACCGCCGTAAAAATGTCCGGCAAAGCCGTCAACCTGGGCAAGAGCCTCTGTATCGTTGACAATCGGCATATAAAGTGATGAATCAAAACTGGTGTATTCGCCGGGAAACAGCTTGACATGGGGTATCTCCCGGTGGATTGCGGGGAATACCTGTTTTACAAAAGCCAGGTTTTCCTCCGGAGTATAAATACACCAGGTAGCGTTATCGTCCGGTTCGTTCTGCGAAGAAATGGCGAATATCTTGTTATCGCCGCCCATGCCGGCTTCCATCTTCTTGACCCAGGAGACCAAGTGGTTGCCCATATCCAGATAATGATTGGGGTCCAGATGTCCGTTAGTAAGTTTGTAGCCGTCAGGCGGCGTCCAAGGACAGCCGATAATCATACCGCCGTACTTGTTCACCAGCCTGCCAATATCGAAAATGTCCGAATTATCAATTGATGTATACACCATGCCGTTCATAATATCTTCCAGCGGCTCGGGATAGATAATCATCCGCAGTATATTCAAGCCTAGTTTGTCGGGATTAAAAAGAGTGTCCGCGTCATTAATCGTTAGGTCAGGACACGGCTGACCCCAGGCGTTTATCATCCCGCCAAAGCCCCGGACAAACTGATGTTTAGCGGCTTCACTGGTATCTACCGAAATATTAAAACCACTGGAAGGAACACCCGCCTCGGTCGGATCAAGCACAAATACTGTCGCGTAACGGCTCCTGGTGGAGGTTCTTGTCTCATTGTTGGAATTGGAAACTTCCGCATAATAATAATTTGTCCCAACGGTATTCGTAGGCGGCTTATACCAGGCGTCGGTAGCCTCCGGTATTTCGTTTCCGGTAACTCCCACTCCGGTGGCCTTATACCATTGGTAACTCAAACTACCGCCGTCTGAAACAGTTCCTTCCACAGCCAGGAAGATTTCCTCGCCGATCGTGGGTTGGTAATCACCCGGCTGGGATACAATGAATGGCGCCGCGGCCTTTGCTTCCGCATTTTCTTTATCTCCGGTCGTTGTCGGACAACCGCCAAAAAACAAAACCAGTATTGCCGTTGATATGGCAATACCCGCTCTTAAATCTTTTCGATTCTGCATAAAAATCCTCCAAATATTCATACTTTTGAGCCTATCCCAAAATTAATTGACTATACGCTAATGCGTGCGATTTTTGGGCAGGCTTGAGCCCATTGGCTCTTGCGGCTTCTCAGGCTTTTAGCCTGCGGACAGTCTGTCGAAGCCGCGCATTTCAAGAAGCTTTTCTCAAAACTGAAGTCTTGGGAAAGGCTCTTTCGTGTTGTTATTTCTTTCGCTCTATGGAAACGGGCCGGCCGCGCGTTTAATCCCGCAGCCACGACGTTTTATCAAAGTTAGTACACTGTTTCATCCCTCCTTTTCTAAATCCCGCAGGTTTTACGGGATGACCGCCGATGCGACCGGTCCCCATTGTCCTTCTTCGCCTTTGCCGTTCTCGTAGCGGGCGCAGAAGTACGCCATCATGCCTGACTCTTCGGCGCTGAAGCTTACATTTTCCGTCTTGCGCCGGGTGAATCGATAGTGGATCAGTTCTTCTCCGTCAAGCGGCGGCTTCATCAGGTAGTGTTTGGCGCTTGCCGCCTGTTCCAGCGTAGCTCCGCCCTGGGGCATAATCCCCCGGTACAGGGCGTAACCATAGTCGCTCCGCACATCAAGCGGCTGGGTCCCCGCAAGGAACGTAAGATGAACCTTGAGGAGATGCGGTCCGCCGGGGTAGGTAACGATAACAGAGGGCTGTCCCGTGGGCTTCCCTATCGGAGTGCGAGAGTCGTCCTCCTGAGAGAGGAGCAGGGACGCCAGGTCCGCGGCCGCCAGTGGCGGGACAAGCAGCCAGTGCCTCTTGATAAACCGGGCTTCCGTCTCCATTTCTTTGAAAACCTCGTTACACTCCACCACGCTGACCGCGGTCCGCTCGCCGCTCTTGACTAAAGCGAGCTTTTCTTTTGCAGCGGTCAGAGCCGCCGCCAAGTCCGTTACATTGGACGCGGGGATTCCCCAGTCCGCGGCTTTGGTCTTGAAGACCGCAAGCCATGTTTCCACCATGTGAATTTGTCCATCCCGTGAAAGGGGATACCAATCCGACATAAAAACCTCCTTGTGCGGCAGAAGCCGCTGTTTGTAATACAAAAATTGATGCGCTAAAGACGCGCACTTCAGAGTTTTGCTGTGCAAAACCCCGCAATTTAACCCTACCTCCTAGAAATTGAACCCCATTTCCCAGAAATCGAACCCCACTTCCTAGGAATTGAACTCCACTTCCTAGGAATTGAACTCCACTTCCTAGGAAGTGAACTCTACTTCCCAGAAATTGAACCCTACCTCCTAGGAATCGAACCCCACTTCCTAGGAATTGAACCCCATTTCCCAGAAATCGAACCCCACCTCCTAGGAATTGAACTCCACTTCTCAGAAATTGAACCACGCTTCCCAGGAATTGAACCCTGTCTCCTGGGAGTTCAACTCCCGTAGAGCAGGGTCGAACTTACGGAGGTTGAAGTTCAACCCTGCTCTACGGACGTCCTACTACCCCTAATACTTATTCTTCTTGGGCATATACTCGGACGGCGCTATGCCGCACACTTTTTTAAAGTGCTTGTAGAAATGCCCGGCGTCGTTATACCCGCAATGTCTGGCGATTTCCTCCATGCCAAGGTTTCCGCTCCTTAGCATATTCTCCGCATTCTTTATCCGCGTCTTCGTCAGGTAGTGGTTCAGCGTCATACCCGTCTCCCGATGGAACAGATCCCCGAAATACACCGCGTTAAGCCCCGTCATCTCTGCCATCCGTTTTACCGAAATCTTCTCCGCGTAGTGCCGGGTTATGTAGTTGACAACCTTCTCAATGCGCAGGTCGTCAAACACAATCGGCGTATCAATGA
Organism: Treponema sp.; assembly: GCA_031255285.1. Lineage (GTDB taxonomy): Bacteria > Spirochaetota > Spirochaetia > Treponematales > Breznakiellaceae > JAIRKH01. The sequence continues at coordinate 28,786 of JAIRSU010000004.1, read as the reverse complement.
CGATGAGTTCCATAAGTCGATGGATGATGAGGAGTAGGAGCGCACGGGACTTTATGGAATAAAGGGGTTGGCAGTCGGTCCATACGTATACAAGTTCACGGAAGAGATGGATAATGTCGTCCTGTATCCCGATATGATTTACGAGGGCAAAGGGAAGGCGCGGGGAAATTCTGCCGCTGACGGCGCTATGCAGGGAGAATTCAGCGGCAAAGCATCTCATAAGGCGGTTAGGAGGGCAGGTGCTGGCCGAGCGTAGATGTCCAGGGGGCAGGCAGAGGAGGTCGCCTGCCGCAAGGTCGTAGGGCTCGCCGTCAATGACGTAACGGACCACGCCCTCGGTAATATAGGTGAGGCTCCAGAAAGAAAAGACGCTCTCCCTGATACGCCAGACCGGGGTGGACTTGCGGAAGATGCAGTAAGTGATGAACGGGACGACGTCCTCGTCTATTTTCAGGAAGGACCGCGTCCGAGGTTCCGACTTTAATGCCGGGTCACCGCCGCTATGTTCGCTTAGTTGTTTTAAGTATTTGGCGGGGGGGGGGGGAGCCACCCCACCTTATATACGACGGTGTGTTGAGAGATGTTATCTTATCAGAATCGTCTGTCTGCGGGAACTCGCCCGCTTCCCTATAAGCCAATTAGAAAATCCTCCATAACTATTCAGCCGCGAGAGGCGGCCGGCATAGTTAAACGCCGTCTAAAATAAAAAACGATTAGAAATATACAAAATAGGTCAATAATGAATAATCCCCTGAAAAACGATCATTGTCAATGAAAAAGAGAAGAATCTATGCAAATAATATAAATAAATCATGCATGAATTAAAGATATTTCCCAGAAAATTTAAGCCTCTGCTCAAGGGACAGGTTCCTACTAAAAAAGCCGTCCTTGACAGGACGGCTTTTTAGGCGAGGCGGGTACGATAGAAGGGCTTCATCTGTCTAAAGAAATTGTTCCTCAAGAAATACCGCTACGCCGTCTTCGGTATTGGCTCCTAGCACGAGATCCGCCGCATTGCGGACTTTTTCTTTTGCGTTTGCAGGCGCGGCGCTAAAACCCGCCAGCGCGAACAAGGGCAGGTCGCTTTCTTCATCGCCAAAGGCCGCCGTCTCTTCTGGTCCGATTCCTATGCGGTCCAACACCCTCTTCAAACCAGTCCCCTTTGATACGCCGCCCGCCAGTACTTCCAGAAACGTAACCAGCGTCCGCGTTACATAGATGCGGCTCCCAAACCGTTCAATCAACAGGGGGCGAATCTTTTCTTGCGTCTCAAAATCAGTCAGAAACATCCCTTTGACCGCACCCGTGCATCCAGGCGTTCTAATCGCCTCTTTTATGTCGTGGAAGCTCGGCGGCGTTCCGGTGTGCCTGAAATACATCTCCCATTCCGTGCTTGTCTTTTCTGTAACGAGTCTGGGGATATTCACGGTTTGAGGAAAGTAAACCTGAAAATAAACACCCATGCTCCGCGAAAGGTCTACGCAGAAATCAACAACCTCAAGAGGCAGAAGCGCCGGGTATTGTGGCGGATTTCCCTGCTTCTTCATCGGCGCATCGACGATTTCCGCGCCGTTAAAATAGACCATGGGTCCCTCCGCGCCGATAGCCGCCCGGTACTTCTCAGACGATTCCGAAGACCGCCCGGTGCATAGGATTATTCTCAAGCCCCGCGCTATACACCTCTGTAATATATCAATCGTATAACCACTCAAGGAGTTGTCGGGCAGGACGATGGTTCCATCTAAATCAAGAGCTAACGCCCTCGTCTTTGACAAATCTTTCATGTTTTTAATATAGTAAAAAGCAGCGGTTTATGATAGTATCTTTAACATCAGGAGACGGGCGGGAAATACCGTACCTGCCTGTTCCCCCTATACGAAGGAGTAATAATGAAACTAATCTTTTTAGGTCCCCCGGGCGCCGGGAAAGGGACGCTGGCTGTGCGAGTCAAGGAATTACTCAAGACGCCGCACATCAGCACGGGCGCGATTTTTCGAGACGCTATCGGAGCCAAGAGCCCTCTTGGCCTCAAGGTGAAAGCCGTGATAGACGCGGGGAAGCTTGTAGACGACGAGACGACCATCGCATTGGTAAAAGAAAGGCTGGAGCAGGCAGACGCGCAGGAAGGGTATATTTTGGACGGGTTTCCGCGCACTACCGCCCAAGCCGAAGCGCTCGAAACGTTTTCCGCCGTTGACAAGGTCGTAAACTTCGACATACCAGACTCTGGCGTCATGGAACGCCTGTCAGGGCGGCGCGTGTGCCGAAAATGCGGCTTCAACTTCCATGCGGTTTTTAATAAGCCCAAAAAAGAAGGCGTGTGCGACTTCTGTGGAGGCGAGGTCTATATCAGAGAAGATGACAAACCTTCGGCTATAGCAAAACGTCTCGATGTTTATCGGGCGCAGACTCAACCGCTCATAGACTTCTACCGCAAGAAGGGATTGTTGATTGATATTGACGCCAGCCCTCTGGTGGATGAAATCTTGGTCGGCTTCAGAAAAGCGCTCGGCGTCTAACCGTTAAGCGTAATAGAGCGTAATCGTAATAGAATGAGGATAATCTCTCTTATGCTTCCAAGAGAGACAGGAGGGATTATTCCGTGCAGTTTGTTTATTGATTTCTCTGTGTGAATATGCTACAGTGGGATATGATGAGACGATTTACCATTGAAACAGGGCGCGAGGGTCTTTACCCAATAACAAAGCAAGCAGAGACCGTGCTGATAGAAAGCGGGACCCAAGAGGGTTTATGCGTGGTTTTCTGTCCGCATACCACGGCGGGAATCACCATCAATGAGAATGCGGACCCTGATGTAAAGGCGGATTTGCTCCTGGGGCTTGATAAAGCTTTCCCTGACCGAGCCGAATTTCGGCACGCGGAGGGTAACTCAAGTGCTCATTTGAAAGCGTCCTGCGTTGGAAGCTCCGCGTCCATACCTGTTTCCCGCGGGAAGCTATTGCTCGGCGTATGGCAGGGGATATATTTCTGCGAATTCGATGGACCCCGCTCGCGTACGTTTTTTGTGCAGATACTGCCGTGCGGTTGAGCATTTCCGCTATAGAAGGGCTGAATATATGAAATACAAGTCAAATACCCTTGCGTCGGGCGCCCCCGCCGCAATGAAAAAGAATCCCACTGTTTTTACGCCAGCGTCAATGAATGCGGGAAAAATATCTGTCGTTGTTCTGCTGTTACTACTGCTTGTTTCCTGTTCAGGCAACAAAACCACGGCCTTTCCCTTTGAACGCGAAGGGGAAAGGATAGTACTATTTGGGAATTCCAAAAAAGCCGCATCCGGGCAAATCTCCCTTGCAAAAAAGGGAGATTTTGTCTATACATTTGAAACGCCTCCGCACATTCTTGCGGACTCGGCTCTTGAAATAGAGTATACCGTTCAAGGCGCTGGAAACGTCGTTTTAACTATTGAAGGCGATGCAGACCCTTCCACAAAAGAAAGCGTTTACAGTCGTCAATGGCAGCTTCCATTGGATGCAAGCCTTATAACAGACGCTCCGCCGAACCTCATCCGTTACGCCGTACCGCTCATGGTTTCCGAGATCACCCAGATAAGCCTTAGTGTCTCAAAAGCGGATATGAACAGGGGAAAGGACGGTTCGGCGCTTGACCTAAAAGCGATCCGTATATGCAGGCGGTGGTTCGGCTTTGAATGGAAAGACGGCGTTTTTTCCATGACTCCCTTTGTGGAAAGGGCGGGCGCGGCAGGCTCGATACAAGAATCATGGATTATAAATCCGCCGATAGCTTACCGAATCAACGGCATGGTAGAATTACGAGCGTCTGCTTTTCCGGAAGAGGCAAACGGCAACGACCGAATCGTCGTTGAACCCGGAACAATTTCTTATGAGTGGACCAGTCCCCATGACTTGAAAAACGCCCTCTTCCTGCCGCCCGGCGCTTTGCCTTACAACCCGTACCCTTTACGCGCCGCCGCCTCTCCCCGAATGGGCGCAGTCCGCCTCTCAGCGTCCCCAATACGCCCTTTCCCCGCAGCCCCTATCCCGGCAGACCCGGGAGTCATCCTTTCCTATAAGAAAGGCGATTGGCGGGATCCCCGCTACGAGGTGTTCCAATGGGAGGGATTTCCTTCTATTCTGATTTTTGATACTGCTAATTATGCGGTTCAGGATAAACTTTTCAAGCGGCTCGCCTTCTTTGTGGAGAAAGCAGGCTACCGCGGCAAGCTTTCAACAGACGCGGAACTTGCGGGTCAGCATGCATGGAACGCTCACGACTACCGGGCAGAGGATTTAGCCGCGTTCTTCGAACTCGCAGAGACGACGTCTTTCCCGCTCTCAACTGAAGAAGAAGAGTTAAAGATGATTCTGATAGAAAATGGTATTCTCAAACAAAATTCCAATCAGAAAATAGAGGCGGGCGCGGGCGCGGTCATTTCGCTTTCACAGGAATCTTCGGATTATCTACGCAGGCAGTTCATGGCGCACGAGGGCTTCCACGGCGTATTCTTCATCAGCGAGGAATTCCGTAACTTCAGCAAGAATCGTTTCGATCATCTTTCTCTTGCAGCGCGGAACTTCATCCTTTCCTTCTTTGACTACCAACACTACGACATATCTGACAACTACCTAGTGATTAATGAGTTCCAAGCCCATGTGCTTCAACAGTCCGCGTCCCAGGCTGGATGGTATTTCGGCGGTAATCTGGCGGCTCGAATCGAAGCGTCACCGTGGCGCAGGGCTATCTTGCCCAAGAAAGACGAAGCGTCCGCGACATGGCCGGAGATAGCGTCCGCTTTTCAAACCGAAGCCAACGCCTTCTCCGCTTATGTAAACAATCGATGGGGACTCGAGGCAGGCAGGATATGGCGCGTTACCATGAAGTAACGATGGGGGAAACTGAAAGGCGTGATTAAGCGTCAGCCTTCATTGCGCCGCTCCACTGCCGCCTCATTCCACAACCCGTACCGCGTCTCCTTCCATTAAGAAATTTTGCCCCTCGAATACGACACGATCCCCTTCTGCAAGACCGCTTACCACTTCGATTTGTTCTTCGCTCTCCAAGCCTATACCGATTTCTACTTGATGCGCTATGTTCTTTTCATCCACAGTAAAGACGATGAACGAGCCATAAGTGTTTATGACGCTGTTTCGAGGAATGGTGAGTACGCCGTACCGCGCTTCCGTTACGAGACTCGCCTGGGCGAACATACCCGGCTTTATCCGCGCATCCTTCCGGGCAAAACGCAGACGAATCCGCACGGTGCGACTCGACGGGTCAAGCACAGGACTCACTTCGCTCACGGCCGCAGAAAAAAACTCGCCGCGTATGGCCTCAAAGGAAATGGATGCGGCAAGACCTTCATGAATCGACGCTGAAAAACGTTCCGGTACAAAAGATTCAACCACGATGTTGGATATGTCGCCCACCACATAAACGACAGTGTTCGTCGTAACCGTATCGCCTGTATTCGCTGGTACAGACAGAACTGTTCCGCTAATGGTTGACATGACCGGGCTTTGGGCATAGATCTCGCCTGGACGAGATGGGTCAACCATGGCCAAAACCTGTCCTTGCGAGACCGTTTCTCCCGGCTTGAACCGCGTGGACATGAGTTTCCCAGCAACGGACGGGTAAATAGAGACCTCTTTACCAGCCAGAACGTCTCCGTTTATGACGATGCTGTTTTCAATGGTTCCGACTACGGCAGGCATAACTCGCACGGGAGTCGCGTTCCGGGTAGTGGAAGCCATGCCCAAATTTCCACCGCGGCTCTGTCCTGAAGTCCCTGCGGACCGCTGACTCCCGCCCGCCTCGGGCTGTCTCTTTTGAATCAGTAAAAATACAATCATTACGGCGAAAACCATGGTCAAAACCACTAAAATTATGGTAACCAATCTGTTCTTTTTTCTCATAATCTTCCTTTACGGAAATAAAACAAAATATTATAAATACCTGTTACGCAGATTGCAGTTTTTATTTTAAATCAACGTGGTATTATACCAAAATAACAAAACAATATTTGCTCTATTTCTCATTTCCTGGTATATTGAAACTATGAACATACAAAACAATTTCATATTTGACGAGTCAGGGAGGACTCTGATTTTGCGCGGGTGTAATGTTGGAAGCAAGACTCCCTCTGCGTGTTACCCCGCCCCGCTTGCGGCTCCCGAAACCGCGTCCTTCATGGGCAGACCTTTCCCACTTGAAGACGCCGAAGCGCATTTCGCCAGACTCCGCTCGTGGGGTTTCACCTTTATCCGCTTTTTCATCACATGGGAAGCTATAGAACACGCAGGACCCGGCGTCTATGACGAGGAATATCTGGCGTATCTGCGAAAAATTCTCCTTATAGCGGAAAAGAACGGCATAAGCGTTTATATGGACCCGCACCAGGATGTGTGGAGCAGATGGACCGGCGGAGACGGTGCGCCTGCATGGACGCTGGAAAAAATCGGCATAGATATAACAAAACTCGGCTCAACAGGAGCCGCGCTCACTGAACAAGAATTCGCCGAAAAGAAATATCCTCTGCCCCCTATGCTTTGGCCCACGAATTATAATCGTTACGCAGCCGCATCCATGTTCACCCTGTTCTTCGCAGGCTCCGCTTTTACGCCAGATTTCCGCATAGACGGCGAACCTGTTCAAGACTTTCTCCAGGAACACTACATCGCCGCATTCCAACACTGCTACCGTAGGTTAAAGAATTGCACGGCCATAGCAGGCTTCGGCTCTATGAACGAGCCTCATTCAGGCTTTATCGGCTGCCGGGACTTGAGCAGGCTTGAGAACTATTTAGTGAAACTTGGTCCCATGCCGTCTCCTTTCATGGCTATGACCGCCGCATCCGGCCACCGCACCGAGGTTCCGGTCTATAAGACCGACGTTTTGGGCGAGCGGGTCGTTGGTGTACAGGTTTACGAAGGCGATTCTTTATTCAAAGAAGGTTTTTCTTGTCCATGGAAACAAGCAGGCTTCTGGTCTGACGCGGAAGGAACGCCGAAACTATCTGGTAAAAACTTCGCCGCTATAAGCGGGAAACCCGTCTCTTTCGCAAACGACTTTTTAAAACCCTTTATAAATAAATTTGCGGAACGCATCAGAGAACAAAACGAAAAGGCGTTCCTGTTTATTGAAGGCGTCCCCATGGGCGAGCAGCCTTCATGGGAAAAGGGAGAAGCGCCTGTGAATGCAGTCAACGCATTCCATTGGTACGACGGAATAGCTCTCTTCAGCAAATCTTTCCGCCCCTGGTTCACGATAAACCTCAAAACGCGCAAACCTATATTCGGCAAGAGGAATGTCGCCGCTTATTTTACCGCGTGTCTCCGTGAATCTGTTGAGTGGACCCGTGAAGAAATGGGCGACATTCCCTGTTTTTTGGGTGAATTCGGACTACCTTTTGATATGAACAAGCGAAAAGCCTTCAAGACAGGCGATTACCGCGTTCATGAAACAGCGCTTTCTATGTATTACGATGCGGTTGACGCTAATTTGCTTCATTCTACGATATGGAACTACACGGCGGATAATGTGAATATGGAAGGAGACCGATGGAACGGCGAGGATTTATCGATCTTTTCGGAGAACAAGCCCCGTGCAATACGCGGCTGGCTCCGTCCTTATCCTATGGCGACCGCAGGAACGCCCCTGCGTTTGTCATGGAACAGGAAAACAGGCTTTTTCTCGTATACATTCAATGCCGACCCGTCCATAGCGCAACCCACTGAAATCTTTGTACCTGCGGCTTACCTGAATGATATGCCCCTGGTGATAACGGACGCACCGCTCGAGTCGATAATAGACACGGCGGCTCAACGAATTTACCTTCACAACAACAGTTTTTCAGGACAAGCAGAGGTTCACTTACAGTTGACGCCATTAGCGAAACTTCCAAACTAACCCTCGGTATTTGCCGATGAAATCCCCCGTTAATCAAAACAGCAGGGTATAGAAACGGCGTCGTAAACACGGTAGAGTAACCACAAACGCACTCTATCGGAGGTCAACGATGCCGTACGCCCTATACCAGAAACAAGGGGACAGGGTGCAGACAGAGCATAGGACTGCCCCTTGTCGGATTTCGTATTTAAACTACTCGCTTCCTTCCAGTTCCTGTTTTTCACGGATGTCAAAGAGCCTGCGGTCAAGTTCCGACAGCTTCATCTGTTGTAGAGCGCGCTTATACTCAAGCGGTGTAATTTTTACAAACTGTCGACGGTTTTCTCCCCAGTTATCGAGAATGGAACGAGCATGGTCCGAATTGGTCCAGAAAACGTGCTTTTCAATGAATGATTTGACAAAACCCTCGTCATCTTCGGACTCAAATCCCGTCTTCTCGACCATACCCTTGTTCAGGAAGAAGTCAAAGTCGCCCGAAGCGTCCCAAATATATGCGATACCTCCTGACATACCAGCCGCAAAGTTACGCCCCACCTTACCCAGGACGATAAGATTACCCCCAGTCATATATTCAGCCGCATGGTCGCCCACGCCTTCGACAACTGCAGTCACGCCTGAATTACGGACGCAGAACCGCTCACCTGCAATACCCGAAACGAAAACCTCGCCTAAAGTCGCCCCGTAAAGCGCCGTATTACCGATAATAATGTTTTCCTCGCTTCTGAAAAGCGAACCCGGCGGCGGCATAATAACAATACGTCCGCCCGAAAGCCCTTTCCCAATGTAGTCGTTAGAGTCGCCCGCCAGACGGAATGTAATCCCTTTGGCTAAAAACGCGCCGAAACTCTGTCCGGCCGAGCCGGTGAAGTCAACGGTAATAAAATTATCCGGCAAACCCGCGCCGCCAAACCGCCGACTCACCTCATAAGAAAGCAAAGCGCCTACTGCACGGTCAGTGTTTTTCACATCATGTTTCAGAGCCACCGGATTCCGTCCGTCAAGCGCGGCCGCGCATTGAGTAACAAGCATACGGTCAAGCGTCTTGTCAATTTTATGAACTTGATTTTGAACACAATACATCGCTCCGTTCCCAGGAATATCTACGGGGCATTCCTCCTTGAAAAGGAGGCGCGAAAGGTCGACAGACGCGGATTTCCACTTACCGCTCTGCCGCTGAACCAGCAATTCCGTCTTGCCAATGAGGTCATTGAATCGACGCACACCCAGTTCCGCCATAATCTCACGGACTTCCTGCGCCAGAAACCTGAAAAAGGTGATGAGATGCTCAGGTTTACCGGAGAAACGCCGACGCAATTCCGGGTCTTGAGTCGCTACACCCATAGGACAGGTATTTTCGTGGCATTTGCGCATCATCACGCATCCCAGAACGATAAGTGCGGATGTGCCAAAGCCGAATTCCTCCGCTCCCAGTATACCTGCAATTACGATGTCGCGCCCGGTCTTGATTTGTCCATCCGTTTGCAGACGTACCCGTCCGCGCAGACCGTTTCTCACCAAGACCTGGTGCGTCTCCGCAAGCCCGATTTCCCAGGGAAGACCCGCGTGACGAATACTTGACTGGGGACTCGCGCCTGTGCCGCCGTCGTATCCGGAAATCAAGATATTATCTGCATGAGCCTTCGCGACGCCAGCCGCAATCGTGCCCACCCCGCTTTCGGAAACAAGCTTCACGCTGATCCGTGCATATGGATTCGCGTTCTTCAGGTCAAAAATCAACTCGGCCAAATCCTCAATAGAGTAAATGTCGTGATGAGGAGGAGGACTTATAAGCGTAACGCCCGGCGTCGAGTAGCGAGTCTTGGCGATCTTCACATCAACCTTATGGGCGGGCAACTGTCCGCCCTCTCCAGGTTTTGCACCCTGTGCTATTTTGATTTGCAATTCCTCGGCATTAGCCAGATATTCGCTCGTAACGCCGAAACGCCCGGAGGCCACTTGCTTGATAGCACTTCGCGTCCATGTCCCATCCGCATAAGGCTTGAAGCGTACCGAGTCCTCGCCGCCCTCCCCTGAATTAGACCGCCCGTGAATCGAATTAAGAGCGGATGCAATAGTTTCGTGCGCTTCTTTAGAGATGGAACCAAAGGACATAGCACCTGTAGTGAACCGCTTCATAACCTCCTCAATCGACTCGACTTCTTCAAGAGGAATTGCCGCTGTTTCCACAAAGTCGAGCAAGCCTCGGATCACATGAGGACTCTGGTTGAGCGCGTTTACGGATTGGGAAAATTGCTTGAACTTGGCATAATCTGTAGAGCGGCACGCCCATTGCAGGATATGTATAGTCTCCGGGTTCCATGCATGCTTCTCGCCGGTTTTACGCCAACGATACTGCCCCAGCTCATCAAGCAGTGTCTTTTCGATAATATGTATATTTTCCATGTCATCAAGCGCATTCTGAAAGACTTCGGACGCCTCTCTTTCCAAGACCGCAAAGTCTGCGCCCTGGATTCGATTTGTTGTACCCGTGAAGCACTTTTCAATAACCGCGTCTCCCAGCCCAAGTGACTCGAATATCTGTGCGCCCCGGTAGGAGCGCAGGACGCTGGTGCCCATCTTAGACATGACCTTGAGAAGCGCTTTTTGCAAGCCCTTGAGGTAGCGTTTCTTTGCGTTGTGAGCGTCTTTGACGCGAGTCTTTTCACAGGCGAGTCTTTCGAGCACCGCAAGCGCTCCATAAGGCACAACCAAGTCCGCGCCATAGCCGAAGAGCAGGGCAAAATGCATTATCTCCCGCGGTTCAGCCGACTCTATTATGATAGAAGTTTTGACGCGCAACCCGGCGCGGATAAGCCCGTGGTGAACCGCGCCTACAGATAGAAGCGCAGGGACAGGGATTTTCTTATTATCCGCATTAAGAACTTCTCGGTCAGACAAGACTAGGAAGGAAACGCCGCTTTGTACCGCAGACACAGCTTGCGAAACAAGCATAACAAGCGCGTTTTCCAGACCAGACGCCGACCCGCTATTATTCAAGCAGAACATCGCGGATAGCGTTTTAGCCGAAAAACCCGGAGTCGCCAATAAGTCCTGCAATTCAGGCGGCGTGAGAATCGGATTTTTCACCTTGACGCACCGGCAGTGTTCCGGCGTCTCGTCAAGCAAGTTACCCTGGGACCCAATGAAACTCGTCAGAGTCATCACCAAGTCCTCGCGGATAGAGTCAATCGGTGGGTTAGTAACCTGCGCGAAAACCTGTTTGAAGTAGTTATAGACCCGCTGGTTTTTATCGGAAAAGACCGCGATCGGCGTATCGGTGCCCATGGAGCTGGTCGGTTCCTGTCCCGTTTCCGCCATAGAAAGCAAGAGACGCTCTACATCCTCCCGCGTATATCCAAAGGCTTTCTCAAGAAAAAGCGTCCATTCCGGCGCGACATCCGAATCATTCGCTCCATCCTGTTTAAGCAAGGTAACATTTTGTTTTACCCATTCAGCATACGGCTGTTTATCAGCCGCTTGTCGCTTAACCTCTTCATCAGGAATAATACGCCCTTCTTTCAAGTCGACCAGAAGCAGTTTACCCGGCAGCAATCGCCCTTTGTAGACGACTTCTTCAGGCGCAAAATCTTGTACGCCGGTCTCTGAACCCATGACAATCAACCCGTCGCGGGTAATCGTATAGCGGGACGGGCGCAGTCCATTACGGTCGAGTGTGCCGCCCACATAACGCCCATCACAGAACACAATAGACGCAGGACCGTCCCACGGTTCCATAATACAGGCATGATATTCGTAAAAACCTTTCAGTTCCTGTGAAATTGGATTTTTTTCGTTCCACGCTTCAGGAATGAGCATCATAACAGCATGGGGCAGGCTTCGTCCCGCCAAGACTAGGAACTCAAGCACATTGTCAAAGCTCGCCGAGTCGCTTTTACCCGGCTCTATTACCGGCAAAATTTCCTGTAAAGCCGCTCCAAAGCGCGGATGTGAGAGAATTGCCTCTCGTGCGGACATCCAGAAACGATTACCTTTGATAGTATTGATTTCGCCGTTATGCGCCACGATACGGAAAGGCTGAGCAAGGGACCACGCGGGGAACGTATTAGTTGAAAAGCGGGAATGAACCAGAGCGACTGCAGTCTTAACATCCTCCTCGCTCAAGTCAGGGTAAAACTCGCGGACCTGTCCTGACATCAGCATACCTTTGTAAATAATCACTCTTGAGGACAATGAAGGGAAATACAGCTCGTTATCTGACAGCTTCTTTTCCAATTTTTTGCGCAAGATAAACAACGCAATGTCCAAATCAGAGACGCCGCTCTCTTCATTTATACCGCCGCGGACCCTTGTTTCTTTTTTTAACGTAAGGAAAACCTGCTTAATGAGTGGTTCGGCGTTTGCCGCGATAGGACCCAGCGCGTTGCGGTTTACAGGCACATCTCTGCACGCGAACAGAGAAAGACCCGTTTCAGCCGCGGTTTTCTCAATGACGCCGATGATTCTTGCGGCGTCACCATATATAAAAGCCAAGCCAGTCCCATAATCACCAGAATTCGGCAAATTCTCTATTTGTTTCTGGCAAAATTCGTGAGGGATTTGCAACAGAACGCCCGAACCGTCGCCTGTTTTGTTGTCCGCGCTCTCTGCGCCGCGATGTTCCATACGCTCAAGAACTTCCAGCCCTCGTCGTAAGATATCATGCGATTGCTTACCCTTGATGTCCGCAACAAATCCAATACCACACGAATCGTGCTCATCCTCTTTTCGGTAAAGACGTCCCATAGAAGAGATCGTATTCCGTTCCATAATGGCTCCTTATTCAGCTAGAATGTTTTCCTTTTCAAAATTCATCTAACTCTACCACATCAAGTAATTCATGGCAACTACCGAAGGAGGCGTCAAAAAGTACCGTAACCACCCGCCTTGAACCAGTTGTGTCCTTATTGTGTTTTTACCTACTTGAATATTTGACTATTCTTGATTATCATTACATTTATGAAGAAAATCTGTTTGTTTTTATTAGTCTATCCTGTCTTGGCGTTTACTCAAGAAATTGTTACCGCGAATCGGTATATGGAAATGGTATCTGAACGATATAGCGGTATGCGCGACTACGAGGCAAAGATAAGCATACAATCGGGTTCATCGACGATGGCCGGAACGGTGAGCTATCTGGTGCCGTCCTTTTTGCGTATAGATTTTACGACGCCAGCGGAACAGGTTATTGTATTTAACGGAAACAACCTCACTTTATATCTACCCGAATACCGTGCGGTGCTGAATCAAGAAGTATCCTCCGGGGGTGCAGGCTTGGCGACCGGCGGAGGACTCACCCTCATGCGGCGCAACTATGTGCCGTCTTATGTAACAGGTCCAAATCCAGTCCCACTTGAGGGGTCCGGAGAATCTGTGGTGAAATTGAGGCTGTCGCGGCAGTCTGGAGCGGAGAGCTTCCGTGAAATCATCTTGAGCATAAATCCAGACACGAAACTCATCAGACGCATGGAAGGTACGACGTTAAACGGCTCCGTAATACGCTTTGATTTCACTAACATAAGAAGTAATATCGGTATTCCCGAACTGCGTTTCGTCTATGACTCGCCTGGTTCGGCGAATATGTACAACAATTTTCTCTTTCGGGATACGGATTAGAGAACCGGGATTGTGGGAAGCGTTGCAAGAAGGTTTAGGCTAAAGCGCACCTTCTCCTTATTCCCTAATCCCAAGAAGAGGAGAGTAAATTGGAATCTCTTGGAAACAAACTGAAGACAGCTCGCGAGAGCAGGAATGAAACCTACGATGAGGTAAGTTTTAAAATCAATGTGGCAAGCCGTTATCTCAAAGCTCTTGAAGCCGAGGATTTCTCGGTCTTTCCCGGTGAGGTTTATGTGCTTGGGTTCATGAAGAATTATGGTGAATATCTAGGACTTGATACCGAAAAGCTGTTTGGGCTTTACTCGGCTATGAAATTACAGGAACAGCCCATGCCGACCGAGCTCCTGAAACCACAATCGCAGTTTCCAGTTAAGCTTCTACTCGCGGTTCTTGGCGTTCTTGCTTTATTAGCCCTCATTGGGGGAGGGGTTTACCTTGCCGCGAAGAATATGCCGAAATTTGAAGCTTCGGCGCCGAAGTCAGCATCCAAGGCAAAAAACTGGAGAGTTGACTCTCTTCCTATAGAAAGGCGTTTGTTCGTCAGCGACTCCTTTATTATTCCGTATAAAGACGCGGAGTATAGACTAACTTTGGCGTCGGTAGAAGATACGCTCACGGTGAGTCTAAATAACGCGGATGTCATAGCGCTCAATTTGGGGATTGAAACGCCGTTTGATGTTGACGCGGATGGTCTCAGCGATATGAAAATTACGGCGTTGGATTTCGTGAAAAACAAGCCATCCACCGGGGCGCGCCTTCTGCTTGAATTCGACAATTCTCCACAGAATATCTCGCAGACTTCGGCGCAAGCTCTCCCCGAAACCTCGTCTGACAGTACGAATAGAATGCAAACTGTTATATTCTCTTCACCGACCCCGTATCCCTTTACGCTTCAGATAGTCTTTCAGGATTACTGCCTGTTTCGCTGGGAGATTCTGGCGGAGAGCAACAGGCGAGGACGCAACGAACAGTACTTCGAGAGGAATAGAGAATTAAGCATCCAAGCCCAGAACGGCATCCGAATCGGTACATCAAACGCCGCGGCCGCAAAGATTCAGGCAGTGGGCGGAGGAGTACAGGTTCCCCTCGAACTAGGCGCCCCCGGCGAGGTTGTTGTCGCAAACATCCACTGGATAAAAGAAGAAGAAAACCGCTACAGTCTCGTGCTGACTCTGTTAGAATAATCGGAGTTGAGAGTAGTTTTTGTTACCGAGTCTCTCTTATATGTATCAGACTTCGCTTGGTAAGAATGAATCCGATACTCTCTTCCTAATCAGGGGTGTTTAATGGGAAAAACCTACTTCCTGGATCCTTTCGGGTGCGCGAAGAACCAAGTTGATGCGGAAACTCTTATGGCATATCTGAACGATGCAGGATGGGTTTCTGTATTTTCGCCTGAAGAAGCGGACATCGTGGTTGTCAACTCGTGCGGGTTCATTGAAACAGCAAAGCGGGAATCCATCAATGCGGTGCTTGAGCATAAAAAAAACGGCAAGCGTGTCGTGCTTGCTGGCTGTCTTGCGGAGCGTTACGCAAAAGACCTGTTTGAATCCCTTATAGAAGCAGATGTTGTTTTCGGTAACAAAGACTTATCCAAAATCGCCCCGGCTGCGGACGCCGCTCTGCACGGCGTGCGGACGCAAATTGTTCCTCTGCCATCGAACGGTAATACCCGTAAAAACCGCCCTCTCCTTTCCTTACCCGGTTCCGCGTATGTGAAAATTACCGAAGGCTGTAATAACCGCTGCTCTTTTTGTTCTATTCCCTTCATCCGCGGCGGACTTAAAAGCCGTCAAATCGAAGATGTTGTTGACGAGTGCCAGACACTCTTGGACAGAGGCGTCCGGGAACTCTGCTTGGTGGGACAGGACATCGCCGCATTCGGTATGGATTTTTCTGGTAAACAACTCCTGCCCGCGCTTCTGGAGGCGCTTTTACGGCTGAACGGAAAATTTTGGGTGCGTTTACTCTACCTGCACCCTGACCATTTCCCACCTATTCTCGATTTTCTCAAAGAAAACGGCGGTGCGGCGTGGGTTTTGCCTTATTTTGACATTCCTTTTCAACACGCTTCAGAGTCCCTCTTGCAAAAAATGAGCCGAAAGGGATGCGCGGAGGATTATCTGACTCTGCTTGATCGCATACGAGACGTTTTACCGGATGCAGTTATTCGTTCTACGTTTCTGCTCGGTTTCCCGGGAGAGACAGACACGGATGTGGAAACTCTGCTCGATTTTCAAGAAAGAGCGCACCTTGACTGGGCGGGTTGTTTCACTTATTCACGAGAGGAGAACACTCCTGCTTATGCTATGAAACCCCGCGTACCGAAGCATACAGCGGAACGCCGAAAAAAACTTGTTGAGGAGAAACAGACCGCGATAACAGAAAAACAATTGGAACGTTTTGTGGGGCGGGAATTTGACGTTCTAGTCGATGAAGAGGTAGATGAAGAGCTGTATTTGGGCAGAATGTTCGCTCAAGCGCCGGAAGTAGATGGATCTGTCGTGGTCCACGCGAATGCGACGCTCAAGCTCGGAAGTGTTGCCCGTTGCAAAATTATCGCGCGCGCAGGCTTTGATTTGACCGCGGAGTTTATCCGGTGATTTTAGACCGCCTCCCTCCACCTTGACAGACTATATATAGTTTGTTATACATTTACAACTATGAAGCAATACGCTTGTTTTATTATTATATTGATATTTTCACTTGCACCTGTTTTTTCTCAGGAAGCCCCGTCCATACGGTCGCGTTCCGCGATTCTCTTTGATGCGGAGACAGGAACGGTGCTTTTCACGAAGAATGAGAACGAAAAGATTCCGCCTGCGTCCCTCACCAAACTGATGACCATGCACATAGCCCTCTCTCAAGTTGACGCGGGAAACGCTAGTCTTGACGAAATTGTTCCCCTGCCGCGGGAGGCATGGTGGGGAAGCCAACCTCCACGCTCAAGCATCATGTTTTTGGCGGACGGGCAGCGAGTGACTCTCCGAGAGCTGCTACTGGGGCTTGCCGTTCCCTCAGGTAATGATGCGGCAGTCGCTGTGGCGTTAAGATTCGCCTCTTCGATAGATGCTTTCGTGGGACTTATGAACGAAGAAGCAAAGCGACTGGGGTTTGAGAACACCATATTCACCGAGCCCTCAGGCGTTTCTGAATACAATATGACCACCGCCGCGGAGTTCGCCGTTTTCTGTAAATATTACCTCGAAGCCCATCCAATGAGTCTGGTACAGTACCATTCGGTCGGTAGGCTTGACTATCCCAAGCAGGAGAATATGCCCGAAAACTCACGCGCCAATCCAGAAACCGTCACTCAGTATAACCACAACTACCTGCTTGGGCGCGTTGACGGTGTTGACGGCATCAAAACAGGGTACATCGATGAGGCGGGTTATAACATCGCGCTGACAGCGCGGCGGGATGATACTCGCTTTATCACTGTTATCCTAGGCGCCCCTGCGGTCAAAAATGGCGCAGATATCAGAGATGAAGACGGCCGCCTCCTCCTTGAGTGGGCTTTCTCTCATTTCCAGACGATTAGGCCGGATATTGGCGCATTAGAGAACGTCCGGGTGTGGAAGGGGAAGCAGAAGTTCGCAGAGATAGCGCTTGACGAAGCCGCAGAATGGACCGCGCCTGCGGACCGTGGACAGGACCTCTACTTTGAGATACGGCTCAACGAACCGATTGTCGCGCCGTGCTATGCAGGCGGCGCCGCCGGAGATCTTGTCTTTTTTGACAACAGAGGAGAACTGCGGACAATTAAGCTGGTTTTCACGGAAGATATTGAGCGCGCCGGTTTTCTCAAACGATTTTGGGACTCAATATGTTTATTTTTTAGTACCTTGTTAAAGAAAGTCTCTTGACCTATTACTGTTAAGAGCATATAATTTAAGAATATGGCAGAAAGTGATAAGTTTAATGAGTTAGCATCCAGTCTGACTGTTCAAGAACGGGAAGGACTTCTAAAAAAGCTTGCAGTCCAGTCGAATATCTCAAAAGAGTCTCTTTATGAAGAGGGAACAGCGGAGCCGCCGAATACCATTGAAGTACAGTACCAAAGACTGCCGTGGTATTATCACGTATGGCTTTTACTCTTGAGTTTCTTTAAAAGCAAGTCGCCGGTGAAAGTGTTTGAAGATAACATTGTTAATAAAATAGGTCAGGAAATCGAAGCTAAGTATCCGGGCTATTTTTCTTACAAACAGAATCTCCTGCTTCCGCTTTTCCATAAAGATCTTATGGAACTCAGAGAGAGCGTCCGCTTCTTCAAAGATACGCTTGAGTTGAGCATACAACGCGGTATGGGGGAGTTCTATGCCTTTCTCGGCTCTTTAGAGATGCCCGATATTCACAAGCGTCTCACGGAAGAGACTTTGCCTCTGAATCTTTCCGCGAAACATCCGGGAGCGAATCACGCTGCGCTCAAGCAGATGGCTCTTGGGGTTATGGAAGATGCGTTTGCCGGTATCAATGAAGACCACCGCAACGCCATGTACCAAAACGCCCATTCTTTGCTCTGTCTCAAGGAGCTGTCTTTCTTCCTGTTTGATCGGGTGCTTTACGCCTTTTCCACAGACTCAGCTGTGTCGGGTATGTCCTGCTCCGCGAGTGTTGTGCGCGAACAGCTTGCTTCGCTTAATAACATCCTCTTTTCTTTGCGGAATCCGCCGGGCATTGAGCTGCTTAGTTCTTTGTTCGTGTTCGTGCTACAAGAGAGGGCTGGCGAAGCTGGTTTTGACATTGACGAAGAAAGTAAGGAACTTCTCGCCAAAGCTGACAATTCTTTGATAACGGTCCGTGAATTCAACAAATCTATACCGCTGACGCTCATTCTTCGTTTCGCAAACCGAGAAGCGGCTTTGACGCCTGTTGAATTGGTAGGCGGCGGGGATTGGTTCACCATATACCGTGACTACTGGAAACAGCATATTGAGAACGTCTGCGGAGAATTTGAAAAGACCCGCCGTCAACAGGAATTGCTCGAATCATTCCGCCGCTTCCTCAAGGGCGCCTCTTTGCGGACTCTGGAGCACTCCCAATCCGAAGCAAACCCAAAGGGTTTGCCGATTCGGAAAGAGTATGACCTTTCTTTCCTGCTTACCTTTCACGCGGCCGTCTTTGTCGCGGACATAAACAAGGTGCTCCGTCCCATCTTAATAGAAGGTGAATTCTCCAAACGAGAGTACAGGACGATGTTCACAGAGAGTTTCAACGACTTGATGAAACTCGACGACGACATCAAAAGGTTCGATAGCGAGATTGCGCCGACCGGAGAAATCGGCAAGCAATACGCCATTGCTCAGGCTGATATGTCCCTTACCAGTCGGCGGCGGAGGTCCCAGTCTGTCATTGAAGCGGCAAACGATTCGGCAAATTTCATCATCTCCAGAGCGCGGACCGCCGTAAAAAATATGCTGACCGTATTACAAGGCGTTGCAAAGAAAGACCCTGACGGCAAAAACGAAATGCTTGTCAACATAGCAAAATTCATCGGCAAACCGCCCACTGTCGTAAGTTCCACGATAAGCAGCACCCCGGTTGTTCCCCTCGCTTTCACCCCGAAAGGGCTTGCTTTTTTCAACAGTATAAACGAGGTCATCAAAAGCCTGCAAGAGACAGTCAAAATCATGGATAATATCGACGCTCTGGGGCTGGATGCAGGCGTGGCTGCCGACTCAAAAAGTTCGCCGTAACGGTAAAGCCCTATGAGGTATCAAATCTTATTCATAATGACGCTTGCCGCTATAATGACCGCGTCTTTTTGGGCGTGCAGAGGGGAAAAGAAAAAGAGTAGTTCCGCAATTTTGGAAGGAAAAACGCTCGTTTGGTCCGATGAATTTGATCGGGACGGTGCGCCTGATTCAGACAAATGGAATTACTCCATCGGCGGGAACGGCTGGGGAAACGCTGAATTACAGAATTACACAGACAAACGGGAAAATTCGGCGGTACGGAATGGAATCCTGTACATCACAGCCCGAAACGACCATGGGCGATGGACCAGTGCGCGTTTAAGAACCCAGTACAAGGCAGGGTGGAAATATGGCTATATTGAAGTCCGCGCTAAACTGCCCAAAGGACGAGGAACATGGCCCGCAATATGGATGCTCCCGGTTGCCGACAAATACGGCGGGTGGCCCCGTTCAGGCGAGATAGATATCGTAGAACACGTAGGCTTTGAGCAGGATAGAATCCACACTACCGTACACACAAGGGCTTTTAACCACCGATTGAATACCCAGAAGTCCGCCTCCTCCATGGTAAAAGGAGTATCCAGAGCGTTTCACACCTACGCGGTAGAGTGGACGCCCCAATGGATACAGTGGTATGTTGACGCCGAACCGTTTTTCCGCTTTGAGAACTCGGGGCAAGGGACAGGGGACTGGCCCTTTGACATACCATTCTATCTCATTCTCAACGTTGCGATAGGCGGGACGTGGGGCGGCGAAAAAGGCGTGGACCCCAAGATGCAGGACGCGGTGATGCAGGTGGATTATGTGAGGGTGTACCAGCACCAAGAGCAGGAAACGGCCTCTGCGCCGCGGCTCCACCAATAAAAACGTACAAAAAAATATACCGCCTTCCCCCTTGATAAAGAATCCCCTCTGGTTTATTATGGTTGCTATATGGCGAATACCACATTAATTAAAGCCAGTAAGGCGAAAAACGATGAATTCTACACGCAAATTTCGGATATATCAAACGAATGTTCCCATTATAAGGGGCATTTTAAGGGTAAAACCATTTTTTGCAACTGCGACGACCCATATGAAAGCGAATTCTTCAAATATTTTGCGTTAAATTTCAATCATTTAGAACTGAAAAAACTAATTGCCAGCTGTTATATTGGATCGCCCATTGCCAACACACAGCTGTCGCTTTTCGACCATGAGAGCGTGGAAAACAAGACCACCAAACACCCGCATAGAATCGAAATAATGGAAATGGTTGAAGGAGAATCAAGCAATGAAAGAGGGCTTCCCCTTGTTGAATATCTTTTACGGAACAAGAAGAACGCTCTGACCCGTTTGCAGGGAGACGGGGATTTTCGCTCGCCTGAATGTGTAGAAATGCTCAAAGAAACGGATGTTGTGGTTACGAATCCGCCGTTCAGCCTTTTCCGCGAATATGTAGCGCAACTGATTGAATATGAAAAGAAGTTTTTGATAATCGGGAATAAAAACGCCATAACATATAAAGAAATTTTTAGATTGATAAAAGAGAATAAAATGTGGATAGGGCGTATGCCTATGGGGACCGATATGTTGTTTAATGTGCCTGAAAAATACGAAAAAAACTTTCTTGAAAATAAAAGAGAAGGAAGCGCTTACAGAATAGTAAACGGGGCGGTCAAAGGCAGGTCCCAGGCTTGCTGGTTTACCAATATCGACCATAAGAAACGCCACGAAGAAATGATTCTTTGGAAGAAGTACACGCCGCAGGAGTACCCTCGTTATGATAATTACGATGCGATAGAAGTAAGCAAGACGATAGAAATCCCCGCGGACTATAGCGGCGCAATGGGCGTGCCTGTAACATTTCTTGATAAATATAACCCCGAACAATTTGAAATTATTGGTATGTCGGCATCTGCGGGATATAATGCGGAAATCGTTGGGCTTGAAAAAAATAGTAAATTTAAAGACGCAAGACCTCTCATGAATGGCAGAAATACTTACGCTCGTATCTTTATCAAAAGAAAACAATAAAGAAAACAATAAAAGTACATGAATATCAAATTACACAACATCCCGATTCGAGAATTGGTAAGAGACTATGTAAACTCTGACGAGGAAGGCGTGAAGGGCTACGGCGGGAAGCTCGATATACGCCCCAAGTACCAGAGGGAATTTGTCTATAAAGACGAACAGCGGAACGCGGTCATCAATACGGTCCGCAACGATTTCCCGCTCAACGTTATGCATTGGGTAAAAAATTCCGATGATTCTTTTGAAGTGTTGGACGGGCAACAGCGGACAATCAGCATCTGCGAATATGTCAAAAATAATTTCCCAATAGAACATAAATATTTTCATACGCTTGCTAATGATGAACAGGAACAAATACTCAATTACGAATTGATGGTTTATTTTTGTGAAGGTACGGATTCAGAGAAATTATCATGGTTTGAAATTGTCAATATAGCAGGCGCGGTTTTGACAAAACAAGAATTGCGGAACGCCGTGTATACCGGTCCCTGGCTTACCGATGCGAAAAGGTATTTCAGCAAAACCAACTGCCCCGCATATCAAATTGGCAACAAATACTTAAACGGCACGGCAATCAGGCAGGATTATTTGGAAACCGCCGTTGGTTGGATTTGGCGCACGGAAACCATCGAAACAACAGGCGGAAGCAAGCCCTTAGATTCAATAGAAGACTATATGTCAAAACACCAGCGCGACCCCGATGCGCTTCCCTTATGGTCATATTTTCAGTCCGTCATAACATGGGTTCAAGGCAAGTTCAATTATCGAAGAGAAATGAAAGGCATTGATTGGGGTATATTATACAATAACCATAAAGATAAAACGCTCGACCCAGCCGCATTGGAAAAAGAAATTTCTCGCTTAATGCGGGACGATGATGTAACCAACAAAAAAGGCGTTTACGCCTATGTTTTGGACCAAGACGAACGCCATTTAAACATCCGCGCGTTTAGCGAAACCATGAAGCGCGAGGCTTATGAACAGCAGAACGGAATCTGCGGAAAGTGCGGGAAACATTTTGAAATGCAGGACATGGAAGGGGATCACATAAACCCGTGGCGTTCAGGGGGCAAAACAAACGCGGAAAACTGCCAGATGTTGTGCAAAGAATGCAACCGAAGAAAATCTGGAAAGTAATCATATCATAAAATAATTTATCCTCTTGACCAATACTTCTTTTATCTATTACACTATTTCTATAGCGATAGTTTTACCTCTATTGCCTAAAAATAGGTGCGCAAGATTACCAGTTTGCGCCTCTATACTGCTAATGGAGGACTCTATATTGCTGGCGGCTGGCTCTATACTGCTAATGGAGAGCTCTATATTGCTGATAGAGACGCATATATCGTTAATCGGGAATTCTTTATTAATGATAGGGACGTCCCTCCATCTCCAGGGAGCTCTTGATTACTGACAAAGAGCTCTCTATTTTTAACGGTGGGTTCTTGATTATCGATTGGAAGCTCTCTATTTTTAGCAGTGGGTTCTTGATTACCGATTAAGGACTCTCTATTTTTAGCGATGGGTTCTTGATTATCGATTAAGGGCTCTATACTTTCAATAGAAAGCTCTCGATTACTGGCGGATGGCTCTCTATTTTCAATAGAGAGTTCTTAATTATCGACAAAGGGCTCTCTATTTCTAATAGAAAGCCCTTGATTATTGAAAAAGAGCTCTATAGTTTTGATAGAGAATTCTTTATCAATATAAAATGCACAAATATTGTGCAAAAAGGAGCAGATATGTCTGGACGAGTAGACTGGGTTCCAACACAAGAAGAAAAGCTCGTTGAGCTTATAGCGGATTGGCGGGTAAAACTGTCCAACCATGCGCTTCGAACCGCTTACGGCTGGCCCGCTGACGAATGCACCCAGACCGAAGACGCATTCACGACGTTCCTAGACGCGCGGACCGTATATCGGACTACGCCGACCAAGGCGAACCGCATCGAAAAGGACGAGCTGAGAAAGGACGCGATTGACGCTATGCGGAAATTCGCCCGGGAGCGGATACGCAACAACGGCAAAATGAACGACGGGCAGAAACAAGAGATGGGCGTTACCGCATCCGACCGGGAGCCGTCTCCGGTGCCGATACCAGATGCGGGACCGGACAGCGAGGCGCTCATCAGCGCCCGCGAACCAGGCGTGATCAAGATACGGTACCTCGGCGCAAAGCCTTACGGGGTTGACCGCATTGAGATTGCATGGACCGTTTCACACACGCCGATTGACAGCCCTGAGTTGCTGACGCACAACGGGACGTTCTCCCGCAATCCTTGGGAGCGTACGTTTTCCGCGGCCGAGCGCGCGAAGAAACTGTACTACTCGCTTCGCTATCTCACCAAGGGAGGCGAGAGCCACTGGTCCGATGTACGGGAAGTAGTCATTCCGTGATATTGCGGAATCATGAGAGGGCGGCTCGGACTTGGTTCCCAGTCCCTCTCATGCGCCTCTGGTCCTGTCTTTGGACCGCGCGGAACCATGCGGGTTTCTTGAACGCGGCTTTCCCATACAGCCGAAACGGTGGAGGCGTAGGCGTCCGCAATTCTTTCGAAGAACTATTAACAAAATCATATAACAAAACAAAACGGCGCGGGTCGGGCAAAAGGGCAGAATCAGTTTATTAAAGTACGTATGCAGTCTGGCGGCTTTATGAACATAATCAAAATCCTGACGGGCTTTTATAAAACGCCGTATAATGAAATGAAAACCCATGTACGCAAAGGCTAAAATGTATAATACGCCATGTTTCTGAAGAATATGAATCGGTTTTAATGCGCAGGCGCGTCTCAAAAAGGCGGGCTGATTTCAAAAGGCGCTCTATTTCGAGTCTCTCCGTTCCCTGTCCGCAATATCCAGAATAAAGACGCTGCGCTCGTCATTAGAAACAGGAAGGGTCTCTGACGATACACAGGCCGCGGGAAACGCTAATATTTCCGCAAAGTCTGCGCTTTCTTCAGGGCGGACCGCCTCCTCTCCGGTAAATCCCAGGTGAACGTCTATGCCTTGCACGGTCCATGCGCGGGCGAGAAAAAGGGCTTTTTCACACATCTTGTCAACAGCCTGCCGCGCGGAATCGGTATAAGGTTCATCCGCCCGCGTGTCAAGAAAGAGAAGGACGCTTGAATGAAAGGGCGGCGTCCTCTCTTCTTCACGGACAAAGAGGTCCCCGGCGTGGCCGAAGAGTTTCCAGTTGATTCGCCGCGGGTCGTCTCCGGGAACATAGGGTCTATGGTCCACGAGGCTCTCTCCTTTCAGAATATGGGCGCCGATGCTCCGCGTATCTCCGCCTCTCACCGGCGGGCTGACGGCCGCTTCTGCGGGATTCGGCAGGACCAGAAGGGGGAGGGTAGGGGAAGAGGGCAAAACGTTCTTGAGCTGGAAGAAGCCCATCGCGTCAGAAAAGACGACCGCGTCACGGTTTCTGTAATATGCGCCCCGTTCTTTGACAGTAAAGCCGTCCGGACGCAAAGGGTCAAAAATATGGCGGATCAGCTTCTTGTCAGCCGTTAAAAGTTCCACTTCATAACGGACAAGGATACCGGGCGTCTTCAGGAATCGCAGGAAACGCGGGCGATGGGCGATAGATACCGCAACTTGTCCGCCTTTGTTTATCTTTTCTGATAAAACGGCGTGGAAAGAGGCGTGTTTTTTCATTCGCTCTCTGAAAATGAGTTCGGTGGTTAAAAGGGCGATGAAGCAGTAACCGAGAATCGCCGAAAATATGCAGGCGATAAGAACGAGAGCTATTTCATGGCGGAAATATCCGATTATAAAGCAGAGGACGGCAAGAAGAACGGCAAAAACGCCTGAAGGCGTTGGTTTCGGGAACATTTCTTGTTATGCGATTCTTTCCTCGAGGCTTTCCATGCAGATTCTCCGTATTATGGGGAAAATATCTGCGGATTTAATAGAACGGCTTGTCTTGAGGCGATGGCAGAGAGCGGGAGCGCAGAGAATCGCAACGTCTTCGTCAATCACAAAGTCTCGCCCGCGAACAAGAGCTAACGCCTTGACAGCCGCGAGGAAATGTAGCCCGGCGCGGGGCGAAGCGCCCAGGGTGATGTTTTCATGGACGCGGGTGGCGCGGATAATGTCGATTATTGCTTCTTTTAGGGTTTGGTGGCAGAAAACACCGCCCGCATCGGCTTGCGTTTGTAAGAATTCAGTCCGCGTCATAACAGGCTCAAGTTCAGACAGGACGTTCTCCGCCGGGTTGTCTTCTAGGATTGCTAGTTCTGCGTCTCGGTCCGGATAGCCCATAGAAAGCCGTACCATAAATCTGTCGAGCTGTGCGGCCGGTAAGGGGAAGGTGCCTTCACTCTCAACGGGATTCTCTGTGGCAATGACAAAAAAGGGCTCTTTCGGCTTATAAGATGCGTTCCCGATTGTAACTTGCCGTTCCGCCATGACTTCAAGCAGTGCGGACTGCGTCTTCGGCGTGGTTCTGTTGATTTCGTCCGCCAGCACGATATTTGCCAGAACCGGTCCGGGAACAAAGCGGAACATCCTTGTTTCAGGGTCAAACACGTCCACGCCGGTAATGTCGTAAGGCAAAAGGTCGGGTGTGAACTGTATGCGTTTGCACACAAGCGGACTGCCGTCTTCGTCGGCAATGAGCCGCGCCAAAGTCTTTGCTACAGTGGTCTTGCCCAGCCCTGGATTGTCTTCAATCAAAACGTGTCCTTTTGCCAAAACGCAGGCGGTGAGCAGTTCAAGGAATTCTTGTTTGCCTCTTATGACTTTTTGAATCCCGTCAAGCAATTTCTTTACCGATTCATTCATAGGGAAAGTATACTGAAAAAAGCCTTTTGATACAAGAGACGCCGGGAAAGGCTTTGAACTAAAAAATATGACATTCAGGGATCAACCGGGAACGCGGCGTATTCATTATAACTTGTGGACTCGGCGGCTTTGTTAATACCGTTTCAATATTTGTTTTATTGCGGAGATGAGCGCCTCTATGTCATGGTCTGTTGTTGACCATCCTTGAGATATGCGGACGCCTTCGGTTCGGGATGCGGCGTCTTCGCCCATTGCCAGAAGTACTGGGCGCTCGTTCTTTGCAGAGGAGCAGGCGGAGCCGGTGGAAACAGCAAAACCCGCATCGTCCAGCATCCGTACAGATACCTCGCCTGGAATGCCTGTGAAACGAACCTGTACGATGAATGGCGAGAAACGATGGTCAAATGGGACGCGGTTTTCTGGTATGAGCCGACATCGTTCCGTGCTTTTGAGAAAATCAATGAGATGGGCAATGCGTTTTTCAGCACATTCATACTCTGTAGTAATGGTTTCTTTATTGTAGCGGCGTTCCAGACGCTCCGCAAAGGCGAGAGCGCCTGCGGTGTTTTCGGTGCCGGGGCGCACCCCGCGTTCCTGACCACCGCCGCGGTAAAGAGGACTGAACGGTTTACGCAGGTACAGCAAGCCTATGCCCCGCGGTCCCCCAATTTTATGGGCGCTCATGGATGCAGAGTCTGCATCGGATTCTGCTATGCTAAACGGAATTTTACCAAGCGCCTGTACCATGTCGCAATGTAAATGAACCGCCCGCCTGTTTTTGACACAGTGTGAGAGCTTCGCAATATCGTTGATTGAGCCGATTTCGTTTTGAACCGCCATGATTGCAGCAATATGAGCGTCCGGATGCTTTTCTAGTGCGGCTTTCAGACATTCTTCGGTAACGACACCATTCTGGTCCACACGGATAGGCGCGGTTCTTTTACCGAGTCTTTCGAGAATAACGCAGTTTTCCTGTACCGAAGGATGTTCGACCGCGGAGAAGAGAATCGTACCCGGACGGTAACGCAAGAGTGCAGCGTACAAAGCTATGGCGTTTGCCTCTGTGCCGCCGGAAGTAAAATAGAGCGTGTCCGCGTGTACGCCGAGGACTGCCGCGCACCGGGCGCGCGCGTGTTCCAGAGCCGCCTTTGCAACGCGCCCTTCCATGTGCAACGAAGATGGATTGCCGAACGGAGCGGATTGAGCGGTTGAACTGTCATCCGTTAGGGCGGTTGAGGCCCAATCAAAGTAATGGCGTTTCATATGATTCCTTCCAATCCGCCTCGCGAAAACCTACTGCTTACCGCCTCGAGCGCAAATTTTGTATGAGTTTATCGGTTATGTCTACGGAAGAACTGAACCAAAGGATGTTGGGGTCTTTGGAATTGAGGACCATGGTATAGCCTTCGCTTTCGGCAATAAAGCGGATTCCCTCGCTTACCTGTCTGTAGAAAGACTCTGATTGGCCGAGATTATTTTTCATCGCTTCGAGTTCCACAGTTTTCGTCCGGTAGTACTCCCGTAAATACTCTGACCTTCTACGCGCGTCATTCTCCAGTTTCAAGGCTTGTTCCTTATCGCCTTTGCCGTCCGCCTCAAATTGAGCGTTTCTCATATCTTGAATTTCTTTGGTTATGCGGTCGATTTCTCTCTGAACCCCCGCGCTCTGGTCTTGCCAGTCTCGATACGCCTTGGAATCTTTGAAAAACGCGACATTGACCTTGTCAACATCCACAACGGCAAAGCGCGTGAGTTGCTGCGCCTGAATCTTCAAAGTCGGCAATAAAATTGCAAATAAAATAAAAGCTTTTTTCTTCATATTCATCTTCCTTTAAAATAAAATAGACGGCTATACAAAAAGTATAAAGGAGGCGAGGACGGTATGGTTACAGAAAAACGTTTGCATACCGCCTGCTCTCTCCCTTGTCCGCCGTCCGGTTACTCTGCCATAGTCCCCTTTCAACGCGGTATATCCGGATAAGTTTTGCCTTCTTCCCATACACCGGAGCGTATCTCGCCGCGGATACTGGGAATATCTAGTACCGTGTTGGGTTCCAGGCTGCTCACATCGTTGGCGTCCGGCAGCTTATCGCGGTTCGCATTGAGGAGCGTTCTCCACTGGAACGGGTCGTCGTAAACCCATGGATAGCCAGCTATGTTCCACAAACAGTCGCGTACGCCTTGCCATGTTCTCACTATGTATTGGGCGGGGAGCATAACCCTGTCCGAAACGGAAGCAAGGGCGTTCAATACCGCGTCCGCGGCAACGATAGCGCTGTTCCAATCCTTGGCTGTCAGTGCTCTTTCACCGAGGGCGTAAGAAGCATTAGCTGAAGCAAGGGCGTCTGGATAATTATCCGCCGCTTTGACGCCAACGGCCCAATCGAGCCGTTCTTTGGCTATGGACATTGCGTCACGAGCCTCACCGATTTTAAGCGTCTCTATAGCATCCACAATGGCGATAGTACTATTGGCTCCGTCTATTGTCTTATCCCAATCTCTGGACTTCTGCGCCGTAAGCGCGTCCACATACGCGGAATCCGCCCTTTCGTATTGGTCGGTATACTGCTGTTCTGCTCCGATGGAAACTGCCCAATCAAGTCTATTCTTGGCAGCGGCCAGCGCTTTAGCCGCATCGTCAGCCTTCTTCTTCTCCGCGGCCTCGTCAGCCTTGCGTTTGGCTTCGGCGGCCGCCAGCGCCGCGGACTTGGCTTTATCTATGTCGTTCAGAGCATCGTTTATCTTCTTAACGTCTGCATTCACCACGTCCCAATTCTTCGC
>JAIRSU010000128.1 GCA_031255285.1 Treponema sp. | reverse complement strand
AACCCTCTGTTTTGCTTCAGAGAGGTGGCGTTTTCTTTCTGATTTGATTGAGCATTTGCCTCGTTTTCCTCGACAATTTCCTTTGCCAGCTTACGGTGAATCTTGTCCAAGTTCTTCTCGAAAGCCCGTACCCCAGACTCTCGTGCATAACAGTTAGCTATATAAAGCAGAGCTTCTTTGGAATATTTTACCTGAGTCCTCTTTAAACCATTCTTTTCGAGGCTTTTCGGCACCAGATAATGCCGTGCAATCTCCAGCTTTTCTGTATTGATGTAACCTGGGAGCTCAATAATTTCCATGCGGTCAAGGAGTGCAGGAGGGATTGTGTCGAGTGTGTTCGCGGTAACAATGAAAAACACACGGGAAATGTCAAAAGGCAGATCCAAGTAGTGGTCGCGGAAGCTGCTGTTTTGCTCTGAGTCAAGTACTTCGAGGAGCGCGCTTGCCGGGTCCCCTTGATAACTCGCACCCATCTTGTCGATTTCGTCAATCATAAACACTGGAGATCTGCTCTTAGTAATTTTTAAGCCCTGTATAATTTTACCTGGCATTGCGCTGAGATAGGTCCTACGGTGCCCCTTAATTTCCGCCTCGTCTCGCATACCACCCACAGAAAAGCGGAAAAATTCCTTACCCAAAGCACGGGCGATAGATTTACCGACCGAAGTTTTACCTACGCCGGGCGGTCCCACCAGACAGATGATCGAACCGTTTGTAGTATCTGATTTGTTCTC
Source organism: Treponema sp. (assembly GCA_031255285.1). Lineage (GTDB taxonomy): Bacteria > Spirochaetota > Spirochaetia > Treponematales > Breznakiellaceae > JAIRKH01. The sequence goes on along the minus strand of JAIRSU010000128.1, from coordinate 4,435 downwards.
GCTACGTAGTTTCCGTACCGCAAGGTACTCCATGATGCGGTCTTTCACATCTTGTAAGCCGTAGTGGTCGTTCTCCAGAATCTTTCGTGTAGCGTTAATATCAAAACTTTCGGGCTTTCCATCTTCCCATGGCAGAGCGGATATCATGTCCAGGTAGTTGCGGGTAATAGGGTATTCCGGTGAATGAGGTTCGAGTATGTTAAATTTTTCAAGCTCCTGTTCAACGGCCTCTTTTACCTCACCCTCGAAATGCAAGGAGTCAAATTTCTCCTTAAACCGTTGATAATCAGAGGCTTTTGCGTCTACAACCTGTCCAAGCTCGGTTCTAATAGCCTTCATCTCTTCTTTCAAGAAATATTCGCGTTGAGATTTATTGATCTTATCGTTTATTTCATTTTGGATACGTTTTTGGATCCGCAATAGTTCTTGTTCTTTTTTTATGAAAACAAGCACCCGTTCCATACGCCGTCTCACGTTGATTTCTTCGAGCACCTTCTGCTGTTCGGCTTTGCCAATATTGAGAATACTGGCGATAAAGTCCGCTATTTTACCAGGGTGGTCAATATTGACCATATTGAGGCGCATCTCCTCGGAAAAAAGCGGATTATTCTCGGAAAGCTCCTTCATTTCTGAGATAAGAGCGCGGGTAAGAGCTTTTACTTCAGGAGTATCATCTTCGGCTTCATTCAGATATTGTACCGCGGCAATCATGGGATTCTGGAAATTCAGGGATTTCTTAACCTTAAACCGTTTAATCGTTGATATGAAAATATTAACGCCTCCGTCCGGCATATTAATTTTCTTGACGATTTTTGCCACGGTTCCGACCTTGTAGAGGTCACTGATAGAAGGCGTTTCTATATCGTTTAGTAACAGAACCAATCCTATGAGTCCATCTCCGGCCGTAACAGCCTCTACGAGGCGCACATCAAATGGATTTAATATCATAATGGGGGTAAAAATCCCTGGGAAAATAGGGCGCCCCACAAGGCTCACCAAGGGCAGTTTGTTCGGCAACATCTGCTCAATTGGAACAATACTTTGTTCGGACATAATAATAATAATATAACAAAGTTATAGCAAAAGGCAAGTGTTAAAGAGATTTTTAATTAGCTGTAGTCCGACCGAGTAGAGAAGACAATATCTTCTTTCACGACTGATCTACAGTTGTCTAAATCAGAAAGAATGCTCTTGTATAAGACTCTGAATGTCATTATACTGAAAAACAGAGGTATTCGAGAGACGCGCTGAGATGTACCAAAAGAGTCGTCATCCAGCCTCTGCTTTTAGGCATGGGAATTACCGAACAAGTCCACATCCCTTTAACGAGGAAAAGAGGAGAATATGGAGAAAACTGCGTATCAGGCAGAGATGCTTTCAAACCGCCTCAAGAAAAGGTATCGGCATCTCAAGAAATGGGCGAGGCGAATAGGAACAGATGCATTCAGACTCTATGACCGTGATATTCCTGAGATTCCCTTAGTACTAGACCTCTACAGGGATGCTATTGCGGGTGCATTCTATGCAGGACCGGAGGAAGATGCGGAATATGGCAAAAAAGAGTGGCTTGAATACATGAAGATAGCCATTTCTCAAGCCATTTCTGTGCCGAATGAAAGGATTTTTCTCAAAATCCGTAAGATACAACGAGGAAGTAGCCAATACGAAAAGATGGAAGGTATCAATTTTTTCGTTGATGTGCATGAAGGAGATATTGTCTTTCGCGTGAATCTCTCAGACTATCTGGATACAGGCCTGTTTCTGGACAGAAGAAGCCTGAGACGGCTCATCTGTACAGGCGCCGCGGGCAAACGACTTTTGAACCTGTTCTGTTACACCGGCGGGTTCTCCATTCATGCGGCAAATGGTGGAGCTATAGGTGTAGACTCAGTAGATATATCCAGCACATACCTCGATTGGGCAAAGGTTAACTTCTCTTTGAACCGTTTTACCGCGGAAACTACAAGTCAGGAAGCCGTCTTCTTCAAAAAGATGCCCGGATTTCATCTGATTCGTGCGGATGTTCTGCGCTTCCTGGATGCCGCGGCAAAGGCTCGTTGCGCGTGGGACATTATCATTCTAGATCCGCCTGTCTTTTCAAACTCCAAGCGGATGCTTTCGTACCTCGATGTCAAGCGGGACTATCAGTCTCTCGTTACGAAATGCCTGCCTCTGCTGGAGAGGCACGGAAAAATATTCTTCTCAACGAACGTCAGACGCATCCGGGCGGATTTTTCCACATTAAACGCACGAAACATAACCGAAAGACTCCGCGAGGAAGACTTTTGCGGCAAGAGAATCCCCGAATGTTGGGAGATAACTAAACTTTAATTAAACATAGTAATGATTATCCGTTCTTCTAACCGTGTAAGCAAAGTTATCTTCGCGTAGCTCCTATTTTTCGTTCTTGCTCAAAGAAAGACAGAGATTTTCTCCAGAAGCTCTCCGTAAGTATCCACGCATGGTACACCATTCTTCGCTTCTTGTTCCTTGATGGAATACGGGGCGCAGAACAGACAACCCGCATCTGCTTCGTGTATCATAGACAAGTCGTTGAAAGAGTCGCCGGCCGCGAATACCCTGATGTTTAAGGATTTCAGCGCCGCGACTGCATGCCTTTTGCCGTCTCTTTGGCGCAATTTATAGCCGACGATGCTTCCGTCTTCGGCGGTTGCGAGGTTGTTACAGAAGAGGGTAGGATAGTTCAATTTCGCCATGAGCGGTTTAGCGAATTCCTCATAAGTATCGGAGAGGATGATGAGCTGTGTCCTTTCCCTCACCTCATCGGTGAATTCCAGAGCACCGTACAGCGGCGATATACCTTCTATGGTTTTCTGTATGTCATGGAGTTTTAACCCGTGCTCCTTGAGAAGCCCGATGCGGAAACGCATGAGTTTATCATAATCGGGTTCATCCCGTGTGGTTCTGCGGAACTCATCTATACCAACAGCATCGGCGAAAGCTATCCAAATTTCGGGGACCAACACCCCTTCTAAATCTAAACAAACGGCATTCATAAAAAGCATCTTACCATGATCGTCACGGACGGTCAAGGCGTTTTGTATAATCAACAGTTGGAGGCTTTACTTCGCCGTCTTTTCTATCTGGGCGATGAGAGCCTTCATATCGCGAGGATAGGGCGCTTGAAACGTTAGTCCGTCAGGCAAAGTTATCTCTAAAGCGTGGAGACCGAGCCGTGCAAGCAGGGGTTTTTCATCAAAAAGATCGCCGCGCCAACCACGTTTGAACGACGACAACATGATCGGTTTAGGGTTGCGGCAATAAAGGCTGTCGCAGACAACAGGATGCCCCAAAGCCGATGCATGAACTCGAATCTGGTGTGTTCTACCTGTTTCAGGAAAGACTTCAAGTATACTAAATACGTCTACCGCGGACTTTACCTTGAAACGGGTAATAGATTTTTTCCCCTGATACCTGTCGATAATAGTCAGATGTTTCTTGTTTCCGTTAGGCGTAAGAGGCAGGTCGCAGACTGTTTCCCGCCAGATAGGAGCTCCGTAGACCGCTGCGACGTAGCATTTCTTGACCATGTGTTCTTCAAATGCCATAGAAAGCAGGCGGTGAGCGTCTGCGTCTTTGGCGAACACGACGACACCGGATGTTTCTTTGTCGATGCGGTGGACGGTCCACATCCGCCGCCCCAAACGTGCCTCAAGGATCTTGTCAAGCCGCTCCGCGCCTTCGTCCCACCTGTCCCCGCCGACGCTTACGCCGCTGGGTTTGTTGATCGCGATAAGACTGGCATCTTGATAGATAATCTCTAATTCTTGTAAACTATCTCTTCTCATTTTTCCCGTTTTCTTCTATTAAGATAATAACACACAATCGTAAAAAGAATAACCACTCGTGAACTGAAGGATGAATATGTTCATTTTTATCGGCAGGCGCCGCATTGAAAGGACGCTCCGCTGTTCTCATCTAACGAGTAGGTGCATTAAATTTAGCTACAAAAATTCGAGATATTTATCCATGTTGATTCGTTTCTCTAGTGTGATACTCCACTTCTCTAATGCGATGTTCTATTTCTCTAGAAGACTTTGACAACTCTTTGAACCATACTCCGTTTGGTAGACAAAAGAATAAGTATGGGATAAAAGAGAAACCCGTAAGACGTATCGCCTCGGATTTGGGTATCAACGAGAATATGCCGCGCCCCGGATACAGCAGTCCGGGAAGCGGCAACGGGGGGAGGGTGTCTCCCACTGTCAACAAGTTAAGGGCTAGACACCCTCCCGAAGCCGTGGTAAACCGGAAACGGGAGGGTATCATGGGGAAAAAAGTTGTTTTGAAACCGTTCGAACCCTGGTGGAAAAAGCGGACTATGAAAGCCGTTCAAAAAAACGGAGACAGGATTTCAGCCGGAACCGTAAAATGCCGTTCAAGAAGCTGATGTGGCTCATGCTCAGTATGGTGA
>JAIRSU010000127.1 GCA_031255285.1 Treponema sp. | reverse complement strand
AAGTCAGCGCGTCCGCGTGTCGCCGCATTGCTTGCGGCGAAAAACATCCCGCTCGCCCGTGAGGATTTTCACTGCAAGGGGGCGTTTGCCGTCATGCGCAAGGGACGCCCCAATGCCGCGGACCTTGAAGAGGCGGCGGCGTTTGCGAAGAAGATATAAGATGAACAAAAACGTTGTTGGCGGCAGGATTGTTCTCATATTATTTAAAGCCCGATTCCAGTTTATTCACAACCCAAACCCCGGATGATTCATCCTACTCAGCATTCGATAATGGAGCAGGAATTCCCGGGAAGGTTTTGAAAAAACTTTATATTTGTCGGTGGATTGAATCAGATTCCACATGATATTCGTTTCAAATCGTTCGATTATTTGATCTAATTCAAGAACCACCAATCATAAACCGCATGGATGATTATTAAATCGGAATCCTCATTGTGAAATACCAGCTTTTTAATTGACTGTATAAAAACAACACTGTCTTTGTTTAGGGTAGGGCAGGGTATGGCGAGTGAGTATTTCAGGGAAACGATAAAAGGAAACAGGCAAAAAATTTGTTGATTCGAGTTCACTCTCCAGTGCTGCAAGTCCGATCGTCGCCCGTTTTTTGGGTAACGGGCGACTCGCAGGAAGGCGCAGGTAGGTACGCTGTCAGCCTTCAGTGTTTTGGAAAGCGTGCCATTTCCTAATGGATTGCGCTTGCCTGTTGACAAAAAGCTAGCCATAGTTCATACTAAATAAATGGAAATTCATGGGGAGATTGAAAATAGAGCTGTTTTGTGTTTTGATACCGGACTGAAAGAAAGGGCTTTCGCGCAAGCCGGGCTTTCAAGATTGGTTATGCAGGAGGGGATCATTGTCAAGAGGAATGGATCGGTTGAAAAATGGAAAATAGAAGGAGTCGCGGAAAGGGAGGGGAATATGGTCGTATGGGGCAAAGATTTCAATGGGCAGCCTTTAGATATCCTCCTTGAACGCGGGACAGATGAAGCCCTGAACGCAGTCCGTTTCTGGTGGGACGCACTGCTCTTGCTGAATCAGACCATTGTTGAGGTGAAGAAGGCGGTGAGCGTCGTTCCTTGTGGAGTTATCTGTTCAAACGACGCGCTTCTGTTCTTGCCGGAACAGCTTGTAGCTCGGTATGTTGAGGCACAGGGACAGACTGTTGATAAGATAATGCGTTACGTTCACCCTGATTTGACCGGTCAATCTGCGGTTGTCTGGTCTTTTGCCTGTATACTCTACCGCATCTTTTCTGGTAATGACGCCTTCCCGGCCGTGGATGCGGATATACTTCGTCAGGATATACGCGAGGGCGTATTTTCCCCTATACATTTCGTCCGACCAGGTATTGATGGAAGGATAGATGCGCTCTTGCAGAGAACCTTCCTCCCTTCCTCGCAAGCGTTTCCTAGCTTAGAGGATTTTTCGTTCTTAAACGACGCTGCTCTCTTATCTATTGATGCGTTTATTCACTCCCTTTCGGAGGAAGAAACGAAAAATCTGTCTGTCGAGTCGGCAAGATTCAGCAAAAAACAAGAACGACTGACGAGAATACGGCGTTTTTTTAAGAGAAACAGAGGGATTGTGATAGGGGCAGTCGCGGCTGTTGTCATTGCCGTTGTTGTCATTGGCAGCGTGATTCAGGATCGCGCTAATCTGCCGAATACAAAGGGAATGACGCCCCTCCATGTGGTAGAGACATACTATACCGCAATGGGAAATCTCGACCATATCGTTATGAACGGCTGTGTCTTAAAGAAGGCGGGTAAGGATGACATTGATATGGTTACCGAGCTCTTCGTGTTGAGCAAAGTCCGTCAGGCTTATGAAATAGGAAAACCACCTTCAATTATTTCCGCACAAACATGGCTGGAGAATGGTGCGCAGCCTACGACTGCCATCGTTTTCGGCATATCCCACCTCGAGGTTAAACCTTTAAGCGTTGAGGATGGAGAAGTCTCTTTCAGAGCAGAGTATAAACTATGGGCGCCTGCTTTCAATCCTTCTCCTAATGACGAAACTCTGGACTCCCCTCGCATTCCCGGAGAACAGCCCCGCGTTGATGAGATAAGTCTCGCACTTCACAAGGGACTATGGCGCATTACCGAAATCAAGCGGAGCCTTGGGAGATAAGTCATAAGGAATAATATGCGCGAATTTACTGTTTCAGAATTGACGAATCTTATAAAAGATAATCTCGAAAACGCATTTCCTGAAATCGTGGTTCAGGGAGAGGCGTCTAATTGTCGTCCTTCGAGTACCGGGCATCTATATTTCACGATGAAGGATGGAGGCGCGTGCATTTCCGCAGTGATGTTTCGTAACCGCTACCGGAGTCTCTCCTTTGAGCCAAAGGATGGTATGTTGCTCCGTGTAATTGGCGCGCTGTCTGTGTATCCTCAGCGAGGCGCTTACCAAGTTGTATGCGAGGAGATGGAAAAGTGCGGCACGGGTGATATTCTCGCATTATTGGAACAGCGGAAGCGATCGCTCGCAAATGAAGGGCTTTTCGATGATACACGGAAACAGTGTCTTCCTCGGTTTCCAGAAACCGTCGGAGTGGTAAGTTCTCCGATGGGCGCGGCATTGCGGGACATTCTTAATATTCTAAACCGCCGCGCCGCAAGCGTCAATGTTGTCATTCTGCCCTGTCCAGTACAGGGTAGTGAAGCCGCCGCAATCATCGCAAGGCGTATTGAGCAGGCCAATTTCTGGAATTTAGCAGACGTACTTATCATAGGACGAGGCGGTGGTTCTCTCGAAGATTTGCTCCCGTTCTCCGAAGAAGTCGTGGTCCGGGCGGTCGCGAATTCGCGTATACCAGTGGTGAGCGCGGTGGGACACGAAATTGATTGGGCGCTTTCCGATTACGCAGCGGACCTTCGCGCCCCAACTCCTTCCGCAGCGGCCGAACTTGTCAGCGCAAACTACGATGCCGCACTGACCGCGGTGCATGGTATTATGGATAGTATGCATCAGTCTATACGAATGAGACTCGATAAAACACGGCTTCTCGTTAAGCCATTCAGCGCGGAAGATATGGAATACCGTTTCCGCACGATACTAGAACCCCGTTTGGCGCGTTTTGACGACGCGAAGGATGCTTTGATTATATCCTTGCAAAACCGTATCGTGGATATACGTCGTAAATTGGAGCTGGAGAGGCGGACTCTCGAATCTGCTAATCCAAACGCGGTTTTACAACGTGGATTCTCCATTGTTATAGACGCGATCACGGGAGAGCTCGTCAGAAGCGCATCCCATGTTCAAAGAGGCGACCACTTCAACATCAGACTCATGGATGGACAGATCAAGGCAGTCGCAGAATAAAGGAAAATTTATCGGCTCGAAAAAGAATATTTACAAAAGATTATTTTTCTATTATACTAATACAACATATTTTTAAGTAAAAGGAGAATTTATATGCGACTAATAACAAGGTCGGATTTTGACGGGTTAGTATGCGGCGCATTACTCGAAGTTTTGGGACTGGTCGACGAGTGGCAGTTTGTGCATCCAAAAGACATTCAAGATGGCAAAGTCACAGCAACAAGCAATGATATCGTGGCAAATGTCCCGTACATCAAAGGTTGTAAACTATGGTTTGACCATCATTCAAGCGAAACTGAGCGGCTCGGAAAGGACGTTTGCTTTGAAGGCGTCTCAAGACTTGCACCAAGTTGCGCACGAGTCATCTACGAATACTATGGCGGAGATGAAAAGCTTAAACAATTTTCTGAATTGATTCATTATGTTGATAAGACCGACTCGGCGGACCTCTCTATAGATGAAATCATGAACCCCAAGGGATGGATACTGCTCAGTTTCATCGTTGATCCGCGGACAGGACTTGGCAGGATTCACAATTTCACCATAAGCAACTTTGAATTGATGAAGAAGCTGGCGCATGGAGAACTTACCAAGTCTGTTGAGGAAATATTAGCTTTGCCCGACGTAAAGGAAAGAGTCGACGTATATTTCGAACAACAAAGATTCTTCATCGAAACGGTAAAAAAATACGCCAAAGTACAGGGTAAGGTTATAGTGGCTGATTTGCGCGGGGTTGAGAGTATACCGTCAGGTAACCGCTTTCTGCTCTACACACTGTTCCCGGAACAGAATATCTCCGTGTGGACGGTCGATGGTAAGCAAAAACAGAATAGCGTCATTACTGTGGGGTACAGTATTGTCAACAAGACCGCTATCGTTGATGTAGGCAGTCTGATGCTGAAGTACGGTGGTGGTGGGCATAAACAAGTCGGGACGTGTCAGGTACCGTACGCCGATACGGAACGTGTCATGGCGGAAATCATCGCAGAGATAAACAAGTAGGGATTAGTGAATAATGAATAACGACTGATACTTATTCATTATTCATTTTCTTTACTCTTCGATTATTTTTTTAGCTAAAACCATTGACTTTTTTAAAATATGGGATAAGATTATATACATGAATATGAATTTAAAGGGTATGTTAACGAAGGAGACCGTTTGTCTCCACTTAAAAGGAACCACAAAAGAAGAGATTATCAATGAGTTAATTGATATACTCGTGGCGGCGCATAAGATAACAGATCGAAATTCCGCCTTGGCTGCGGTAATGGAGCGGGAGAATAAGATGTCGACCGGTATGAAACATGGCATTGCCATACCGCATGGAAAGAGTCCAACTCTATCGGACTTGGTGGCGTGTATGGGTGTATCGGACACGCCTGTTGAATTTGACGCACTGGACAAACAGCCATGCCGCATCTTTATTATGACGCTTTCGCCAGTTGAAAAAACGGGTCCCCATCTACAGTTTCTCGCGGAAGTGAGCCTTCTTTTCAAAAGCGAAGAAAAGCGTGGACAGATCCTCCATGCTCAAACCTCGGAAGATCTTCTCCGTATCTTGTCGGAGTAGTGTATCGGCGGACCATGAATGGCGATTCACCGCTGCTCATGGTCCTTTTCTTCTCTTCTACCCCAAAAACCGAAAAGACTTCCTAAGACACCGCCTGCAATGTGGGTGAATTGCGAAATGTTGTCGTGTTGAAAGGCTTCTATTATCTGTTGCCCCAAATAGAGAAACAGTACGAGAATGAAAGTAAGAGGTATTTCCCCTTTCTTGAAATTAGTGAATGAAGCTAGAAGTATCATCATAAACACGACTCCTGACGCACCGAATAGTCCTGTCATAAAAAAGAGGACGTTTAACAGTCCGGTTGCCAAAGCAGTGATGACCATCATCAGAATCATGTCTTTTGAGCCGTAACGCATCTCCAGCATGGGACCAACCAGTAAGATGATTGAGAAATTGCCGACCAGATGCGGCCAATCTGCGTGTCCTATTACATGGGTGAATAGATTGACAACGTTTCGGATTCCGAAATGGAAATCGCCACGACCCGGAACGCTGAACCAGCCTTTGATGAGGTTTGGAAACAAAAATTGGTCCAAAGCCAATACCGCGACGCTTATGAAGGTAAAGGTCAAAATTGTCGGCGAATTATATTTTAGTTTCATAGGTACACTCCTCTGTATTAAGCAATAAAGCCAAGAAGCTTTTCGTTTGGCTTTGATAGGAGTTCTTCTTTACAGAATAAGAATATTCTTTCAAAAGAAGGCGTTCTACCATGAAGCACGTAATCAGTGATGGACTTGCGAGCGATGTTTTCGATTTGTCCGCCTGAAAAGTCGAAACGTGTCGCGAGTGTCTTTGCATCATCCTTTGAAAGCTCCGGTACCATACTTTGCCATAGAGCTTGGCGTACCGAAAGATCGGGCTTCTCAAACTCTATTTTGTATAAGAAGCGGCGTTCAAACGCTTTGTCCATGTTTTGGAATAGATTCGTGGTCGCTATGAGTATGCCGGGGAGCTTTTCCAGCTCTTCAAGAATAATATTTTGGAGGCTATTCATCATTTGGTCCGTCGAACGACTTTGTGAGCCAAGCTCGAAACGCCGCGGCATGATGGCATCCGCCTCGTTGAAGAGCAATATGGGTGTATGTTCCCGCTTCCTTACTGCGGTACGGTATTTATCGAAAATCGCTTTAAGATTCTTCTCACTCTCCCCAACCCACTTGCTCTGGATGTCGGTGATGTTCACTGACAAGAGGTCACGCTCGGTCTCACGAGCTAACTGGTAGGCGGTTTCTGTCTTGCCGGTTCCAGGCGCACCTGAGAACAGGCATGTGAACCCGCTTCTCAAGCCTTTTTCGGCAAGCCTTTCCTGTACATCCTTGAAATTGTCCTTACTCAAGATGGACGTAAGCTCCCGTATGCGCTCGACTCCAGATTCGTTATAGAACATCTGCTTGGAGGCGATTTCTGACGGCGCTATGAAAGGTCCTTTCCATTCGAGTTTCTGAGGCTTAAGGTTCAGATCAGTAAACAGACTCTTCCTTGTTTCCATAGTCAAAGTGAAATATTCCCTATCCTCAAAGAAGTCGTCTTCATCTCCGTTTCTGTCTATTTTCTCGATGATGCCTCGTTTTAAGAGTTCGTGCTCACCACCAAGCAAGACTCTGGTAATATTTCTGAATGTGGAGTCATTGAATATTCCACCTACACCGCTTATGCCAATATTTTCATCATTACAACTCACGAACCGCTGACAGAAACGCAAGAGTAAGACAAGATCTTCCTGCGCAAGCTGAAGTTCTCTGATTTTTTGAGAAAAAGCGAGTTGCATATTGCCATCTATGAGCGCATTCAGCTCTCCTACAAACATCTCGTAGGACATTTCACTGTTACCATGTCTGTCGAACAGCTTGTCCAACACATCAAAAAATTCATCGTTGGATATATTCTTATAAGTTTCCGCAAAGTACGGCTTGTTACAACGCAAAGACTCTATCACTTCGCCAGGAACACGATAGGTGACCAGTTCACCTTCAGACGGTCTACGGCAGAGAAGAAGTTTCTTTTTTTCAAGTTCGTCAAATTCGTTCATAAATGGAAGCATTTCAAGACTGTTCAAATTAAGAGACGCGGCGATTTCCCGCAGATATATGGATTGATCCTCGAACCTGACGAGAAACTGGGCGTAGACGACGGATTGCAGGGCAGAGAGCTGAAACCATTCCGACAACGCCTTGATATGAAATTTTGCCTTTTTTAAAAAGGAATCGCCAAAGGGGAATTCAGTTTCTGTAGCGCTTACCGCAAGTTTCTGTATGTGAGTCAAGATGTTGACCTTTTGATGGGTGGTGAATTTCCGTACAGAACTAGGAACTTCTGCGAGTTTATTCAATATAAAATCGAATCTTTTGAGAGCGCGGAGGTTTTTGACGGACTCAGGCAGTTTTACGAGCTTATTACGGCTGACATCCAGAGTCTCTAGCATAGCAAGTTTATCTATGTTTTCAGGCAGTTCCGTAAGGTCATTGTCATTAATCTTGAGTTTCTTGAGAAATAGGAGCGTGGTAACGGCATCTGGCAGTTTTTTAAGTCGGTTACTACTCGCGTCCAAAGCCTCCAATGACGAAAAAGTCATGATAAACGAAGGAATTTCTTCGAGCTTATTCATACTAATATTAAGAGACTGCATCGTTTCCGTTTCCACATCTTCAAATAGGTCTTCTGGTAGCTGGTCCAAGCCCAAATCGGAAAGGTCAAGGGACGTCTCACAATTTTCAGAGAAGTGTTTTATCCGTCTACAAGCTTCTTTTAGCCCGGTATTTTCTATTGCAAAATTATTCATATTTATTCCTCGAATGAGGCGGGAACTTCATTTAGTTTTTCGATGCCGTCGCCCTCCACGGACTCCGAGCATTCATTATTCAGTTTATTATTTTTTGGGAAAAATGTCAAGGATTAGTCAGCATATGGTGAAAGCTGTCTGATGAGAACACCGCTTGACGTTTATGGAAAAATATAGTTTAATTACGGTGTTGGTCCAATAGCTCAGGGGATAGAGCGGCCGCCTCCTAAGCGGCAGGTCGGCCGTTCGATTCGGCCTTGGATCAAAGCGCCCAACTATCGTCCGCCTTTAGGCGGAAAACATTCTTGCTCATTTCTTGTAAAACCGTATACAGGAAGGACGTGTTGAGGGCGCCGCCGAGGCGGTAACGCTTTTTGCACAAGACGTTTCTATAGAAGAACTCGAAGCGCGTCCAGGGGGAGAACTACACATAGCCTATGCGTAAGCTATGTGTGTAAAGATTTAGCTATGACGGAACAAACCCTTAATCTTGCGCGGTAACCAGGTAACCGCCCGCCCGATTCGCCATGAATTAGACGTAAGTAGACTTCGATAAAGTCCTTTTATCTCGCTGACCGCTTGGCTTATATGCTCTTCCGTCCGCATTTCATTCTTACGCATCTCTGCGCTCAACTGTTCCACAGTCTGCGTTAAGTTGCGGCAAATATTTGTCAGTTCGTCAATGTGCGCGTCAGAGTGCGCTCTGTTCTCGTCAAGCGATTTTGACAGACTTTCGTAAACGGTTTTATGCGACGCTTCTACAGTCTGCGTCAAGTTGCGGCAAATATCTGTCAGCGCGTCAATACGCGCGTCAGAGCGCTCTTTATACTCATTGAACGATTTTGACAAACCTTCGATTTGTTTAGAGACGTCGTTTGTCTGTTTGCTCTGCGACTCAAACGCTCGGTTAATCTCTTGTATCCTTGATACATATTCACGCCGATAAAGCAAAGGATAAATATCCTTGATATTTACCGCGGAGATTTCAAGAGATAGCTTTGTATGTTTCAGAGACTTTTGTAAGACAAACGACTTTGCTTTCTCTCTGACCGCCTTGTCTTTGCAAAAAAAGAACAGCATTTCATCGTCGGTATCGGAGATACACGTATCATTGAGCGCGGTTTTTTTGATGACAAAAGGCGTGATATATTCGAGTAAATCAAAACGTTCAAACTCAAAGAACATAAAATCTTTCTTTGAGTTTAAGAACACGATTTTTGTAAGGGAGTCGGCGCCGTCGAGACCCGCGATAAGGTCTTTTTTGTTTTCGGACGGGACTTCGTCGAGAATAATAAAATTATCGCCTTTTAAGCTCTGCCATCCGAATTTCATTTGCGGTTTATAGTTGGGAAAATCATTGATACAATAATGGACGAACGTCTGAAGGAATTCATCGTTAACGCCCTGCGCGTACTGAAATGTTTTTTGATTGGAAAACTCTTTGTTAAGAGAAAACGTCAAGACAAGCTTGTGACATAGACGAAAATTCCAATAATACGTGTCCCCTAACCGGATACTTTCTTTAATATATTCGGCGATTTTTGAGATAGTTGACGTATTTACGCTAATAAGCCTACTTATGGAAAATTCCGGTATAAATTTATAAAATTCGATGGGAATATATGCGTTAAGCGTAACGGGATTCTCAAGATATTTATCAAGTCTGAAATCATAAAGAGCGTAAGGATGTTCTTTCACGAATATGCGCGATTCATCGTTATGGTTGTAATAATCAAGCGCTATTTGATAGACAATATTCATATGGGCGAAGTCAAGCTTAGTTATTGGTGTATGAACACCGTATGAATTCGGTAGGATTAAGCAAGCGTCTTTTTCACTTAAAAAAGACGCCTGTTCGTCTAAACAAGAAAGAATAATATGTTTGAATTGAGTGGAAGAATTATTGAACAAAGCGTTAAAATCTATCCATTCGTCTTTCGGCAGTGATTTGCTGTGGTCGGTTTTCTCACTCTCAAAACGCAAGCGTTTTTTACAGAGGTCTCCTTCTCCATATAAAGCTTTGTGTTTTTCTAATACTAACGTATACGAGTGATTAAAATGCAAACCTCTTTCTGGGCCGATACATCTATTAGGGATATTGAACTGATTCGGAGAGTTTTCAATTAAAATATAAGGAATACTTTTCATTGATAAATACACAAAAAATTCCCCAAAACAATCTATCGTACCATATATCTCAGAAAAATCATTTAAATCGATATTTTCTTTCTTAAGAATTCCATCCCAATAGCTACTTATCCTTTGTTCCTGTTTTTCTACAGTTTCTTCATTCTTAGAAAACATAGTTGCTGTAGGAATTATTTTAGAAAAAATGTTTGTCTCTATAATTTTTTTAGAAAAATCACTTGTATAAAAATTAGAAAATGCGACCGACATTAAAACGGCTTCTTCGTCAACAGCGCACCTGAGGTATCTCAATGTGATAAGCTGAGAGAGCGTACCCATATGATTGCAATAAAACAAAACCATACTTTACTTCTTTATCCTTTTCCACGGACCTTGTTGTAGAGTCTCCTCAATTTTTCCCTCCGCTTTGTTCCTTCGGGGAAAAAGGGAGAAGCGATTCCAACCGCCAATTTTTTCAGCAGAGACGATTTTTCCGGCAGCGGAGGGGGAGGAGGCGCGGAAATTCTTTTGTTGGCAGTTTCGTTTAAAACATAGGCGACTATATCGTGGCTCATACGCCAGAGAAGCTCTCCGAAATACACATTGCGGTACGCAACCGACCAGAAATCGGAACCAAAATCTATCCACGGTTCTATCCACGGTTTCTGCCCGCCCGCGTAGTGAATAATTTTAGGGTTTTCTCTCGCATCAAAATACTGTTTGGAAATCTCGAATGGACATTGTTTGATTACTTTGAGTCTGTCCCATTTATGCTGAACCATCACATTCCAGCTCATATCGATAAATGCAACTTTGCCATGGCAGGCAACATTAAACAAATCTTGGTCAACCCACCGATAATTACTGACGGCCGCTTCTTCAGCCAGTTCGGTGTCGCTAAACCCTCCCTTGAACTGCTCTATGTTGACGAGTAACACACCTCCTTGAAAATACTCAAAAGGATGTTTTATCTTTAATACTGTCTCCGTATAGAATTTTGAATCAAAATTTGAGCAATACATTCCGATAAAGTCAGGATCAAGGCAGGCGCCAATGAGGTTGTCCCCTATGTCCGTATCAAAAAGCTCTGCTACATCCGCTTTAATAATCATATCGCTGTCGAAATAGATGACTTTTTTATAATTGGTAAATATTTTATGGAGTAATGTCCGATAAAATGTTTCGTTGCTTATATGTTCGCCCCATTCAGAGCATCTAAAAGAAAAATCAGATATATCCATCGCTATATTGTAGAATATAAGGTGAATATTGGGATAAATTTTTACCATATTCCACATTTTCTTTTTATTTTCATCAGATATATCGGTGTGTAAAACGCATATCTCGTAATTTCTATTTGATGACGTATGTTCTGCCAAACTTTGTATCATGACCGCGAGATATGGAACATAAAAACCGCTTGCCGCCGTTACGACCGTTACTGGGTTTTTAGAGCGGGGTCGGGGTTTAATTCCGACGGACGGATTCTCTATAAGCAGGCGTTGGAAAAATACCGCCTCGACGTTCTCGTTTCGGTTGATATACGTGTAAAAAATCCCTAAACAGCGCTCGGCTAAATGTCCAATACCACGGAATTCTTCCTCCGTATAATTTGATGCGTCGATGCGCCTTTCGCACTCTTCCATAATAGGAAACAGCCATTCGCAATAACGAAAGAAAAGGGGTCTTTTCATTATAAACATATTACATGGGTATAACAAATGACTTTTCAAATGTTCTTTTGCCGCTTTGTCATATTCAGGACAAATTTCATGAATGACTTCCAGCAATATATCTAAATCTTCGTTATGTAAAGAAGGGGTTATTTTGTAGTGATTATAAATGCTGAAAGCTTTGACGTTTTTAACGTCAAACAGAGTCGTGAGAGCTATAGGGTTCTTTTTCATTTTTTTGATAATAAAATCTATGTCAACATCAATTTGAGACATTATTTTATCATTAAAATACTCAAACGGAACGTTTGCGTACATATTCGGTATTTGTTCTTCTTCAGGCGAGTTAAAGCTGAAATACCGTCGGTAATGGCAGAAGCCGTAATAGTCCGCGTCCGTGTTTTTCCATGCCCAGTATTGCACGGTAAGCTCGCAATAGCTTTTGTTTTTCATGGAAATGTTATCGCCGCTGTTGTCGCCCATCAGATTCTGCGGATTCTCTTTGGCTAAAGCCGCGCCGCCAAGTATATGAACATACATCGGATTTTCCGGTAATACACTCTCTCGTCCGGGTGTATGACACACAAAGATTTTAACGTCGCTTGTTGTGTCTTCGGTAATCTTTACTTCATCGTCATTCATAAAATTACTCCTTCACAGACTTCGTCTGTTTTATAACTTCCCAACTAGTGTGGGTTAGTAAATTTGTCTGTCCCCACAGGCTTCGCCTGTTTTACGACTTCTTAACGGTTGCTGTACGAAAAGGGATACTGCTGTCCCCGTCAAGCGCAGGCGGGCGTCATCCATACCAGAAGCGAAACCTACTCTATGCTAGAAGCAGGCTCTGCCGCAAAGAGTCGCGACAGATTTAGGAACCCCAGCAGAATCACCAGCGGGAGCGCAGGAATTGATATTCTCGAAGAATAACCCCACGCCATTATTACAGCGGCTAAAAAGACGGCAAACGTGATTCCACAGACGATAACCTCAAAGTATAATACCTGCTTACGGCGGAAGAGCGCATGGAGAATAATAATCGCTTCTATTAACATGAGCGCCCATATATGCCACAATTTTATATTGAAGAACAGCGGGGCAAAAAACTCGCCGGTCGTTTTCTCTTTATACCGTGCATCAAGTCTTATCCAATCTTCTTTCGGAACTTTTGATATAGCGCTTATATAGCTATTATCAATATTATCTTTAATATATCTTCTCATACCGCCAAAAGAATTCTCCGTTGCTCTTCTATCTCGTGTTTTCCATAATTCGTTGATCGCGTATTTCAGGAACCCGCCGATATTCTTCCGCAAGGCATCTTTCCAGTAACGCATCATTCTGATAACGCCGAACCTGCTGTGTAAAGAATCGATATACGGCCAAACGTCAAAAGAAGATTCTATTCTCCCTTTTTGTGTTATTTCGTCGGCTATTTCAGGGTCAATCGGATTCTGGTACAAGTCATGCTGAATGAGATTGTATGACAAATTATAATTTATAGAAACAAGACTGTTAGCGAATACGCCGATTCTGGCGTTAAAGAGATATGCGTGAAATAAGACGACTCCTAAACATACCAGAATCCACTTAAACCCCGTCTTAACGAGCGGTCCGTCGTTTTCTACAAACAGCCGAACAATCCAGAATAACAGGAAGAGCGGAATGAGAACTACTATATACATATCTCTTAGCATGGTAAGCATGAGAGACCACACGCCAATCATCATAGCGGAGACTTTGTTCGGATTTTGCAGATAGCGAGAGGCGTTGTAGATGAGAAATATAGTGAAGGAAACGGCAAATGATTCGCTTAATATCGCCCGTTCAAACACGACGATATAGGGCAGGCAGGCGTAGAACGCGGCGCAAAAAAAGGCGGTGCGCTTGTTCTTTATGAGCTGTTCCGCGATACGGTAGAAATAACAGGCTGCTATAATTCCACAAAGACTCTGAATATCAGCCATGGTCCTATACCAGAGGAACTCACCGCCAAAATGGACAAGCCGCGAGAAAATGGGATAGAGCGGAGTCCTCTGTGGATTAATAATAGACGATTTAATATAAGAAGCTGTATCGTGTGACATACAGAATGGAATCCAGTCATAGAAATAAACGACTCTGGCGGCTATACTTATTAGCGCAATATAGAATATCGGCTCCCGAACTACGCCCCGCCAATAGTCCTTTGAGAGCGTCTTCTTGATTCGCATCTTTATCTCTGGGAACTGTTCTTTTACGCCTTTTATTTCCGGCGCCAGTAGCAAAAAGAGAATCGTTGCGATACATACCGAAAACAGTATCCAGCCGCGGATGTTCGGCTTACGGACGTTAAGCCCTTCAATAAACGTGTGGTCATAGTCTATGTTGCTGTTCGCCTCTACTTTGACAGTGAGAGCTCTTGTTCCCGCGGGTATGTCAAAGTCAAACGTTACGCTGTGTCTGGGTTCCGAGCGGAGATAGGGGTTTTCCTTAACACGGGCGATTTCTATCTCATTCGCATAGACGACAAGGGACACACCGTCTGCTCGTCCTCTCTCCGCTTCCTCGAACTTGTTAACGAAAAACTGTATACGTCCTTTCTCTGCTATACCGAAGAATAACGATGACTTAACCGTGAAGCTGTCGTTTATTTGTCCCTCGTAATATGGCGAGTGCATAAAGAACGGGAACGTCCCCGCGAACATCCCTTGCCCTTCTGCAAAGTACTGGGAACGATAATAATCTGCGATGGAACGGGCCGCAATAAAAACACATACCACAAGCGCAACTATTTTGAGGGGTCTCTTGTACTTTAACAACTTCTCAATTTTCGGCGGCATCTTTTACTCCTCTGGAACATATGGCTCTGGATACAAGAAACGATTGTCAATGGGAAAGGCGCTTCCCACTAATCGAAAGGCGTTAATCAAGAACACCCCTTTGTCGGTAATCTGATACGCACCCCCTTTTTTCTCTATTGAGCCGGTGATTAACTGTTCGTCAAAGCGTCGGTCCATCGCCTTGTATTCATCCATATACACGTTCAAAAATAAATCTGTTATATCTTTTTCCGTCCAAACCCTCTCTTTATTTTCCGCCATAGACGCCAAAAGAAAGACGGAAATCGAGCGGTCTATGGAAACCGTAACGACCGACAAAAACGTCATGTTGAGGCATAATGGCACAATTACCGCTATCAAAACGTCTTGAACGGCAAGCCTTATCAGCTTCCCGCATCTTGCGAAGATAATTACAACGACTGTAAATAGTACGCTCGTGATAATCAACAGCGAAACGGCGCGATAGAAAAACACATGGTTTGCGGCAAACAACGGCGTACGGAAAGAGGCGATATATATCCCAGTAAAAACCAAGAAAGCGATAAAATAAAACAACAAATATTTTGCCGTGCTTTTGACGATTTTTATATTACCGCGTTCATTCTTATTTTCTTTCAACGTAATTTCATCCTTCTTTACTATAATTTTTGTCGTTGCGGTATGTGATAAACTTGTTCAACAAGAACTGTACCGCCGCTACTATGAACACCGAAACAATCTTCACCCGCATCTTATCGACGCCCAGCTTCTCCACCCCAAGCCAGAGTATCAGCATGGACAACAGCAATCCGAAATATCCAACACAAAAAAATATCACAATCCGCCGCCTCATCTTATTTTTTACCTTGAAGGTAAAAAACGTGTTGAGCAGAAAACTACATAATATCCCGCAGTGTACGCTGATAATATTAGCTGGAGTTACGTTTAAAAAACTGCTTAACAGGCTAAAAAGCAATATATCAACGAGCGCGGAGAAACAGCCGAACACGCCGTATAACACGACTTGCCGCAAAAGTGGTATGTATTTCTGCATGAAGTCAGGTATCTTAATCGCTCTCCCCTTTGCGCTATAACTTCTTCAGCTCCGCGAAGTCTTTCACCGCTCTCAACCCTATCTTGATGATACGCGAGATATTTATACTGTTAACGCCGCCTTGCCGCGGTCTGAAGGTTATCGGTGCGTAACGCCGCCGCATCTTGTCCTTCTCATACAGCACGGTAAGCAAGACGTTAGCGAGGTTATGCTCCTTCGGGATTCTGGGTAGGAAGCCCGCTAACGAGGCGGCGGTCATGAGGCGGAAAGGTGTATTCGCGTCCTTTATCCAAAGCCTGAAGTTAAGGAACAGCACCAATTTAAGCGTCTTTGTTACGACGACGCGGGACAAGCCGTCTTGTCTGCCTTTCCGGTAGCCGAGCTGTATATCGTAATCTGCCCGGCTTCTCCATAACTCCCAGAATTCAGTCGATACCGTTTGACCGTCTGAGTCCGTTTGAAAGACGTAATCTGCGCCTTCCGCAAGCGCATATTCATACGCGAAGAGTACTGTACCGCCGTGCCCACTATTAGGCTTTGTCAAGGCGGTTAGACGCGGCAGTTCTTTTTGTAATTCTTGGAGTTTGGCGTAAGTGCCGTCTTTGCTCCCGTCGTCAACAACCACAAGCCTGCCTTCTCCTAGCTGAGTAATAACTGTATGCCATTCGCGAACGACGGCTTCAATATTCATTTCCTCGTTATACGCAGGCATAACGATATAAAGCCTCTCTTTCACTTCCCGCCTCTAATATATGTTGAAAATAATGACATTGATGCTATTCATGGGATAGTATTCTCCACTGCGAGCGCCCGCTTCACCGCGGCATCCATTGTGAGTATCGGGTAATACGGCTCATCGCCTCCCCCTGACGACTGGGGATACTCATAGGCGACTGTCGTTACGCCCGGAACGTCTTGGGGCGGCAGTTTCTTATATTCTGTTATCCGCGTGTAACCTTGTTCCGCCTGCCGTCGCGCTACCGTACTCCCGCAAAATCCGCACCCTATGACAATAACATCGAAGTATTCTATGCTATACGCCATCCACACCCTCCAAGCGTTTCGTCTTCCATTCCGCGAAGGTTTGTAAGTTCTTATCTTTCTCTGACAGGATAAGAGCGCCTACTCTTTCCAGGGGCCATTGAACGTTTATATCAGGGTCGTCCCATTTGATCCCGTCGTCGAACTCTCCATAAAATCTCTCTGCACATTTGTAGGACACAATAGAGTCTTCCAACACGAGATACCCATGCCCAAAATGCGCAGGTATCAATACCTCGTTCTTGTTCTCTTCATTGAGATAGAAGCCTTCCCATCGGCCTAGCGTCCGAGACTCCGGGCGTAAATCCACAACCACATCGAACACGCTCCCTTTTACGCATCGTACCAATTTCGCCTGTTCTTTTTCCCGTTGAAAATGAATCGCTCGTATTACCCCCTTATAGGACGACGTGTAGAATACTTCTTGCAGGTCGTGCGTTATACCGTTATCTGCGAACAATTCTTTGGAATAATCTTTGACGAAATAGCCGCGTTCGTCGTCAGAAACAAACGGCTTTATCAGAAAAACACCCTCAAACAGCGTCTTCTCAAATGAAAATGCACGGGTCATATTTACGCGCTCTCCTTTATCCAGTCGTAAGTCATTCTCACGCCTTCCACAAATGAAACTTCCGCGGCCCACCCTGTATCTCGCACTAAATCGTCTATCGCAAACTCCTCTGGCGGTAGGTTTACCCCGGTATACGGCACGTTCCCAAAATGGAGCGGCCAGTCAGGTGCGAGCGTCCGTCCTAGGTCTTCGATGAATTCTCGGAGAGGCTTCACTCCGCCGCTCCCCAATGTGTATTGACAAAACGGCTTCCCCGCTTCTCCTAAAAGCCGAAATGCTTTCGCAACATCGGTTACATATACAAAATCGTAGTTCTGTGTTCCGGCTGTGAACTCAAGGGGTTCCCCCGCGAGAATCTTACGAATAGTCGCGTTGATGAAACGCGGCGAGGACTCGCCTGCACCGTAGGCATTAGTTATCATCGCCCATACGTGATCTATACCTAACTGCGCCGTAAGCGGTTTCGTCATACAGTGAGTGGCAAGCTTCGCGGTCCCATAGATATAAGCCACGCCCGGCCTCGCGCCTTGAGCGTTCCCTACGAAACCGCTCTCCTTTTCCATAATACTCCCCGCCCCAACAAAACGCGCACAGCCGACTTGCTTCGCAAGATTCACTGCGTCCAGCGACCATTGTACGTTCTGTAACTGAACAGTATAATCGGCGCGCGCATCTCCTGCGGAACCTGCCCATCCCAAATGATAAAACACGTCCGCGCCCGCAAGCGGCTCCCTCTCGACTTCGCTCAGGGAAAGAAGTCTTGACAAATTACATTCAACGATATGTAAGCCGTCGCTGTTCGGCAGCTTCTTCGCGAGACCTATTCCCGCGAGGTCAAGGGCGACCACTTCAACGCCGTGCGCCAACAATTCGGCGGTGAGTGCACGCCCGATAAATCCGCCCGCTCCTGTTACTATCGCTTTCTTCATACAAAATATTCCTTAATTTGCCGCCCTAGACAGGCGGTTCTCTCCGTGTCGGTATCCAGTTTGGCGAACTCCACAGCTTTTTCTACCGCCGTTTTTACCGCCCAGCGCGGCCGCCAGCCCAGAACCTCTTTCGCCTTAGCGCAGTCCAATTTCAAATAGTTCGCCTCATGCGGTCCTTCGTCCTCTTGCACCCGCCATGCCGCGCCATCTCCCCATGCCTCGCAGAAAAGCGCGGCTAGCTCTCCGGTCCGCACACAACTCTCCTCGCCAGGTCCGAAGTTATACGCGCCTGCGAAACTTCTGTCCGCGTATTGCCGTTCCGCCAACAATAGATACCCATACAGACACTCCAGAACGTGTTGATACGGACGCGTCGACCCGGGATTGCGGACAAGTATTTCACGCCCAGCCCGTACCGCCCGCGCACAGTCCGGTATGACACGATCCTCGCTATAGTCTCCGCCCCCTATCACGTTTCCAGACCGCGCGGTGGAAACCGCCGTGGAATCAGCCCCGTCGAAGAACGCCTCACGATAACTCCCGGTTACCAACTCGCTGCACGATTTGCTGTTTGAATACGGATCTAATCCGTTCAGCCGCTCGTTTTCTCGATACCCCCAGAACCACTCGCGGTTCTCGTACACCTTGTCCGTCGTTACGTTCACAAAGGACCTAACCGAAGGCATTCGGCGTATCGCCTCCAAGATGTTCACCGTACCAACGACATTGGTCGTATACGTCAGTGCAGGTTCCCGATAAGAACGCCGTACCAAAGCCTGTGCGGCCAGATGAAACACCACTTCGGGGCGCGCCTCAGTCAGCGCTGCCGTTATTTTCGCCTCATCCCGCACGTCCCCTATGACTGAGTGCATCCGCCTGTCTAATCCAGTCTGTTCATACAATCCAGCCTCTGGCTCCAGTGCATAGCCGCTCACTGCCGCTCCAGCCTCCAATAAGATATGGCACAGCCACGTCCCTTTGAACCCAGTATGCCCGGTTACGAAAACTCTTTTATCCTTGTAAAAATCTAATTCCTTCATGCTACCTCGTCCATAGCGCCCACGGCGCATCGCCTGTACGCCACAGCGCCGTCAGATCGTTCTTGTCTTTCAGTGTGTCCATAGACCGCCAGAACCCTTGATGTTTATACGCGCTCAACTGTCCCTCTCGCGCAAGCCGTTCTAACGGTTCACGCTCTAAAATCGTCGTATCCCCGTCTCGCAAATAGGCGAATATTTCAGGCTCCATCACAAAGAATCCGCCGTTTATCCAGCCTCCATCTCCGTCGGGCTTTTCTTGGAAGCGGCTTATCTTTCCGTCCGTTTCCAGAGACAGCATCCCGAACTTCCCACTGGGCTTCACTGCGGTCAGCGTGGCCGCTCTCCCAGAAGTCTCATGCCGCTTCAACAGTGCAGGTATATCCACATCGCTCACACCGTCCCCATAGGTCAGCATGAACCGCTCGCCATCAAGCGTGTCCCGAGCCCGCAACAACCGCCCTCCCGTCTGCGTCTCCGTCCCCGTATACAGCAACGTTATCCGCCACGGCTCGGTGCGATGTTGCAACAATTCTATCCGATTCTCCCCCAAATCCACGAACACATCCGAGTACTGCGTGTAATAATTGATGAAGAAATCCTTTATTATATGCGACAGATAGCCTGTGAGCACGACGAAGTCGTTGAAGCCCCAATAGGCGTAAGTCTTCATGATGTGCCAGAGTATAGGTCTGCCGCCGATTTCAACCATCGGCTTGGGGCGCAGCCCTGTCTCTTCAGACAGCCGCGTTCCTAACCCCCCCGCCAATATCGCTACTTTCATCTCCTACTCTCCCGTGTTTTTTTTCGTAAAAGTGCGCCTTTTACGAAAAGCCCTCTCTCTTCTTTCCTACATCTATACTTACTCATCCTTCTGACCACTCCCATGACGGCTTATTCTTTCATTCAAATCGTCTGAAATAAAAAGCTTTGCTAAAAGTGAATGGTGAAGCCGTCATGGTTAGAGTTCTATAGCTACCGTACGAGAAACTCAATGCTATGGAGTCGATGGATTAGAAATTAAAATGCTTCATACATTCGGCTTTTCTTTCATCTGAACTGTGTACGTATTTCCTCATGGTGGTAGAAACGTTTGAGTGTCCCAGAATCTCTGACAAGGTTTTATAGTCACTGCTGCGTTGATGAAGGAAGTTGGTGGCGAACATATGTCGGAGTGCATGAAACCGTATAGGCGGTAGTTGCATAGATTTGAGAAAGCTCTTGAAACGGTACTGTAAAAGACGCGGTTCCACAGGATAGAGGAGTCCGTTCAGCACGAAACCAGAAGAATAGGCGGAGAAGAGAACCGGGAAGAGCGCGTCTGGAATGGGTATATCGCGGTTTGAGGATTCTGTTTTAGGCGTTGTAATGACTAGCTCGGTCAAAGACGTCTTTTTGAGCAGAGTTTCGGTCTGTGAATCCGAGCGGCGGATACGTTGTAAACTGCTTCTTACATGGATGATTCTCTCGCCGAGGTCAATATCTTCCCATTTCAAGGCGCACAGCTCACCCAGACGGATACCTGTATATAAACTCAAGAATACGCTTAATTTGATAGAGTATTCTTTATAGGAGTCTTCTTTCAATCTGTTTTTAATCTCGTAATCAAGCCGCGCTGTTTCCGCTCTGGAGAGTAAAACCACGTCGTTTTTTCTGACTTTCGGCTGGACTATAAGAGACATGATGTTAGGAAAACCGTATTGTTTCATGGCGAATTTACCGATGCTTTTGAGCATAACCACTATATCTCCTACATAGCCTGCGGATAACGCCGAGCCATCTGATAGACGACCGCGAAGAAGCTTTTTCAAAACAAAGCCTTCAAGTCTTTCAATAGACAAGTCTGTATATTTACAATCGCCGAACTCAGGCATCAAATGGTTATCGAGCTTGCGTTTATAGTTCCAAAAAGACGATTTCTTAATAGAAGAACTCAAAGATTCTAACCACGAATTGGAAACGTCTCTCATCGTCAAAAGAGACGGAATACCAGAATGAGGATGCTCTTGTTTGAGCCGCCCCTTTATTTCTATCAACCGTTCCCGTAACTCGGAAAACGTTCTGCCGTACATCGATCGATATCTTGATTCACCGCTCGCTTCGTCGATAATCCGATACCTGCCTTCGTATCTTCCATCTTTTCTTTTATAGATATTTAAACCCTTTCTCATAGGGAACCTCCTGACCATAAATTTGACGGCTTAAATTTTTACGATTTGGCAAACTCGTTCAGAAGCGATGGCGGATGAAGCAGATTACTATTACTGTAGGAAAAGAATTAACGAATTACGAAGATGAAGTCATTTGATAATTAGAAGCGGCTCGGAAATATAATGAACCATAACGATTGTTGTCATGGGAAATGCAGATGGGTAGGTTCAGGGTTATAAAGCATTTTCAGGTACTCGCGCCTATTCATGTCCTCGTTGCGCTGGCTTCCGCCGCGCCTTTGCCGTCAGGTCCAAGGCGTCCACCGTCAAAATCACTCCGACGGATGTAATTACTCTGCTCTATAAAATCTTGTGCCATCATACTTTTACATCGCCGCAACTGTATTGGTAGGACGCAGGAGAAATATACAGTATTTCCCGCCTGTGTTTCAATTATCTGACTAGCAGGAAACATATTTGAAAAGAAAAGCCTCTAAAACCACTTGACATATATGGGGAAAAATAGTAATCTACATTCACTTTTTTCGTAAAAGGCGCACTTTTACGAAAAAAAACACGGGAGAGTAGGAGAAAGTGAAATGGCTATGAAAGAATTTGATATATCAAAAGAGCGGACACCTAAAATATCAATTATAATCCCCGTCTATAACGCTGAAAAGTACTTGAGACACTGTCTTGACAGTGTGGTAAGCCAGACTCTACGAGATATTCAAATTATTATCGTGAATGACGGGTCCACAGACGGCTGTATGGATATTATTACTGAATATGCAGCGAAAGACAATCGCATAAGGGTGATAGACAAGCCTAACGCCGGCTATGGGCAGACCATGAATGTAGGGATAGCGGCGGCCTGCGGCGAGTATATCGGCATCGTAGAGGCTGACGATTTCATAGAAGCAGAGATGTTCGAGACCCTCTACGTAGCGGCGGAGGAAAATGAAGTCGACGTGGCCAAGTCGAACTTCTGGTTTTATTGGAGCGACCCGGAGCGGAACAAACTGCATAAGTACTTCACTCGGGAAGAGGACGGGAAAGTTATAACGCCGCGGACATATGAAGGCGATTCTTTCTTTCACCGGAAGCCGTCGATATGGTCGGCGATTTACAAACGCGAGTTTCTGATTGATAACAAGATAACCTTTCTGGAGACGCCGGGCGCCTCGTTTCAAGATACGTCCTTCGCGTTCAAGGTCTACGCTACAGTCGACCGTGTGGTCTGCCTATACGACGCCTTTCTCCATTACCGCCAGGACAACGCAGACTCCTCCGTCAATAACCTTGACAAGAAGGTGTATTGCGTTCTTGATGAATATGATGAAATAGAACGTTTCCTGCGGATGAACAGACGGAAATTGAAACTTACAGCAATTGAAAGCGCGGCGTTCTACGACTCGTGTATATGGGATTATGAGAAGCTTGGAATCAAGACTCGTTATCCGTTTTTGAAGCGAATTTCGCCGCGTTTCGAGCGGATTATAGACGAAGTCGGGATTGAGAACCTGCCTTTTGAGAAAGAATGGTGGAAATATCGAGACATTAAGCGAATAGCGGACGATCCACTTGAGTATCATACATGGCGTTTCATCGAGCGTTACGAGCAAGAAGGGGCGAGGTTCAAATACGCAGAGCCGAGAACCCCGTTGGGTAATTTAAGCCTTATTGCGAGCGAGCGAGAGCAGGACGAATCCCCGCGTCCGTTTTTTTCCGTTATCATACCGGTCTATAACGTGGAGAAATATCTGCGTTCTTGTCTTGAAAGCGTCATGTTTCAGACGTTTGAAGATATTGAGATTATCTGTGTAAACGACGGCTCTACGGACCATTCTTTGTCGATTCTGGAGGAATATGCAGCCGCTGATAAACGCTTCGTCGTTATCAATCAAGAAAACGCAGGCCTGGCCGCCGCCCGCAACGCGGGGGCGGCCGCCGCCCGGGGCCGATATATTATATATGTCGACTCTGACGATTGGATATGCGAGACCACAGCGGAAGTTTTGAAGAAAACTATAGCAAGGCGCGAGAATCCAGATATTGTTGTATTCGGGACTACGCCGTTTCCCGACGAGCCGCGGGCAAGCGATTGGCATTATCAAGTTTTGACTACGCCTGACGAGTATTTCCCCTCGATTGACGCGCGGACATTGTTTATAAAACCGTATCTTAAAGTTTATATCTGGCGGTGTTGTTTCAAGCGGGAATTTTTGACGAAGAACAAAATCTGCTTTGATGAGAGATATAAGTACGGCGAGGACGCGCTGTTTACGCTTGAAGCTATGCCCAAGGCGCACGGCGTGGCGGTCATTTCCGACAAACTATACCGTTACCGCCATTTCCGCCCAGATTCGCTCATGCATTCCATTGCGCGGGACCCTGTTTCGCGGTGCGCGGAGCAGATACATATTCTTAAAGCGCTTTTGCATATCAGCCAGGGGGAGCATCTTCCCGCGTCAAAAGAATTCGCGACTTATTGCCTTGACTTCGTATTTTCTTGTATAGACAGTTGTCCTGAACCTGAAAGTACTCAGTACGCGATGGAAGTGTATAGACTATTCAAAAAATTCAAGTTGAGCGTTTATGTCAAAGAATTAGGCTTACGATACCAGAATTTTTGGCGGAGCTGTATTGAGAAAGCGCGGCAGGAAGAGAGACGCCGTCATTTCCCGTTTGTGGTAATAGCTTCGCTGACGCCGCGTGTGTTTTTACGCTCTGTGGAAGCTCTGAACCAGCGGCTCGATAGTTTTGAACAGCAGCTAAACGAATTAAAGAAGTGGTATGTGGACGATAACGTGGGCAGGGTGAATACATCTCTGGACGAGCTAAAGAAGTGGTACGCGGACGATAACGTAGGGAGAATCTATAAGCGGTTTGAGCAGATAGACGCGGAGACTCGACGCCCGCCAGTTCAAGCGCGGGAATATAATAGAGAAGGAGTATAAATGGGTAAGACCATCCGCGACCTTGCTCCCGACGCATGCACAGGGTGCGGCGCGTGTTTTAATCGATGCGCCGTAGACGCTATAGCAATGCGCGAGGACGCCGAAGGTTTCTTATGCCCAGTCATAGACGACGCGAAGTGCGTACAATGCGGGGCGTGCGAGCTGGTATGCCCGGTATTGCACCCGCCGATGTTTGGACCGCAGGCGCCTGACTGTTATGCGGTCATGGCAAAGGACGAGGTGCGGTGGGTAACGAGCAGCGGTGGTATGTTCGTTCTGGCCGCGGACTGGATACTGGAGCATAACGGCTTTGTGTGTGGCGCGGAATTCACCGAGGACTTCCGAGGAGTTCGCCATGCGGTGGTAGACCACTGGACCAAACTACCGCGGCTCATGCGGTCTAAGTATGTGCAAAGCGATACGAACACGGTCTACCGTCAAATCAAGACTCTGCTCGATACGACAGATAAACCAGTGCTATTCTGCGGATGCCCGTGTCAAGTAGCCGCGTTGCGTAACTACATTGGGGAACACGACAGGCTGTATACGGCGGATTTGGTGTGCCACGGCGTACCGAGTCCCAAGGCGTGGCAGTCGTATATTGACGACATTTGGGATGTAAAAATGGGGAACGGAATTGTAAGTAACGTCAATTTCCGACCGAAAGATAAAGGTTGGGGAAACAGTATCAGTATCAGTATCAGTATCAGTAAGCCCGACAATTCTGAGGTTGTTTTTACGGAAGGTCGTTCAGGTGCATGGTATACGGCTTTTTTAAAAGCGTTTTCGACCCGTGTATGTTGTTCAAGTTGCATATATGCAAAGATTCCACGTGTCGGTGATATAACAATCGGCGATTTTTGGGGTATAGAAAGACACAAAAAAGAGCTAGACGATGGCAAAGGTACGTCATGTGTGTTGATAAATTCGGAAAAAGGAAGGCGGTTTTTTGAGAGTATTCGTCCGAGAATGATACTTTGCGAACGACAGGAATTGAGCATTGCGATTAGCGGTAACGGACAGTTGAGCGTTCCAACGTGGAAAAATACAGATCATAAATGTTTTTTCACACATCTTGACGAGCATGGATTCAACAAGTCCCTTAGATATGCAAAGAAAGAAATAATGGACATCGGGCTTGTTTCGTGGTGGTATATTGTGAATTACGGCTCTATGATTACAAGCTATGCCTTGTACAAATATCTGTCTAACCAAGGGTTTTCAGTCGGAATGTTGCGTTCTCCTGACCGCGAGAAATACTATGCTGTTGAGGAGACCAACGCTTTGCCGTTTGCGAGAAAACATTACAGAATTACAAACTTTCGGAGAAGAGAGAATCTTTATGAGTTAAATCGGTACTTTGACGCGTTCATATTAGGCTCGGATCAACTTTGGAATTATTTTTGTGAATACTCTCATTATTATATGCTTTCTTTTGCGGAAAGAACAAAAAAAAAGATAGCGTACTCAACGTCTTTTGGACATGCTCATACATTTTTCCCTGAAGAGATCAAAGAAGAAGTCACTGTTTATATGCGGGAGTTGGATTATGTATCGGTACGCGAAACTGATGGCGTTGCGCTTGCTCGAGAGTTTGGTGTGGACGCCGTTGTGACTTGCGATCCCGTGTTTTTGCTTAACCGTACGGACTATCTTAAACTTGCGGAAAGCGCAGAACGTAAAACAGGAGGCGGTTTCATTCTCGCATATATTATGGAACCGACAAACGAGAAAATGGCAGCGCTCACACGTCTATCCGAAAAGTTAAAATTGAGAATTGTAACTATAGTTGATCGTCAGATGGATTATATGAAAAAAATCGAGCAAATGAGAGATTTCGGTATACTTGAGGATGCTAAAATTGAGGAATGGCTGTGGCATTTCGCAAACGCGAAATTTGTACTGACCGATAGTTTTCACGGTACTTGTTTTGCGATAATCAATGAAAAGCCTTTTGTTTCTATCGGTAATGTAAAGAGAGGAAATGCACGATTTGAGAGTTTATTAGGGAATTTGGGGTTGATTGATCGTTTTGTCTACGATGCGGCGGAAATCATAGAGCGAGAGGATTTAATCGGCGGCGTTGGCTATGATACTGTCAATAAGATTTTGAATTCAGAACGAGAGCGAGGGCAAAATTGGCTCTTGAAAGCGTTGAATGCGCCGAAAGAAGTAATGCTGTCGACATTGGATATTATACAAAGAGAAAATGTTAAATTACGAAAACGCATCTACGAACTCGAAGCAAAGTTTGACAAATTGGTTACGCGGTTTAACGAGATACAGGAGAAAGTATGAGTTGGAGACCAGGCAATGATAACGCTTGGGAAATAAGTGTAAGAAGCGACGGTACATATTTGCAAAAGAAAGGAACGGCGAAGTATGTATGGGTGTGCTATGATTTGGGAACCACTTATGGAGTAAGTACAAGGCTTAAGTTTTCCGCGATGCTCAAATGCAGGTCAACCACACCTATCAGGTTTTTTGTAAGCGACAAAGCAAGGCGGTTTCAGCAAATCTATATTGAGACAGTTCCTGACGGCGATTGGCATGAAGTAATTGTCGTTTTTAATACGATATATGAAGCAAGCCAGTTTTTTGTTACCACCACTGACTTTAACGGCGATGAGAGTTTTATCGCTTTTCAGTCTCTTTCGATCGAACCGGCGGAGCCGATTTATTCAGTCAGTTCGAAGAAACGCCGTAATTGGGTGGTTGTGTGCGGCGCGTTGAGGGCGCGTTTTGAATTTTATATTATACTGTCTAAATTAGTAGAACTTCGTACGAAAGGCGTATTTGAAGGTATCGTCTTATCAACGTGGCATGGAGAAATCGAAGAATGTGAAGCGGGGCTGAGGGAAAAACTCAACAAACTGAACATAGTTCTCGTAGAACAGAAATGTCCCAATGAATATGATAATATTAATCCAAACTTCATGCGGCAAGCGGTTCAGTTTTCCGCCGCGCTGGACGTGTTGCCGCCTGATGTGTTTGTGCTGAAAGCGCGCACCGACATGGTAGCTTCGCACTTAAACAAGTTCATATCGTTAATTGATAGTAATATCGACCTTACCGTAAAAAGATTTGGCAATTTCCCAGTGGTTTTCAATTACAGGGTACTGATTGAGTATACTTCGCTTTTTACACCGCTGACCGGAATGGACTTGCTGTTTTACGGATATAAAGACGATTTACGAAGAATGACCGTATTTGAAGCCTCTCTGTTTGCTTGCCAGACTCTTGGCGCTCCGGATTTTCTGTGGTTTCTTCAAGCGTTTTGGAACGCGTTTCCAATATTAAAGGAGTACCTCAGATGTGTGAATTTTTGGTTTGGGTGGAAATATGTGGCCCCGTGGACATACTTTCCAAGCTTCTTAAACAAGGTATACGCCACCGAGTTGCTTGTCATCTATTCGCATTTTCTTATGGCGCCGGATGATGTAACGAACAAGTTTCCTTTAGAATTCCAAGACCTCTTTAACGGCTCTAAAGACAAAAGAATTATAAAAGGCTGGGTTGTCTCAATTAGGTGTAGTTCTGCCGTAGAGGATATTGTACATGGTAATGTTGTCTGGGGACATGGATTTTCTCTTTTGCACAAAGCAATTTGCAGACTCGCCGAGAACGGCGGGGTATCCGCTTTTACGCAAGCTGATTATTATGACATGATAGAATTCGAGGATAAGAACAAATTCAAAATGATGCATAGGTATAGGAAAAGGTTTGCGGATACAGCAATAACAAACTTCTTTTCATTTAATGAAACCGCAAAACTCCTGTTTTCAAATCTTATTACAAATAACGATGATTCATTTTATACCTTGCTTGAACAGAGTATCGCTTACGGCGATATAAATCGGTGGATCGACGCGAATAAAGAATATCTAAAAGATAACGGCGACATTTATTTTGACGCATTAACGACGCAATCAATTTATAAAAATAGTGGCGCAATTGTTCAACTGTATAAAAGTTTCTTCTCAGGCGAAATTAAAACATTGCCGAAGGCTTTTTCAATATCGGAAGTCTTATATCATATCTTGCGAAGAGGAATAACTACCGCGCCAAACCTTAGCGTTTTGTTGTGGGCGTATTACGCCATGAAATGGTTTCAAGAATGTAAAGACGCCGCTTTTGACTGCGCTAAACTGGCAAAGATGATATATGGGGTTTTTTCCGAGAGCATAGCGGGGCATAAGGAAAATGAATTACCCGAAAATTGGTCAATGGCTCTAGTAGATTTTATGGACGAGCGCGTCTCTCGGGATTATAAGGAGTTCAATACGAACGCAACGGTGAAAAACGCGATTCTTGCTTTGAGTGAAATAGGCGAATACAAAGGGTTTTCGCATGATGTAATCGAGTATTTGGAAACCGCAGACAAGACCTTGCACAAGATTGCGCTAACCAAAGGCGAAAGACCGAATGAAGGAGCGGGTGAAAATGGCTGAAATAGTTATTACCGAACAAACGCTGGAGCTTTTCCGTAAAAGCAATATATTTTTTGGAACTAACAACTCAATCAAGGTTGGAACTAAATTAAATATTTTACCTCACGGGGGGGGGGGTGGAACCCAAATTGAGCCGTATACCGGGATTTTTAGCGGCAGTTCATTATTTACCATCGGGAGCTTTTCGTATTCATGGGTTGCTTTCCCCACGACAACGGTAATGGGCAGATATTGTAGTATTGCTGGAGGCGTATGTATTATGTCTGTACAACACCCGCTTGAGAGATTTACAACGTCAAGCCTAACTTATGACAAGTATCTGCCTCCATTTAAGCAAGCGCTTTCAGACAGGAGCAACACAACATATACTACCGTTCCCAGACCTCCTGACGGACGTATTGTTATTGAAAACGATGTTTGGATTGGCGCGGATGCCCTTATTAAGCAAGGCGTGACTATCCATTCAGGCGCGGTCGTTGCGGCAAGAGCTGTCGTCACCAAAGACATACCGCCGTACGCCGTTGTGGGCGGCGTTCCTGCAAGGACTCTAAAGTATCGTTTTCCACCAAAAGTGATTGAGCGGTTGCTTGAGTCAAAGTGGTGGGAATATAATTTCGCGGATTTAAAAGATTGGAGCGCGGATATGAATATATTGGATTTCATTGAGAGATTTAGTTACGAGGTTCAATCAGGAAATCTTGTTAAATGGACGCCGAAACCTATAACCTATGACGATATAATAGCGGTTAATAAAACTGACTATGGAGGATCTGAATGACCATTCTTGCTCACCGTGGATTCTGGTGTGTGGAGTCCGAAAAGAATACGCTTTCCGCTATCAAACGCGCTTTTGTGTCTGGTTATGGCGTCGAAACAGATATACGCGATTACCGCGGCGGGCTTGTAATCTCACACAATCCGGCTGATGAATCAGCGCCGAAGTTTGAAGACTTATTGCGCATACACTCACAATACGGCGGTAACTGCGTTCTCGCGCTGAACATTAAGGCGGATGGATTGTACTTGCTGTTGCCGGAACTCCCGCAGAGCGCGTTTTTGTTTGACGCATCCGTGCCGGAACAATATGTCTATATTAAGCGGGGTTATAACATATTCACTCGCTCCAGCGAGTTTGAACCCGATCCCGCGTTTTGGGAGCGAAGCAATGGCGTGTGGCTCGACCGGTTTACGGATTGCGACCACATTGATAAATCAATTGAGCAATTGCTTGATAGTGGAAAGATTGTGTCAGTCGTGTCGCCGGAATTGCACAAGTTGGAATATGCGGCGTTGTGGGAGCGTCTTTTGCAATATAAAAACCGTGATAATCTGTATCTTTGTACAGATAAACCGAGCGAAGCGGAGGTTTTTTTCAGGTGAAGATCAAAGGAATAATATTCGATATGGATGGCGTTCTGATAGAAGCTAAAGAATGGCATTATGAAGCACTCAACAAAGCGTTGTCGCTGTTCGGCTATGAAATCAGTCGCTATGACCACCTTGTGACATACGATGGACTTCCGACTTCGGACAAGCTGAAAATGATGTCGCGCGAACACGGCTTGCCGCAAGGGCTCCACCCGTATATCAATATGCTGAAACAGGAGTACACGGCGGAAAAGATATATCGATATTGCCGTCCGATATTTGTACATGAATTTGCATTGTCACGACTCAACGCCGAAGGTTATAAATTGGCGGTAGCTTCAAATTCAATTCGTGATACGGTTGATATTATGATGAAGAAAGCCAATCTCACTCCTTATTTGCAGTTTTCATTGTCCAATCAGGATGTGAAAAAGGCGAAGCCTAACCCTGAGATTTATAACACGGCTATTGCAAAATTGGGCTTTTCACCCCGCGCATGCCTTGTTGTCGAGGATAACAAAAATGGTATACAAGCCGCCGAAAGCGCCGGTGCAAATGTTATGAGAGTCGATACTGTTTATGATGTGACATATGAGAACATTGTTGAAAGTATAAAACGCTCTGAGAGTGCGGGGGGGGGGGCGTGAAAATACTGATACCTATTTTGGAGAATAAAATCCAAGGCATAGATACGCCATATGGGCGTAGCTTGTACGAAATTGAGCGGAAAACAATACTGCAATATGTCTGTGAGGCGCTGTCCGCCGTAAAAGATGCGGAACTGGTATTTATCCTGCACAGAGTGGATGTGGTAAAGTACAAGCTTGACAGTGTTGTAAAAATGCTTGCGCCAGATGCGGAAATTGTTGTGTCGCGGGGCGACACGAGTGGTGCGGCTTGCAGTTGTATGCTGGCGTTTGACAACTTTGTTATGGACGAGCCGCTTATAATATACAACAGTGGACATATTGTAACGCTTAATCTGCAAGATGTTGTAAACTGTTTTTCGCAGAAAAACTATGACGGCGGCGTTATCGTATTTGACGGTATCCACCCCCGATGGTCGTATGTCAGACTTAACGAAAACGGTTTTGTCATAGAGGCGGCGGAAAAACGTCCTATCAGCCGCAATGCCACTAGTGGATTCTATTACTTCAAACGCGCAGAGGATTTTGTCAGCGCTGTATTCTCAATGATAAAAAAGGAAGCAAGCGTTGACGGTAAATATTATATCTGCCCCGCCTATAATGAAATGGTTTTGCTTGGCAAGAAAATCGGTATATACCGAATTAATCAGGAGCAATATTTTAATCTGAACCACCGTAAAGGTATTGAACTCTACGAAGAATATTTGCGAAAACGGAGAGTGTTTAATGAAATTGTATAAGTTGAAAGATATGAAGGGCGGTTGGTTTGTCGGAGACTTTGATCCGTCTTTGCTAAAAACCGAGTCTGTTGAAGTTGCTGTAAAAACTTACAAATCAGGAGATTATGAGTCCGCACACTACCATAAGATCGCCGTTGAACTGACAGTAGTGATTTCGGGAGAGGTTGAAATGAACGGAAAAATATATAAAGCAGGTGACATTATCGTAATAGAACCCGGAGAATCAACAGATTTTCGTGCGATAACTGATGCTGTAAATACTGTGGTTAAAATACCCGGTGCAAAAAACGATAAATATTTATCGGAGGGGGACTAAATGTTAAATATTGTGATACCCATGGCAGGGCGCGGCAGCAGATTCGCAAACGTTGGCTACACTTTGCCAAAGCCGTTAATTCCCGTACACGGCAAACCTATGATTGAGGTTGTCGTCAACAACTTACGTCCAAAACAAGAGCATAGATTTATTTTCATATGCCTTGCGGAACATATTGAAAAATACTCGCTCTGTGAAAAATTGAACAAAATCGCGCCGAATTGCGCTGTCGTGCCTGTATCACAGGTTACGGAAGGGGCAGCGTGTACCGTGTTGCTCGCTGAGGATTACATCAACAATCAAGACGCGCTGATGATAGCTAACTCCGACCA
Organism: Treponema sp.; assembly: GCA_031255285.1. GTDB lineage: Bacteria > Spirochaetota > Spirochaetia > Treponematales > Breznakiellaceae > JAIRKH01. The sequence goes on along the minus strand of JAIRSU010000127.1, from coordinate 11,971 downwards.
GTATGTGAATATTGGCATTAACGATTATCTTGAACGTCAGGGTAAGAATGATGGGCTTATCATGACAATGACAGCAGACGATAAGAAATGGTCTTTCATTCGGTATGATGCAAACGGTTTTGTCACTGAAGTCCGCGAGAAAGAGGTTATATCGAGTGAAGCTACTGTCGGTATATATAACTTTGCACATGGTGCAGACTTTGTAAACGGCGCAAAGGAAATGATTGCGAAAAATATGCGCGTCAACGGCGAGTTCTACGTAGCGCCTGTCTACAATATTAACATCGAACACGGCGCGAAGATTGTCTATTGCAACATCGGTTCCGTCGGAAATGGAATGTACGGACTGGGGACACCGGAAGACTTGGAGCTGTTTTGTAAAACAGCTCCTCAAATGTCCGAGGCTCCCCCCCATGATCATAAAAATAATAAACGTGCAAGCGAAGACTGTTAGACAACCTTGTAAGAGGGGAATGGTGCTTGAGAGACGACGGCAAATTTAATCGCGCAAAATGCGCGGGCGGTATCCTAGCGCAGGACGGCTCAATTTGGCAGGTTCCCGCATTCGGGAGGTTTATCTATAGGATTGTATTCTCTGGAATAAAGACGCAGCCGCCCGTAGAGTTTCTTAAACAGCCGTATTTTTCAGGCTATTAAAGGGCGGCGGCTTTCAAACCACGTCTGAGGGAAAAGTAATAAGTAATTGGGGATTTGATACTCGGGTATCAGAGTTTAATACTCGAGTACCAGAGTTTAATACTCGAGTACCAGAGTTTAATACTCGGGTATCAAAGTTTAGTACGCGGGTATCAGAGTTTAATACTCGAGTACCAGAGTTTAATACTCGGGTATCAAAGTTTAGTACGCGGGTATCAGAGTTTAATACTCGGGTATCAAAGTTTAGTACGCGGGTATCAAGATTTAATACGTGGGTATAAAGGTTTTGCGGGAGGTTTGCCGCCTCTCTCTCTATGGCTTTATACCAGATTATTCACGGCGGGAGCCGTCAATAAACGGGAGCGTTCCAGCGAACCGTCCCGGCTGTTAAGGAGAGGATAATGAAATTACAAGAATTGCTGTTTCCAGAAATTGGAGAGACGGCGAAAGATATGTATATGCGGTGCGATTTTAACAAGAACAGTCTCAATATCCGTGAGAAACGGCTCACGATGAAGAATAGGCAGGATGTATGGTTTGACACGTATTTCAACTCATTCTCTGTGGAAAAATGGAAGAAATATACAGTGGTAAACGCGGTGGAACTGCGTCTCACGTTGAAGGGTGCGTTTGAGGTGGCCTTGACGCGGTTTGAGATTGACGGCGACGGGCTTGCTAAATACGTCCTGTGCGGCGACTCGGTTTCGTGTGGCGAAGCGCGGGAATTCCGATTCGTGTATCCGCCGTGTCCAGCCAAAGGTATTCTGGCGTTTGAACTTACCGCGCTTGAGAAGAACAGTGAGTTTCTGGGAGGCGCGTATTATACGGATATTGACGAGTCGTCTTTGCCCGAAATGACTCTGGCGCTGTGTATCTGTACCTACAAGCGCGAGGACTACATAAAGAATACTATCGATATACTAAAACGAGACGTGTTTGAAAACAAAGACTCGCCTTTACACGGCCGCTTCCATGTTTATATTGCAGACAATGGGCGGACGCTGAAGCCCGAAGTCGCCGCGGACCGCGGGATACGGTTGTTTCCAAACATAAACGCGGGCGGCTCCGGCGGTTTCACCCGCGCTATGATTGAAGCATTGTCGGAACGGGAAAAGACCGGGCTTACGCATATCGTCTTGATGGACGATGATGTGGTATTCACCGCGGATGCGCTTGAGCGGGCGTACACGTTTTTGCGGGTATTAAAGCCCGACAGCCGTAATGTTATGCTCGGCGGCGCAATGCTTCGCATAGACCGCCCTTATCTCCAGCACGGAGCGGGCGAGACATGGCGCGTCGACGGCACGGTGTTCAACAAGCTCAATTACAATATGCGCTCTATAGAGAACGTCGCGCGGAATGAAATAGAGGACGGCAGCAATCAACTAGCGTGGTGGTTCTGCTGTTTCCCCATAAGCGGTACGCAAGATGATATTCTGTCCATTCCCATCTTTTTCCAATACGACGATATAGACTTCAATCAGCGGTACCGAGGTATGGCAAAGGTAACGTTGAACGGAGTCTGTCTGTGGCATGAATCTTTTGGCAAGAAACAGTCCTTATGGAAGGAATACTACGCCATTCGCAACAGGCTCATCATTTGTGCGTTACATGGTCCTGAAGCGGAATTCACGCCTGGCTTCGTTCAACGGCTCTTGGGCGGGGTAGTTCTGCGGAATATCTTGCTTTACCGGTACAAATGCGCTTGGCTGGCTCTGCGGGCTACGGAGGACTGGTTCAAGGGGTTCCAGTGGCTCGCAGTGCAGGACCCTGACGCTTTACATCGCGAGGTTATGGCGAGCGTCTATAAGTCAACGCCTTTGAGCGAGCTGCCTGTGGCGTTTAATGGCGAAACATATAAACAGAACAGGGTGTGGGAAAAAGAAGGGCGCCTGCGGCGGCTTTTTCGCCGTATGACCTTGAACGGGTTGCTTTTGCCTGCGAATAGGCACGGCGTGGTCGTTCCTGCAGAGTATCCCATACACGGGCATTTGTATCGAGTCGGCTCCGCATTGAACTATGATGCGGAGAGCAGGTGCGGCTTTATGGTGTACCGAGACGTCAAGGAGTCTCTGCGTGTGTGGGCGGCGTATCGGCGACTGATTAAGAAGATGCGCCGTCTGTTCGCCGAAACAGTGAAGCTATACCGCGATTCCTATCCGCAATACCGAACAGAGTCCTTTTGGCGCGAGTACCTGGGAATAGCGCGGCTTCCTGAAAATAAGGAGGAAAAATGAAATTAGAAAATGTATTTACTATGCGTATAGATAATGACAGCGATGTTACTGAAACAAAGGCGGTTTTTAATCCATACAAACTCATTATTTGTATAGGCGGAATTATCTTATTTTCGTATTGTTTTTCTTTTGTCAGGTTAGCTTTGGAGTCGAAACAACAACATAAAGAAAAAGCGCAATATCAATATCAGTTTAGTGAAATAACGGACATTCGAGAATACCTCTCTGCCATAAACGATAGTCGGTATTCTATTTTAATTGGTATGAAAGACGAAGCGAGTAGAAGTCTTAATCAATATATTCTTGATGGGTTAGCGAATTTAGGTTTGGAAATTAGTCTGGAGGGGAGATGGTTCATGAGTTATATCGCGGTTATAGATAAAGGGAATTTAGCTTATGAGGCGGCGGGTAACAACGGCAATATCTCGTACGAGGAGCTTGCCGCAAAAGCGTTTGTAAAACATTCTGGAAAATTATCAGACGGAAGCCAATATAAGATTTTTAGTGCGGCTGCTTCCGCTGGGAGATGCTCTATTATTATAAATGGTCTTGAATATTCAGTAAATCGGAGAGGATTGAACTTCGTCGTTTATGACAATATTACGCGTACGGTAATAGACAGCGTTTGTTTTGATACATGGGCGGAAACTTTAGACGCGGTTCGTTTGCCGCCTGTGTCCATGATAATATTCTAATAGGTATAGAATCAAGGTATAGAATAGATATGAATAAACCTAACACTTCTTCTTTTTTAAGCGGATTACGGCAATGGGCATCAAAGAATTATATTTTCTTACTCTCGTTTTTTATCCCAATGATATTATTCGCAGTTGCTATGGCGTTCAACGGGGTATATCCGCATAGTGCAAAGACTATACTCTCGTCTGATCTCAGTAATATGTTTGTTGATAAACTAGCGTATCAACGAAGTATATTATTAGGACAGCATAATTTCCAATATACTTGGAAGGTAGGTCTTGGGAATCCGTTATTTCTTGGAGACGGGGTCTTAGTCTTTACTAATCTAGTCTTAATTCTTTTTCCGCAGTCAAATTTAACAGACGCTATATATTTTATTATTTTATTGCAGATAGGATTCGCTGGATTAACTTTTTCTCTTTTTCTATCATATATAAAACGGAGTCTCTATATCGTTCTCTTTTCTATTTGCTACGCCCTGTGCGGGTATGCTGTTGCAATGCACTGGATGCTGCCGATTTGGACAGGATTTGTTTGGACGCCGCTTGTCATACTTGGCGTTGAAAAATTATTTGAAGAGAAACGCGCATTATTTTTCATAGTATCGTTGACGCTCTGTATGATTTCAAGTTGGTATACGGCGTATTTTGTCTGCGCTTTTACCGTTTTGTATTTCGTATACAAGATTGCCTTATTGATAGACGGAAAAAATAAGAAAGAGTTGTTTAGAACTAGCGGTTTGTTTGCATTTTCGTCAATACTTGCCTTTTGTTTGGCTGGTTTTGTACTCATACCTACTATAATTTCAATGAGGAATGGGAATCTGTATCAGGACGTTACACCGTTAAATTTCTATTTTAGGTATAATATTAAACAATTATTGGCAAAACTGTTTATAGGAACATACGATACAAACGGACCGGGAGGCGTTCCGTTTATTTACTGCGGACTTTTACCGCTTACAATGTTTGTACTGTCTTTTTTTCAACATACTACAAAGCGTGAAAAACTGTGTGGTATTGCCTTCTCACTTATTATTTTCAGTACTCTGACAATCAATCCTTTGTATATTGCCATACACGGCTTTGACGCACCTTCATGGTTTGAAGGGCGTTTTTCTTTTGCCATATCGTTCTTTATTTTGTTTTGGGGTTATAAGACGCTTATAAACTTCAAGAATAATAGTAAAAGTTTTAATATCCTGTATATAGCAAGTACGCTAATCTTAATAGTAACGGTTCTATTAGTACTAGAAAACAGCGATGAAATGCCCATATCTATAAAGGTCGTTTTAGCCAATCTATTTTTCCTTATAGCGTTTTGTTTTGTTATATCTATTTCCAAAAGTGATTTACAACGCCTTGTCGTTTTTGCAGGATTATTTGCGTTGACAGGGTTAGAACTCGGAGTTAACACCGTTCTCTTAATAAGAAAGCACGAATTTCAGGAACGTAAGGAATCTAGCGCTTATAACAAATATATTTCTGACGTTAAATCAATAATAGAATATATTCCTGAAAGTGAGCGAAATGTATTTAGGATAGAGAAGTCATTCTACAGAAGAGAAACCGATGCCTTCGCGATAGGATATAATTCCGTTTCTGGAAATACAATCTTAAATAATCCTCTTAATAATTTCTTTATTAAAAATAATTCTTTGAGGTATACAGGAAAATTTTCATTATATGGAAATGATAATAACGCCGTTTTAGACTCTCTCTTGGGCATTCGGTATATACTTTCATATAGAGCAGATAAGGCGAATCCGTATTCTCTTTATCAAAATGGCGCTGTCAAAATTTATAAAAATGAACATAGTTTAAATATAATAAATACCGTGAACAAAGGGATTAGAAATGTTCATATCAATGATAAATTTGAGAATCATTACGAATTAGAGAATACGCTGTTAAAAGCGTTGTCAGGCGGGAATAACGAATGTTTCAAAAGAGGAGTCGACGACTCATATTACATTGATATACCGATCTTTGAGACAATCTTTGATAAGCTAAAAGCTTATGCACCGGAATATATCTCGTTTAAAGATACGAAAATAAAAGCAAAAATGCGGTCTGACGCGGATTTTAATTATCTTTGGACGTCTATCCCATTCAGTAAAGGGTGGCGTATCAAAATAGATGGGGAAAAGGTAGAAACAATAGGCTTTTTTGAAGACGCTTTTATTGGAGCAAGATTTCCCACAGAAGGAGAACATCTTGTGGAATTGATGTATACCGCGCCGGGGTTAATGTTCGGCGTTATTTTGAGTGTGTTTGCATTAATAACATTGATAGTCAAAGAAATGGCATCTAAAAAGAAACAATATTTGTTAGGAGGCGACGGAAATTGAAGGGGATAATTTTAGCTGGAGGGAGCGGGACGCGACTCTACCCGTTGACCAGAGCAGTGTCGAAACAGATGCTGCCCTGTTACGACAAACCGATGATTTACTACCCGCTTTCCGTACTGATGTTGGCGGAGATACAAGACGTTCTGATAATATCCACACCGCGAGATATACCGCTCTTCAAGGAACTGCTCGGTGATGGGCAATGGCTCGGAATGCGGTTTGAATATGCGGTACAGGATAAACCGCGCGGACTCGCGGACGCTTTCATCATCGGGGAAAGATTCATTGGACAGGATACGGTCTGCCTGACGCTCGGCGACAACATCTTCTTTGGGAGAGGCTTTTCTCTTGTATTGAAGAACGCCGTCCATAAGGTGGAATCAGAGCAAAACGGGGTCGTATTCGGTTACTACGTGAAGAACCCGTCATCCTATGGAGTAGTAGAGTTTTCCTCAAACTGGAAAGTCTTGTCGATAGAAGAGAAGCCTGAGCGCCCAAAATCTCATTACGCGGTACCAGGGCTTTACTTCTACGACAACGACGTCGTGGGAATAGCAAAAAACATCGCGCCGTCTGCACGTGGAGAGATTGAAATTACAGCGGTCAACAACACCTATCTTGCGGCGGACAAACTCTCGGTGGAACTGCTCGGACGCGGTATGGCGTGGCTCGACACCGGCACTTACGACGGGCTATTGGACGCCTCTAACTTCATCGCGACGATTCAAAAGCGTGAGGGAATGTTTATATCTTGCGTAGAAGAAATCGCGTATCTAAACCAATGGATAACGCAGGATAACTTGTTGACGCTCGCTTCATCATACAAGACCGAATATGGAGACTATCTTCGTCAAGTCGCGGAAGGTTTTTGAATAGAAGGCTGCTTCGTGCAGACAGTTAGGTCGATTGAGAGCTTGTTGAGTTCTGTCAATGACCACATAAGGTCAGTTATATATCGGCGTTGTTATAAAAGGAATATAAAATGAGAAGATTGGAGAATATTTTAGTAACAGGCGGCGCGGGATTCATCGGCGGTAACTTTATCAGATTACTGCTTGAAAACACGCCTGATTTCAGCGGGCGAATCATCAACCTCGATGCGCTTACTTATGCGGGTAATATTGCAAGTCTTTCAGACGTTCAGGCGAAATTCGGTGGAGAACGCTACTGTTTTGAACAGGGCGATATACGAGACGTTGGGTTAGTTGCGGACATATTCGAGAAATACGGAATCGACACAGTCGTCCACTTTGCAGCGGAAAGCCACGTCGATCGCTCCATCGTGAAACCTGATGCTTTCGTCCAAACGAACATTTTGGGGACGTTCACTCTGCTTGAAGCTGCTCGCCGCTATTGGGCGGGACGGGACGGAGTTCTCTTTCACCACGTTAGCACAGACGAGGTTTACGGCTCTCTCGGTGAGACAGGCGCTTTCACCGAGACGACGCCCTACGCCCCACGCTCCCCGTACTCGGCGAGCAAAGCCTCAAGCGACCACATGGTTATGGCGTTTTATCACACTTACGGACTCCCGGTTACACTGTCGAACTGCTCCAACAACTACGGTCCCTATCAGTTCCCCGAAAAGCTCATTCCCTTGATGATACTGAACCTGAAAGAGAGGAAGCCGCTTCCTGTCTATGGGGACGGACGGAATGTGCGAGATTGGATTCACGTCGACGACCATAATCGGGCTGTATGGCGAATCCTGCAATGTAGCAAAATCGGCGAAAGTTACAACATAGGCGGTGAGAATGAATGGGAAAATATCCGTCTCATACAGACGCTTATTGAAATTGTAGCGAAGGCTGTGGGCGCCGATGCGGACGACCTAAATCGACTTGTCGCATTTGTCAAAGATAGGCCTGGGCATGACCGCCGTTACGCGATGAATTGCACGAAAATCAAGCGCGAGTTGAATTGGGAACGAGTTATCGACTTTGAAGAAGGGCTCGTCAAGACTGTGGATTGGTATCTTGGAAACATAGAGTGGGTGGACGGGGTCCGAAGCGGCGCATACCGATGTTGGATTGAAAAAAATTACAAGGAGCGATAGATGATACAAATTCCATTTTTATCACTAAAAGACGTTACTCAAAAATATGTTGAAGAGATTCGTGATGCGATTCATCGAGTGGTGGACTCGGGTTGGTATTTACAGGGTACAGAAAACACGAAATTCGAGGCGCATTATGCAGAATACATTAACGTGAAAAACGCGATTGGATGTGCTAACGGGCTCGATGCACTCACGCTCATTTTACGGGCGTATAAAGAGCTGGGAATACTTGATGAAGGAGACGAGGTGATTGTCCCTGCGAATACTTATATTGCATCAATTCTTGCTATTACGGAGAATAGGCTCACACCGATTTTGGTTGAACCTGATGTCAATACATACCAGATTGATGATACAAGAATCGAGTCTGCACTCACGACAAGGACTAGAGCCGTGATGATAGTTCATTTATATGGCCGATGTGCTTATACGGAAAAAATCGGCGAGATATGTAAAAGACATGGTTTAAAACTAATAGAGGATAACGCACAGGCACATGGTTGCCTGTACGGGGAGAAGCGTACAGGTGCACTTGGAGATGCGGCCGGGCACAGCTTCTATCCGGGGAAGAATCTGGGAGCGTTCGGAGATGGGGGCATGGTAACGACAGACGATGCAACGCTCGCAGAAATAGTCCGTGCGTTGTCAAACTATGGATCGTCGCAGAAATACATATTCCGCTATCAAGGTAGAAACAGCCGTCTCGACGAAATACAAGCCGCGATACTTGGCGTGAAATTAATGTATCTTGATACAGATAACGACTCACGCAGAAGAATCGCACGAAAATATATTGAAGGTATCAAAAATCCATATATTGTTTTACCGAATGTACCTAATTGGAACGCTAATGTGTTTCATATTTTCCCAATTCTAGTGGAGAAACGAGATGCTTTGCAAGCATATCTTTCGAGTAAAAATATCCAGACTATGATTCATTATCCAATTCCACCGCATAAGCAGGAATGCTACAAGATATGGAATGATTTGTCTCTCCCTATAACAGAGAAGATTCATCGTGAAGAATTGAGTTTGCCGATAAGCCCTGTGTCTTCAGACGAACAGACTAGATATGTTATTGATGTATTAAATTCGTGGGAGGGTTAATGAGGTTATTATGGAAAAGATTTCGATTATAGTTCCTGTTTATTTTAGCGAGGCAAATTTGGAGCCGCTCTATGCGGATTTACAAGAGAATTTTATTGGAAAAATCGGCATAGACTATGAACTTGTTTTTGTGGATGACGGTTCCAAAGATGAAAGTTGGGAGATATTAAAGGGTCTGGCGATACGAGATAGACATATACGGCTGTTCCGACTATCGCGAAATTTCGGATCGCATGCGGCGATTCTATGCGGGCTTGTCAATAGTAACGGGGATTGTGCTGTGGTAAAAGCCGCAGATATGCAGGAGCCGACTGAATTAATTCTAAATATGTATACTAAATGGAAGGATGGTAATAATGTGGTATTGGCTGTCCGTGAAGGCAGAGAAGATTTGGCGTTGTTCTCTAATTTGTATTACTGGCTAACGCGAAAAGTCGCTCTACCGAATATGCCACGTAATGGATTCGATGTATTCTTGCTTGACCGCAAAGTGATAGAAGTCTTGCGTGATATGGATGAGCGAAACTCAGCGTTGACTGGGCAGATACTGTGGAGCGGGTTTCGGACCGCGGTTGTACCGTATATTCGACGTAAACGAGAAATCGGTAGGAGTCGATGGACGCTATATAAAAAGATACGCCTGGTAACCGATACTCTATTTACGTTTTCAACGATTCCCATTTCATTTGTTTCGTACCTTGGATTTATTGCTCTCGTAGTTTCTTTTGTATGGGGCGTTATCGTTTTTATAGGCAGGTTACGAGATAAGATACCAATAACTGGTTTTACAACTTTGATGATATTCAATCTGAGTGCATTTGGAATAATTATGCTGACATTAGGGATTTTGGGGAGCTATTTATGGCGAACGTTCTCCGCGTCACTCAGGCGCCCGACGTTCATTGTGGAGGAACGTATATGATACACCCTCTTGCCGATGTAAAGGCAAGCAATATTGGCAAGGATACCAATATTTGGCAGTTTTGCGTCGTCTTAGAGAAAGCTATTATTGGACAGAATTGTAATATTTGCGCTGGAGTGTTTATTGAAGACAATGTTGTTATAGGAAACAATGTAACGATAAAATCAGGTGTCCAACTATGGGATGGCGTTACGGTGGAGGATGATGTATTCATTGGCCCAAACGTAACGTTTACGAATGATATTTTCCCTAGGTCAAAGCAGCATCCGGTTTCTTTTGTAAGAACACTTTTAAAAAGAGGATGTTCAATCGGAGCTAACGCGACTATTATCGCAGGGCATACCATCGGCGAATACGCGCTTATCGGCGCGGGAAGTGTTGTGACGAGAGATATACCGCCACGAATGCTCTGGTATGGGAATCCAGCGGTTCAGCACGGATACGTCAAAGAAGCAGGAGAGAGCATAAGTGACTGAAACAAGAATCATAAACTTACCCAAAATCTCTGATAAGCGAGGCACTCTTTCTTTTTTTGAGAATTGTGCGCAAATCCCATTCGAGATAAAACGGATATATTGGATTTACGAAGAAACGCTGAGCGAAGAGGCTCGTATCGGTTACGCCTGCAAGACTACGGACGAGTTTATCGTAGCCTTGTCCGGTAGTTTTAATGTTACGTCTGACAATGGAAGGGAAAAATCAACCTTCAGTCTCAATCGCTCCTATTACGGACTCTATACTCCACGTATGACATGGTTAGAAATGTGTGATTTTTCTACTAACTCATTGGCTTTGATAGTTTCAAGTACGGGACACGTCACTGATGACCATATTCATGATTATGATGAATTTCTAACATTGAAAGGTAAAAATGATGAAAGAATTGAGCATTGATAGAAAAGATTGTTTACTTACGGCGGTATTCGCATTCATAGCTGGATTTGCCATTCTCTTTATCTACAGCATGACTATGGATATTCGACATTTTCTCTATGATTCGGGGGTATATTGGGAATTGAGTAAATCGTTCGAATTCGAAAAAGACGGCTTCTTTTTTCCCTATTCGATTAGAGGGTATGTGTTCCTCTTTTTCCCTTATATAGGCAAAAGTATTTTCAGATTCACCGGATTAGATGAAATAATAAGGTTTCGGACCTTTGTCGCATCGTTTCTCGCGTTGTTTATACTCATCATCTTTTTACCTCAATTATTGGTAGCAACTAAATCACAGACCTTTGAAAATGTAAGAGAGTGTTACCATTTCTTCTTTAAATGGTATAAATTACTTACCAGTTTCTTATTTGTATTTTTATTTATTGCACTTTATTTGGTATGGGCCGCAACGTACACGAATATAGAACTACCATTAAAAAATATATCACCGCCGCTTATGAGAGGTATAAAATGAATAAACCGACAGTATTTGATTGTGCGGTCATTGGACTTGGCAAATACTATGATGAGCGTAGTAGTTTAACTGTAGTGGAGAGCGATATTTCATTGCCATTCTCCGTGCAGAGAGTTTTTTATTTGTATGACATACCCGGTAGCGAGTCACGTGGAGCGCATGCTCATAGAAACTGCCACCAGTTTCTCATCGCGGCAAGCGGTGCTTTCGAAGTTGTCCTTGACGATGGTAAGGTGAAACGGACGGTACAATTGACCCAACCGTATTATGGAGTCCATATACCGCCCAGTGTTTGGGCGTATGAGCAAGCTTTCTCATCAAACTCAATCTGCCTCGTCTTGGCATCCGAAAAATATGACGTTGCTGACTACATCAGGAATTATGAGGAATTTTTAGAATGGATACGATAGGGGGGCGGTTCAGCCTTGATAAGACTTGACAGAGCGTTTTTTCTACAATTCGTCAAATTTGGCATCGTTGGGCTCTCGAATACGGCGATAAACTACGGCGTTTATGCTGGGTTGGTGTATTT